>JBKPPU010000049.1:0-4422 GCA_046733695.1 Acidobacteriota bacterium
GCTGTGGAAACCGTGGAAAAACAAACTACAGTTTTCCCACCGTTCCCACAGCCCCTACTACTACTGGATAAAAAGTGTAAAGGATGTCGTGATAACAAACTGTAAAGGATGTCTTGACAATCAACACCTCCGTGGCCGCCCCTACAGTACGTTCGGTGGTTCGCACGAACTCTGTTACGATTCGCACCAATGAAGTTTTTGCGCCCCCTTGTCGCTCTCGCTTTACTCCTAATCGTAATCGTCGCCGTTTGCCTCTGGTGGAACACTCCATCGAGAGTCGACATGGCCAACTACGCCCCAGCCGACTCACTCGTCTACATCGAGTTCAACAACCTCGAAGACGTCGCAAACGCCATTCAACACAGCGAAGCCTGGCAGTCCGCAGCGTCCATCACCAAGACCAAACCCGCAACTCAAAACCGATTGCTGCACCTCGGCGCGCGCGCCGGCATCGGCCCACTTCCGGCAGTTCTCTTCGCACGCGCACAGGTGGCACTCGTCGTCGTCGGACTCAACACAACCGAAGAAAACGACACTCTCAAAGTGCGTCCTGAAGTCGCAATCATCGCCGAGACTCACACCGCGCGCTGGCGCACTAAACCCACCGCGATCGAAGCCGTCAAGCAACTCGCGGACTTCGCCTACGGCGCCTCGATGTGTGCTGAACGCAGCGCCGATGCAGAGTACATCGAATGTTCGGTGGCCGGCGGCGACCGCAAGATCGTTGGCGCAGTTGATGGCACTCTCGTCGTAATTGGCAATTCTGACAACGCCATTCGCACGTGCCTGGACGTCCGCCGCGGCACGCGCGCCAGCATTCACACCGATACGGAGTTGTTGAAGGTTCGTTCGAGTCTTGAGTCAGACAAGGCGCTCGGCTTCGGTTACATCTCACGGGCAAACTCCGCGAAGCTCTTTTCCTGGGCCGCGCCGTTGCTGATGGGCAAGGCGCCCGGCGATCAACAGTTGGAAGAGCTGCTCGCGGTCAGTGCCGGCAAAGTCTTGCGCGGCGTCGCCTGGACCGCGAATGCTTCCTCTCACGGAATCGAAGATCGATTTCTCTTCTCGCTCGAACCTGGAGTCGTATCGCGACTGCAACCGGCTTTCGAAACTGCGGAACGAGATCAGGACTTCTGGAAACTCGTTCCCGAAGGATTTCAATCGCTGACGATCTATCGAAACAAAGAACCAGCGACAGCATGGAGCTCGCTGGGCTCAGCAGTCTCATTCAAGCTCGACGCGTTACCGGCCGTCTTATTCGGGTCGTTGTTGCGATCAAGTCTGTCAGTTTACGGCATCAGCGATCCGAAAGAAGCCTTGGCGACGCTGAGTCCGCCGCTGTTGACGCTGAAGCCGTCGCAAATCGCGGAAGGCTCGATTCTGGTGGCGCGTGTCAGTGATGAAGCACGACTGAGACGCTCGCTGACGCAGGAGGTGTTCAAAGACTCCAAAGGTCAAATCCTCGAAGGGCTCACGGCGAAAGTGGATCTTGAGAAAGAGTTCGCCGCAGTCTTTGCCGACGGTTATGTCCTGCTGGGTAAGTCAGAGAACATGCGCGCGGGTCTTTTGGCACTGCAGCAGAAAGCGGCCGACGTGAAAGAGCTGCAACACTCTGCGGAGGAGAGTTCAGCGCCGATAGTCACGTATGCAAACGACGAAGCGCGACTGAACAATTTTATTCTGACGCTCTTGAAACTTCAGGGACGGCGATTCTCGGCTGACGAAGTCACAAAGCTACAAAATACGTTGCGACCCGCTGGTCTTTCTTCTACTGAAACAAGACTGAACGCTTTTGGTATCGAACGTACAACTCACTCTGCGTTTGGACAGTTCAGCACCATCATGTCCCTTCTCCAACCTGACGGGGCGAGTCGCTAGCCGTATGCAAACGCTGTTACTGGGCACGCGGAATTCTGGAAAGGTCCGAGAAATCGAAAGCATCCTCGCAGATGCGGGATGGTCCTTCTGTTCACTGCGGTCATTTCCGGGCGTCGAGACACCCGCCGAGAACGGCGCCACTTATGCAGACAATGCGGTCCTGAAAGCTCGATTCTATGCCCGGGCAACAGGAATGTGCACACTCGCAGACGATTCGGGATTGGAAGTGGAAGCACTCGCAGGTGCGCCCGGTGTCTTCTCAGCGCGTTACGCAGGCGAGAACGCTTCCGACGGAGATCGCCGTAAGCTTCTTCTCTCTGAGCTCGCTAAGATCCCCAACGGAAATCGCCGCGCGCGTTTCGTCTCAGTCGTCGCAATCTCGGACGCGAAATGCTCCGTGCTAAATGTCTCGGAAGGCATCTGCGAGGGAACAATCATCTTCTCGCCACGGGGCGACGGCGGCTTCGGCTACGATCCCCTATTCGTCCCCGACGGCTACAACCAAACCTTCGCGGAACTCTCTGAAGAGGTCAAAAACCGCATCAGCCATCGCGCCCGCGCTCTGATGAACACCCGCGATTTCCTGTCCCAGCTTGACCATCCGCAACCCGGCTCTTAGAATGCCTCATCCTTCGGGGCGTAGCACAGCCTGGTAGTGCGCTCGGTTTGGGACCGAGAGGTCGGAGGTTCGAATCCTCTCGCCCCGACCAGTTCGATCAAAAGTTTACGGCCGCCATCACTGGCGGCCGTATCTTCATTTGTGGGCAATTTGGGGACAAATTGAATCGCTCGCACGTCACGTTGGAACTGAACGGCCCGAATGTAACGCACTGTGGTTTGGTGGGTACTCTTGGAGCCTTTCAACTAAGCTCGGGGTTACACGTTACATTGTTACTGCGGCTCGCCGAGCTTGGTCATTTGCTAATCTTCGGCTCACACTGAAAGGAGCAAAGAACATGCAAGTTATGCAAGAGAACGCTGGATTATCAAAAAAAGAATTGGTCGAAGTGCTTCATGACCGTGGATATGTAGGTGTAACGCTTCGCCAAGTGACTGATTGGCGCTCACGCGACCTGCTGCCTCCATTTGATCTTGAGGGCGCAAGTCTAGGTCGGGCGCAGGGTAAGTCAAAAAGCCGATGGTCCAATGGAGTGATAATCATCGAGCTATCGGTTTGGATAATTGAGCTATTGAATTTGTTTGGCGACTATAGACATGCGTATGTTCCACTGTGGCTTCTTGGGTACCCGGTGGATTTGGGCCGCGTCCGTGGAGCGCTCTCTGAGCCGCTCGAACGCACCATTTCAAGTGTTCAAATGGATTGCACCGCTGATAAGAACGTAGAGGACGTCTTAAGTGAGAGTGCTTCCATACTTGCAGCTAACCTGGAAAAGGAGAATTCTCCAGAACTTCAAATTCCGGTAGATGCGCTCGATCTCATCCTAAATATCTTCATGAATCCCGACTACGACTTAACCGATCAAGGCGCGTTTCAAGCAGTTCAGCTATGGCTAGAACAATGTCAGATGTTGCAAGCTAGCTGGTCTAAATCTGGAATGCAACCTGGAACTGCCGATTCAATTGAATCGTTGTACGGCCTTGCTTCGACAGTCAAGCGGTATCTGTCAATAACAGAGATCAAACGCTGTGTTGTTGAGGCAAGTTATGACGATCTTCGAGTAGTCGATCACGACATCATAAGATTGCGGCATATGTGGCTGATGTTCTCAAAACTTATCGCGTGCGAATTACCCGCCGATCTTCATTTGCCAAAGGAACTAGTTTTAAGGTTGGTTTTGGGAATGGGAAGGATTGCAATTTATTTGGACATCGCGCTACGAAATAATGGCGAAGGAAACTACATAGATTCTTTACTGTCGCAGGGGGTAGCGATGCTCGAACAGGCCATCCGTGCGAAGCTTGGTGATACTAGATCTTCTGTATCAACACAGGCTGCATAGGTCTTCGAAGATGGCAGCGTTTTTTGAAAGGTGAATGACAAGCTGCAATGTGTTCGCAGAGTAAGCTTGGCCATTCGCTTAGATAAGTGGCGAATTCCATAGGTATGACGGGCCAGATGCTTTGTTGAAAATGTCTCAACCGCGGGTCACTCAAAAATGGACTGAACCCCTAGATTGAGACACTCGAAATTGGCACACTTAGCCCAGAAAGGAGTTGCAAGTGGCCAAGAGACGAGTGGGACGCTACTCAAATGAGTTCCGGCGCGCATGCGTCGAACGCATGAAACAATGCGACGACATTTCGGCGCTGTCGAGGGAGTTGGACATCGATCGGCGGTTGTTGTACCGCTGGCGCGATCAACTTGACCCACCAGATAAGAGCGAGTGGCCACCGCCACAAACCTCACGCGAATCCACCCTGCGTAAAGAGGTCAGCCAACTCAAGCGAGTGCTGGCCGAGAAAACTCTGGAACTAGATTTTTTCAAAGGTGCCTTGCAAAAAGTCGAGGCGCGACGGCAGCAGAGCGGCGGCTCTGGCGCGAAGGCATCTACGACCAAATCCGGGAAGTGATGTCTTTGCAAG
>JBKPPU010000050.1:0-18870 GCA_046733695.1 Acidobacteriota bacterium
TCGAGGTGATGCATGACAAAAGCAGAACTCGTCGAAGACGTAGCTCGAGCGGCTGAACTCACGAAAAAGGACGCTGAGCGTTTGGTAGAGATTGTCTTTGAAAGCATCATCGAAACCCTGAACCAGGGCGAGAAGATTGAGTTGCGTGGCTTTGGCAGCTTTCGCGTGCGGGAGCGTGGTGCGCGCCGCGGCCGAAATCCAAAAACAGGCGACCCGGTCAGTATTCCGGCCAAACGAGTTCCGTATTTCAAACCCGGCAAAGAACTGAAAGAGCTCATCAACGACGAGAATTCCGGCGCACACGCGTCGGCGACAAATCCTTCACGGTCCATCAGCGACGACACCCATCGTCCACCCATCCTTTAACCCATGGAAAGGTTATGGAGTCCCTGGCGAGCCAGGTACATCGCATCAGGGGTCGATGCGCAGCGCGATGGCTGCGTGTTTTGTTTGATTGCGGGTAACCCCGCGGATGATGAAACGAATTTTGTTCTGCACCGGGCCGAGCACTGTTTTGTGGTGCTAAATCTCTATCCGTACATCACGGGCCACCTGATGGTCGTTCCTTACCTGCACACGAATGAGTTTGATTCGGCGCCTAAAGAGATGACCGATGAGTTGATGGACATGGCCAAGCGGGCGCAAACCGCGTTGCGTGAAGTCTATTCACCGTCGGGGTTCAATATGGGAATGAATCTCGGCTCTGCGGCCGGCGCCGGCATCGCAGACCACCTCCACATTCACCTGTTGCCACGCTGGTCAGGGGATACCAACTTCATGACAACGGTTGGCGAATCCCGTGTAATTCCCGAAGACCTTCCCACGACGTACGCGAAACTCCGGCCAAAGTTTTAGCCACAGATCAGACGGATATTCTCACCCGATCAGAACGGATTTTAAAAACTCTTTTTGTGCTTTATGTGCCTTTTTGTGGCTATCTCTTACTGACTTTTCGTGGCACGGCTTCGTCTTCGACTTCACCGCCAAGGCTGATAGGAACTTCGGAAGGCTTACTGTAGCTGATGCCTCGTTCTTCGCTGTCGAGGTTGCCGGCGGGTAGGGGCGGGAGCGGTCCTGTCATCGCTGGAGGATTGAAACCGGGGTAATCGATACGTGCGTGATAAATCGCCGTCAGCGCGCTGATCATCGCCTCCCGTATCGTCGTTAGTTCCTGCAACGTCACGTCACACTCATCAAGCTGTCCATCGCTGATGATTGCGTCGACGATCTTGATCACAATTGCGCGAATGTTCTCCGGATCGGGACGCGCCAGTGAACGTGCGGCTGCCTCACAGGAGTCAGCCAGCATCATGATGGCCGCTTCCCTGAACTGCGGCTTCGGACCCGGATAACGAAAGTCAGCTTCGTCTACAGTCTCATTCGGTTTTGCTTGTGCCTGAGCCTTGCGCAGGAAATAGTGCAGCGTTCTGGTGCCGTGGTGCTGCGGAATGAAGTCGGCGATCTTTTCCGGCAGACCGATTTCTTTCGCGAGTCTCGCACCGTAGGTGACGTGGCTGGTGATGATCTTGGCACTTTGATAGGGACGCAGTCTATCGTGTGGATTATCGCCCTGCTGGTTCTCGACGAAGTATTCGGGCGCAGCGAGTTTGCCGATGTCGTGATACAGGGCGCCAATGCGAGCCAGCAGCGGATTTGCTCCAACAGCGCGACAAGCGTCTTCGGCAAGTTGGCCCACTGCGTGAGAGTGTTGGTTGGTGCCCGGCGCACGTAAGGCCAGTTGGCCCAGCACGGGCAGATCGGCGTTTGAAAGCTCCAGCAGTTTTACGTCAGTCAGTATCCCAAACAGCGACTCGTTAATCGGCAGTCCACCGGCCGCAAACACAGCCGTCAACAGTCCTCCCGCAATGCCTGCTCCAAGCGCAAGCAGGAAGGTTCTAAAAGTGAGTGGCTGTTCCGAATACGCAATGAGGGCGAGAGCCATGACCACATTTACGACTCCGACCAGCAGACCAGCGAGCGTGACTGATTGCCGTTCGCGATAACGCCCGATTCCATAAATCGCCACCGAACAGGAAACCATCGCGAAGAGTGCTTTCTGCATTCCACCCGGCGCCAGCATTCCTGCAAACAGAGCCGTGATGATTCCCGTCAGGAAGGCGAGCTGCGTATCGACGAGCATCGCCACCAGCAGTGCGCCCGCCGCAAACGGAATGGCGTAATTCCAGATGACCGGATCGTTGAAAGGTGGTTGCATGCGCGCGGCCATGCTTTCGCCAAACGCAAACCCAACTTTCATCAACGCGGTTTGGACCAGGATCGCAGAGCCAACCAAAGCAAACGCTTTGTGCTTATTCAAACTCAGCGGACTGCCACCGCTTCTGTGTTCCGCAAACTTCCACGCCGCCCAGTAAACACCAACAACTACCAGCAACAATCCGAAGAAGTTGTGCCACGGTCTGCCCGCATGCCCGGCAGTTTTGATGGCTGCAATCTGCGCCAGAATGCCGGGCGTTACCGTATCGCCTTCGCGCGCGATCACCTGATTACGTTTGAGCGAGATCACGACCGGCTGGACGCGGCTGGCTTCTGTTTCGCGAGCGGCTGCGGTAGCTGTTTGATCGAGAACGACATTGGGACGAATCAGTGGCGCCAATGCGGCACTTAATGCGGCCTTTTGTTCTGACGACCAACCCTGAAGATTGAGGATTCGCGTTTCCAGGCTCCGGCGCGCAGTCGAGAGTGGGATCATTCTCGTGCGGGGCGCGGCCAGGATCACTGGCGGGACGGATGCGCGAACGTCAACCAGCACAATCTCTGACTGCAAACGATCCGCTTCGTTATCGTCATAAATATATCCGCCACTGATTTCGCGAATGATTGAAGCAATGCGATCGACGTCGGCTTCAGACTTTTTCGGAGCTGAGCTTGTTTGTTGTTGGATGTCATTCCATGCCGAACGAAAGCTTTGTACCGACGTCTCTCCACGGCTCGAGTCGTAATTGAAGACAGCTCGCGTGGATGCGCGAGCGTTGTTTTTGAGTCGCTCTGTTTCAACCTGATCTTCAACGCTCAGGTCGGAAGGCGCGACGATCGATCGGGCGAGCACTTCGCCGACCTGGTAGTTTTCATTGAAGCTGAAAGCGCGGTTGGTGAGAAGGAGAAGGGTCGTGAGGAGAACAAGAACGCTGCAGCCAATCAGAAAGCGGGTGCGCGGCTGAAACACCAGTAACGGGCGATACAGGTAAGCCAATAGCTTGTCGCGCGCCTGGCTAAAGGGAGTTTTGAATCGTGGACGAAGTCCCATAAAGAGATTAGCCACAAAGAGGCACAAGAAGCACAAAAGAATGATTTGAGAATGCGGTTTTCATTTTGTGCATCTTGTGCTTTTTTGTGGCTGATTAAGCGGCGGCGAGGTTACGGGCCAATACCGCTCCAGCTTTTTCGAGTAAAGCGTCCAGGGTCGACGGCTTGATGGCCGAGATGACCACCGTTTCGCCGTTATCGAGCTGCTGGGCCTGACGAACGGCCGCCTCTACACTTTCCGGGTCAACCAGATCCGCCTTGTTCAATGCAAGGACGGATGGAATCTCGGCCAGCTTTAATTCGGCCAGGATTCGTTTTACTGACTGTACCTGCTGCACCCAACGTGGATTCGAGATGTCGACGGCGTGAATCAGTAACGTGCTGTCGCTAATCTCCTCGAGCGTGGCGCGGAATGCAGAAAGCAGATCCGGAGGCAACGCACGAATGAATCCCACCGTGTCGTTAATGATTACTTCCTGTTCGCGCGGCAATCGCAGCCGGCGCGACGTCGGATCGAGTGTCGCAAACATCCGTTGCTCGGCATGCACGTCACTTTTCGTGAGTGCGTTGAGCAAAGTTGACTTACCCGCGTTGGTGTAACCTACGATCGAGATCACCGGCAGTCCGTGTCTCGTTCGCCCTTTACGACGTTCCTGACGTCGTTGTCTTTGCGTCTCGATCTCTCGTTCCAGACGATTGATACGGTCGCGTACACGGCGGCGATCTGTTTCGAGTTTTGTTTCACCGGGACCTCTACCGCCGATGCCGCCCGCCAGACGCGAGAACGCGGAATCCTGGCCGGCAATCAAACGTGGCAATAGATATTTTAACTGCGCCAACTCTACCTGGATCTTTCCTTCTTTCGACTGTGCGCGTTGCGCGAAGATATCGAGGATCAATTGCGATCGGTCGATCACCTTTAGATCGGTTGCTTCTGAAAGCGATCTCACCTGCGCCGGCGAAAGCTCACTATCAAACACGAGCATGTCGGCGCCGAGCTGGAGGGCGCGGATGATCAGTTCATCGAGTTTGCCGCGGCCGAGCACTGTGCGTGGATCGATCGCCGAACGTCGTTGAATGATCCTGTCCTGAACGAGCATGCCTGCTGACGCGGCCAGTTCTGCCAGTTCCTCCATTGACTCTTCAGCGTCGGCGAGTGAGCCTGTGGCAACGCCGACGAGAATGGCGCGATCGCGAACTTCAGCGCGTCGTGCGGTGCGACGATTTCGTGCCATCTCTTCTTCAAGCGAATTGATCAGCGCCTGAAAATCGAGATCGAGTTGCGAAGGTATTTTCGGTTCGAGAAAAGCGTACGGCGTGGTCGCGTTATCTAATTCGCCGGCGTGCAAAGGCAAGAGGTGTGCGGCGCGCACGAGTCCGGGAAGTCCCGACTCGACGTCGACGTCGATGGCGGCCATGAGATCCAGACGCAGCAGAGCAAGGTCTGTTAAGTCGTCCTGTGTTAGTGGTTCGCCGCGCAGGTGCGTATGTACACACCGAAGTCCGCGAAATCTTCCCGAAGCAACGCGCACACGTTTGAAATCCGGGAGCTCGATGCGGCGATTGTCGCCTACCATCACATACTGAATGTGTCCCTGGCGGTCGATCAGTGCGCCGATTTGTCGTCGGGTTTCGTGGGATAGTTCGCCTAGCTGGCGAGCAAACTCAGGGGTGACGATCTGGTCAGGAGGGATGCGTCGAGTGTACAGCTTTTCGATGCGCCGCAGTTGATTTGGTTTTAATCCCAGAGTGTTGCCGAGAACGCTGGTAATGGCCTTTTCCTTCCTGTTCCGGGGGCGAATTATACCATAGTGATGGATGCAGCAACGCTTCGTAAGTACGACTTGGACGTTGGTTTCCTGTATCATGAACAGCTTTTATGCGTACAGTTCCGAAAATTGTGAACATCGATCCGCCGTATGCGATACCCGGTGGGGAGATCGTGATTGAGTGCACTAATTTCGACACCAGTGAACCGTCGAAGTGTTACGTCGACATTGGCGAAGCAGCCGCGCAGATAGTCGCGCTTGGCCCACGCCGGGTGCTGGCCACGGTTCCCGAAACGACGGGCGGCCGAGTCGAGGTGTACTTGCGGAGCCACTACAAGGCAAGTGAACCTGCATATCTCACGGTTGGGAAAAAACTCGCCGGGGATCTACATCCTGTTGCCAGTCCCGCATTCGACCCGGAGGATGGCGCCCTCTTTGTCACGCGTTCAGGATCGCGAGGCGAGGAGTTGCCGGTGACGCTATTTCGTATCGATATCAGCGGTGACGTGTCTGAGTATTCCGGGGACATCCCAAACCCGACCGGCATCGCGTTTAGTCCTGACGGCGAAATGTTTGTGAGTAGTCGACTCGAAGGAATTGTTTACAAGATAAATCCATTCAAAGAAGCTGTTCCGTTCGCTCGCAACCTCGGAGTTGCATCCGGGATCGCCTTCGATCGCAGCGGCCTGATGCACGTCGGCGATCGCACCGGGTCGATCTTTAAAGTAAATGGCATCGGAGAAGAGCGAGCGTGGACGCAGATCGAACCGTCAGTTTCAGCGTTTCACCTCGCGTTTGGTCCTGACGATTCGCTCTACATTGCCGGCCCCACAGTAACCAGCTTCGATTCGATCTGCCGGATCAATCCTGATGGTGACCTCGACACGTTTTTCAAGGGACTCGGACGCCCGCAGGGGCTTGCATTCGATCGCGAAGGTAATTTGTACGTGGCCGCCGCATTGCGCGGGCGGCGCGGTATCGTTCGTATTTCACCGAACGGAAGTGAAGCGAAGCTCGTAGTTGCTGGTGTCAATCTGGTGGGACTTGCGTTTAGCTCGGCGGGTGAGATGGCAGTGGTATCGATCGACTCCGTCTACAGTGTGCCAACCCAGATTAAGGGAACGTTATTACCTGAGTGAGCCCGGACTACTTTATACCTTTGCGCCTTTGCGTGAGAATGTGATTAAGTAACCAGCATCTTGTTAGCGAGAGTGTTTCCTTGAACCCGGAACAAATCATACCGCAGCTTGTCATCTACATGGTGGTGCTGCTGCTTGCGATCTCCGCACACGAGGCTGCGCACGCCTGGATGTCTGACAGATTTGGTGACGACACGGCGCGACTGCTGGGACGGGTGACGCTGAATCCGGTGGCTCATACGGATCCTATCGGAACTCTCTTGATACCGATCGTGAATTTTTTGATCAGTGCAGCCGGTGGCGCCGGCGGGTTCTTTTTGATCGGCTGGGGTAAACCGACGCCCGTAAACCCACTTCGTTGGCGGCAGAAGGATCTCGCCAATGTGATGGTCTCGATCGCAGGCATTCTGGCCAACCTCCTGATCGCCACTATCGCTTTTGCGATTATCAAGGTATTGCGCACCACTGGTCTGGCTTACGCGATTCCCGACAGCCTCCTGGAACCCGTTGGACTTCTGCTTACTAACATGCTGTCGATGAACATTTCACTGGCAGTCTTTAATTTACTGCCTTTCCCTCCGCTCGACGGCAGCAAAGTTTTGGAGACTTTTCTTCCCCCCAGCATGCAGCCGCTTTACGAGATCCTGGAGCAGTATGGATTCGTGATCCTGATGGTGTTGATGTACATGGGAGTTTTCAGCGCGATAGTTTCGCCAATCCTCAGAACGGTGTACTCCCTCCTGTAAACAAGAATGACCAAGCGAATCTTCAGCGGCGCGCAACCAACCGGCAACGTACATCTTGGAAATTACCTCGGCGCGTTGCGCAACTGGGTCGCACTGCAACACGAATACGAGAGTTTCTTTTGTATCGTGAATCTGCACGCCATCACTCTGCCGCAGAATCCGAAGTTGCTCGCGGAGAAGACTCGCGACCTCGCGCGGATCTACCTGGCTGTGGGAATCGATCCAAAAGTGTCCACCGTCTTCATTCAGTCGCACGTTAAAGAGCACGCTGAACTCACGTGGGTGTTGAACTGTGTCGCGCGCATGTCAGAGCTCGAGCGCATGACGCAGTACAAAGACAAAGCACGCAAGCAACAGGAAAACATCTCCGTCGGTCTCTTTGATTATCCGGTGTTGATGGCGTCTGACATCCTGCTCTATCACACTGATCTCGTACCGGTAGGTGACGATCAGCGACAGCATCTGGAACTGACTCGCGATCTCGCGATCCGTTTCAATCGCGATTTTGGTGAGACTTTCAAAGTGCCTGAGGCTTACATTCCCAAGGTCGGCGCACGCATCATGTCTCTGTCGGATCCGGCGAAGAAGATGTCGAAGTCAGACGACGATCCAAACGGCTGTGTGTTGCTGATGGACGACGCTGACACGATTCAAAAGAAGTTCAAACGCGCCGTAACCGATTCCGGAACCGATATTCGCTTTGATGAATCGCGTCCCGCAATCAACAACCTGCTGGAGATTTATCACCTCATCACTGGCAAGTCGCAGCAGGAAGCTGAAGATCATTTTGCAGGCAAGGGCTACGCGCAATTAAAAGGCGATCTCGCGGAAGCGACGGTGGAATTCCTGCGGCCTATTCAGCAACGCGTGAGAGAAATCAGCGACGAGCAACTCGATCAGATCCTGGGCCGGGGCGCTGATAAGGCGAGAGAAATCGCAAAGACGACTCTGGAGCAGGTATTTCAAAAAACAGGTTTAGGCCACGGATGACGCGGATTGATGGACGAAAATAACCCTCAAGCACAACTTAACGTCGCCGGCGCAGTGCCGCAGATCGTGTCTGACGATGACACCGACGATCTGAAGATCCTGCTGGGCGAGTTTGAAGGGCCACTCGATCTCCTGCTGCATCTGATTCGTCAGGAGCACGTCAGTATTTACGACATTCCCGTCGCTCGCATCACTGACGAGTATCTGCGTTACCTGCGCATCATGCAGGAGCTGGACATCGCTGTTGCCGGCGACTTTCTGGTGATGGCGGCGACGCTGATTGAGTTGAAGACGAAGATGCTGCTGCCGCGCGATCCTCTCGCCGCCGCGGAAGAAGACGAAGATCCACGTACGGAATTAGTCAATCAGTTGCTGGAGTATCAGAAGTATAAGGCCGCAGCCGAGATGCTGTGGTCCCGCGCAACGGTCGAGCAGGCCGTCTTCAAACGCGCAGAACTGGAAACTGACAAGAACAATCCCGAAGTAGCGGTCGGGTTGTTTGATTTACTGAAAGTCTTTCAGGACATTCTGGCGCGACACAAGGAAGAGAAGTTACTCGAGATCGAGCGCGAAGAGGTTTCGATGGCTGAGATGCTCGAGCGTTTACGCAACATGGTCCTGTCTGCGGGTGAGCTCAACTTGCGTGTCTTCTTTGAGCGCGCCCGATCGCGTCGCGAGCTCGTGCTCGCGTTTCTGTCGGTTTTGGAGTTGGTGAGAACAACTGAGGTCAAACTATTTCAGCGCGAAACTTTTGGAGACATCGTCGCGCGGGCAACAGGCTAATTGTAAATGGTCGAAGAGAATGTCAGTCAGGAGCCGCTCGACGAGGCCGCTCTGAACGAAGAGGCAAGTCGTGAACTCGCGGCGATGGTTGCCGAAGCCGAGCAGTTGTCGGGCGCCACTGAAGAAGAAAGCGCGGACGACGAACCGTTGTCCGCACCGCAGAGCCATGCGGAACGCGCTGGAGTGATTGAGGCGCTGATCTTCGTTTCTGATGAGCCGTTGAGTGTGAAGACCATCGCCGACGTTCTCAAGGAAGACAAGGCAGTCATCAGTGAGGCAGTAGCAGTCCTGGCAGAAGAGTTCAACGGTCGAAACGGTGGATTGCAGTTGCGTGAGGTCGCAGGTGGTTGGCAGTTTGCGACACGACCTGAGTATCACGAGCACGTGCGTAAGTTTCTGAAGACGCGTCCGAGTGCAAAGCTGAGTATCGCCTCGCTCGAGACGCTCGCAGTGATTGCGTACCGGCAGCCGGTTACTGTTCCTGAGATTCTGGAAATACGTGGAGTGCAGTCGCCTTCGGCAATCAAGACGCTGTTGGACAAGAAATTGATCGTGGCGAAGGGGCGTAAAGAGACTGTTGGGCGTCCGATGATGTATGGAACGTCGAAGGAGTTCTTGTTACAGTTCGGGTTGAAGGATCTTTCGGAGTTGCCGAGTGTAGAAGACTTTCACGATTTGAGCGGCGGATCGTAGTATTGCCGATTTCCGATTGCCAATTGCCAATTTCAATCGGCAATCGGAAATCGGCAATGTGCTTATGGAGCAGCGACTGCAAAAATTGATCTCTGCGGCTGGTGTTGCCTCACGCCGGCATGCAGAGGAGCTGATTGCTGCGGGACGCGTGACGATCAACGGACACGTCGTAAAAGAACTCGGCACGAAGGCTGATCCCGAAAAGGATCACATCAAGGTAAACGGCAAACTCATTAATCCGCAGCTCCAGTCTCGCGAAAAAACTTACGTACTTCTGAACAAACCAAAGGGTTATCTTTCGAGCGTTTCGGATCCTGAAGGCCGGCCGCTCGTGACGGAACTCTTACCGCCTTCGCTCGGCAAGCTTCATCCGGTCGGGCGTCTCGACTTCAACACCGAGGGCCTTCTCTTACTCACGAACGATGGCGACCTCACAAACTATGTGACGGCGGCGCGCAATCGTGTCGAGAAAGTCTACGAAGTGAAAGTGAAGGGCGTACCCGCTGACAGTGGCATTCAACGGCTGCGACGTGGAGTGACGCTTGACGACGGCACGCGCACGGCGCCGGCAAAGATCGAAAAGCTTCACGAGACGCAGACAAACGCGTGGTATGAAGTGTTGCTCCATCAGGGACGCAACCAGCAGGTGCGACGTATGTTTGAGTTAATCGGCCACTCCGTGTTGAAGCTGCGACGTGTGCGCATCGGTTTTCTCACCGACGACAAACTCAAACCCGGAAGCTGGCGGTTGTTGTCTCCCTCAGAAGTTGCCAGACTGACGAAAAAGCGGAGCCACAGATCACACGGGTCCGTTTGAATCGCTTTCCACAGATCCGTATCATCCTAACATTATGCATTTTGAGTTAACCGAAGAGCAGCAGCAGATCAAGATGAGCGTGCGCGAGTTTGCGGAATCGGAAATCGCGCCTCACGTTCTGGAGTGGGATGAGTCTCAGCATTTTCCGATCGAGTTAAAACCGCAACTCGCAGAGCTCGGATTGATGGGGGTGCTTTTTCCGGAGGAGTATGGCGGCGCGGGCATGGGTTACGTCGAGTACGCGACGATCATCGAAGAGTTGTCGCGCGTCGATGGCTCAGTCGGCATTTCAGTGGCTGCACACAATTCGCTTTGTTCAAATCACATTTTCAAATACGGCACTCACGAACAACTGCGGAAGTATCTCGCACCGTTAGCGAGCGGTGAAAAATTGGGAGCGTGGGGACTCACCGAACCGAGCGCCGGATCGGATGCGTCTGGAACGAAGTCGACCGCTGTGAAAACGGACGGTGGCTGGATCGTCAACGGCTCCAAGAACTTCATCACTCACGCGATTCATGCTGACATCTGCGTGGCGATGGCGGTCACCGACAAGGCTCAGCGAAGCAAAGGCATCTCGGCGTTTATCTTTGAGAAGGGGATGAAAGGGTTCTCGCCTTCAAAGAAAGAGAACAAGCTGGGATTGCGTGCTTCGGAAACTGCGAGCGTAGTTTTTGAAGACTGCTTTGTTCCCAACTCGCAAATGCTCGGTGAAGAAGGCCAGGGTTTTGTGAATGCGATGGAGATACTCGACGGTGGTCGTATCTCGATCGCGGCACTTGCAGTCGGCATTGCACAGGGGGCGTATGAGTCGGCTGTGCGTTATGCAAAAGAGCGACAGCAGTTCGGAAAACCGATCGCGGAGTTTCAGGCAATCCAGTTCAAGCTTGCGGACATGGCGACACAGATCGATGCCGCAAGACTGTTGATGTATCGCGCCGCGTGGATGAAGGACAATGGAAAGAGGACGACGAAAGAGTCGTCGATGGCCAAGCTGTTTGCTTCCGAAGTGAGCGTTCACGTTTGCGAAGAAGCGATCCAGGTGCACGGCGGATACGGGTACACGAAGGATTATCCGCCAGAAAAGTACTGGCGCGACTCGAAGCTGTGCACGATCGGAGAAGGTACCTCGGAGATTCAGCGCATCATCATCGCGCGTGAAGTGCTGCGACAGGTCTGAGCTGCTACAAATATAGGTCCTATAGGCCCTATAGGACCTATTGAGTGAAATGCCTCCAACCAATAATTTAGTCGAGCGTGTAAGTCGTGGCGAAGCTGCCGCCGTGGCGCGTGCCATCTCGAAGATCGAAGATGGCGCGAAAGATGCTGCGGCGCTGATGAAGGAGATCTATCAGCGCTCGCGTGGTGCCCTCGTGATTGGCATCACGGGATCTCCGGGCGCGGGCAAATCATCTCTCGTCGACAAGCTCGCAATGTTTTACCGCCAACAGGGTGAACGCGTTGGCATCGTGGCGGTCGATCCTTCGAGCCCGTTTTCCGGTGGCGCTATCCTCGGCGATCGCATTCGCATGCAGACTCTCGGCCTCGATGAAGGCGTCTTCATCCGTTCGATGGCGACGCGCGGCAATCTCGGCGGACTCGCACGTGCCACCGTCGACGCAGTCGCGATTCTTGACGCCGCTGGTTACTCCAAGATCGTCGTTGAGACTGTTGGCGTCGGACAGGATGAAGTCGAGGTCGTTAAAGCGGCGGATGTGTCGGTAGTGGTTCTAGTGCCGGGCATGGGCGACGATATCCAGGCAATCAAAGCCGGAATCATGGAGATCGGCGACATCTTCGTCATCAACAAGGCCGATAAAGAAGGTGTTTTTGCGACCGAAAAGGAGCTCGAGTCGTTGCTGTCGCTGGCGACGCGCGACGACGGCTGGGATCCGCCCATCGTCAAGACCGTGGCCACGGAAAATCACGGTGTCGCCGAGCTCGCCGCAGCGATCGAGAAATTTTGTGGCCAACAAGTCAATGGGCAACTCGGCGCGCGTGTGAGTAGTGAGCGGCGGCGCGCCATCGCTCGCTGGCGAATTGTCGAGTTATTACGCGAAAGTCTCCTGTCCCGGGTTTTGGCAACAGAGGCCTCGGTTGCTATGCTTGACCGGCTGGCCGACGAAGTTGCAGCCAGACAGCGGGACCCTTATTCTGCGGTCGAGGAGATTATTCAGTCTGCTGAAAGTTGATCACATCGGAATCGCCACGAGGAGCATCGAAGAAGGTCTGGCAGTGTGGCGCGATGCACTCGGCCTTGAAGTCGACTCCACTGAGGAAGTTACCGAGCAAGGTGTTAAGGTATGCATGCTCGCCGTGGGCGACACTCATGTCGAGTTACTCGAGCCACTGAGTGCCGAAACAGCTGTGGGAAAGTTTCTCGCTAAACGCGGACCGGGAATGCATCATATTGCAATTGAGGTCGCGGATATCAACGCCTCGCTTGCGGAGCTAAGAAACAAAGGGGCACGCCTCATCGACGAAACGCCGCGAGTGGGCGCGGGTGGATGTTTGGTGGCTTTTGTTCATCCCTCATCTGCTAATGGAGTGCTGCTCGAGCTCGTGCAGCATCAATCGTAGGAAAGGAAAGTATTTTGAACTCAACAAGAAAAGCTATTATCGCGGCCGCGGTCGCCCTGGTTTTTGCAGGAGGTTTGATCTTCTGGCAGGTCAAAGCACGAAAAGCCGGCCCGGTCGAATTGACGGCGGAAGATATGGCATTGATTGCCGAAGACCAGCCGCCGCAGATGCGTGCTCGTTTGGCTGTTGACGAGAAGGCGCGCAAAGACTTCGCCCAGGAAGTTCGGCGTCTCCTTGCTGTAGCCGAAGAGGCGGAATCGCACGGTGTGGCTGACACCCCGGAGATGAAGCGCCAGCTCGAATTCCAGAAAGCCAGCGTCGTCGCTCAATATTATTTTGAAAAGCAGGGCGAGAATGCCAATACAGATATTACCGACGCCCAGGTCGACGAATTTTTCAAACAACCCGTTAATCAGCACAAGTTTGATCAGATTATTGCCGACGCAAAGAGCAAGGATCCGCAGTTTGCCTCCCAGGAGATTCCACCCGAGCAGATGAACATGCTCAAGCAGCGACTCGGAAGGATTTATCTCGCGGAGAAGAAGGCGATCGATCAGGGACTCGACAAGAAGCCGGAAGTCCGATTGCAGATGTTGTTGCAGCACGCGCGTGCGGTGGCGCAGAAATACGCGGTTGATAAATTGCAGGACAAGATGAAAGCGACGGACGAGGAAGTCAACGCGTATCTGGCAAGCCATCCCGAGATGGACACGGACAAGAAGAACCGCGCCAAGGCAGAGGAAGTTCTCAAACGTGCGCGGGGCGGCGAAGACTTTGCGAAGCTCGCGCAGGAGTTTTCAAGTGACGGTAGTAAGGACAAGGGCGGCGATCTCGGTTGGTTCGGTCATGGCGACATGGTTCCGGAGTTCGAGCAGGCGGCTTTTGCGTTGAAGCCGGGCGAGATCAGCGATGTGGTCCAGAGCAAGTTTGGTTTTCACATCATCAAGTTGGAAGAGAAAAAGACCGAAACAAAAGACGGCAAGTCAGAGGAGAAGGTTCACGCGCGTCACATCCTGATTAGCGATCCGGGCGCCAATCCATTTGGACCGCCGCAAAGCCCGCGCGATAAAGCGAAGGCCGAGATCGAAAAGGACAAAGCGACAAAGGTGCTAGACGAGATCGTCGCGCGCTCGCATGTAAAAGTCGCTGACAACTATCAGGTGAAACAACCCGAGCAGCCGCCCCAGCAGCAGTTGCCGCCGGGATTTGGTGCACCGCCGGAGCAGCAGGAACCGTCAGCGCCCGCGCCTTCGCCCGCGAAACCAGGCGCCAAGACGCCGCCGGCAAAACCGAAGAAGCCGTAACACAGATCTAAACGGATGAATTACTGATTTAATCCGTAACGAATCAGTGTTCATCCGTGGCTCATTTGTTCAATGCAGTTAGGCGATTATCGCGTCGAGATCATTCAGGACACCGAATTCCGTCTTGATGGGGGAGCAATGTTTGGAGTGGTCCCGCGCAAGCTTTGGGCGAGGGAGTGTCCGCCCGACGATGAAAACCGCATTCGCATGAACATGAATTGCGTTTTCGTCGATACCGGTTCGGAAAAGATCCTGATCGAAACGGGAATTGGCGATAAGTGGTCTGCAAAGCAACAGTCGATGTACGGCATCGCCCGCACGCGCCCACTTACCGAGACACTAAAGGCGCGCGCCGGTGTTTCTGCTGATGAGATTACGATCGTAGTCAACACTCATCTGCACTTCGATCACGCCGGTGGCAATACCAGTCTCAACGCTGAAAGCAATCCGGTCGCGACTTTCCCAAATGCTCGTTACTTCGTCTCCGGCGCTGAGTTGGACCACGCAGATCATCCAACTGAACGCGATCGCGCGAGTTATTTGCCGGAGAACTGGAAACCGCTGGTCGAGTCGGGTCAGCTTGAAGCACGAGATTCCGATTACGAAGTGGTGCCAGGTTTGAAAATGCAGACGATCGCCGGTCACAACCGGTCGATGCAGTGCTGGCTTCTGGAGCGAAACGGGAACACGATGTTTGGTTTCGCCGACTTGATACCGATGCGCGCGCACGTTCGTTTGCCGTGGATCATGGGTTACGATCTCTTTCCTGTCGAAACCCTCGAAGCTAAGAAGAGAATTCTGCCGCAGGCGGCGCGTGAAAACTGGATCTGCATGTTCTACCACGATCCCGATGAACCGCTCTGCCGGTTACAGCAGGGAGAAAAGGAGTTCAGTCCGATTCCGTATCGCGGAGAGGGCTAAGAGCTTTCATGAGTACAGCAGGCGTTCGTCTCGGGATTATTGGCGGCAGCGGTCTCTACCAGATGCCCGAGTTGACGGCGATCGAAGAAGTTAAAGTTGACACTCCGTTTGGACCACCATCCGATTGGTTCATCATCGGCACTCTCGAAGGCGAGCGCGTGGCATTTCTGCCGCGTCATGGACGCGGTCATCGTTTGACTCCGACTGAAGTCCCTTTCCGCGCGAACATCTATGCGATGAAGCTGCTTGGCGTCGAGAGTATTCTATCGGCGTCTGCGGTTGGCTCTTTGCAGGAGAAGTATGCGCCGCTCGATATGGTGATTCCCGATCAGTTTTTCGACCGCACCCGTGGACGAGTGAGAGAGTCAACTTTCTTCGGCGAAGGGATTGTTGCGCACATGTCTTTTGCGCATCCGGTTTGTGGGCGTTTGGGAGATGTGTTGGAGCAGTCGTGTAGCGTTGCGGATGTTAAGGTGCATCGTGGTGGGACGTATCTGTGTATGGAAGGCCCGGCGTTCTCGACTTTAGCTGAGTCGAATGTCTATCGCTCGTGGGGCATGGACATCATCGGCATGACGAATCTTCAGGAAGCGAAGCTCGCGCGCGAAGCCGAGATCTGTTACGCGACGCTCGCGCTCGTTACTGATTACGATTGCTGGCATCCAGGCCATGATGCGGTGAGTATTGAAACGGTAGTTGAATATCTGAACAAGAACGTGCGCAATGCGCAGCTGATTTTGCGTGAGGCGACGAGGCTGATGAAGGATAGCGAGCGCAGTTGTAAATGCGGTTCGGCTTTGCAACACGCGATCTTCACGGCGCCAAATCTCTGGCCTGAGGCGACAACAAAGAAGCTCGAAGCGATCATCAAAAAGTATCAGGCGTAGAACGTAATTTCTGAGGTGCGATATGAGAAATAAGTTTTTGCTGTTATTCGTCTTTCTTTTCATGTTCGCAGTAGTTCCGGCAGTGTATGCGCAAAGTCCCAAGCCCCCGGATCCGGCAACGCTCCGCGACCCCGACCTCGAACGAGACTCGTATCACAATCTCGAAGTCGCCAGAAACTACTTCAAACTGAAGAAAGCTTACGTTGCGGCGCTCAAGCGTTGTGAAGAGATCATCGCCGGCAATCCGAACTTCGCAAAGATCGAAGAAGTCTTGTTGATGGCCGGTCAAAGCAGCCTGTGGCTCTCGCAGAACAAAGGCAAGCAGCGGCCGGATCAATATGTAAGTTTTGACGGAGGCGAGAAGAAGACGCTTACGTCGCAGCAATTTCGTGAGATGGGCGTTGATTACCTGAACAAGTTGATCAAAGACTATCCCGATGGTTCGTTCGCAAAGCAGGCGCGAGAAGAATTGCGTCTTCTCGAAGCACCAAAACAGCCGTAACACAAAGCTCGAAGATCAAATCACAGAGAACAAACACACACATGTCCCTTTTAGTCGTTGGATCGGTTGCTTATGATGAGGTCGAAACTCCATTCGGTAAATGCGACAAGATGCTGGGCGGCTCGGCCTCGCACTTTTCGATCTCAGCCAGCTTTTTCACTACAGTTGGCATCGTCGCTGTCGTAGGTGGTGACTTTACAGAGCAGGAAGTTTTTGAGAGTCGCGGAATCAACACACGCGACGTCGAGAGAATAGAAGATGGCAAGACGTTTCGTTGGGGCGGTCGTTACGAGTACGATTTGAACGTCGCTCAAACGATGTATACGGACTTGAACGTCTTTGCTGACTTTCAACCGAAGCTGTCTGAAGAATCGAAGCATTCACGCTTGCTATTTCTCGGCAACATTCAGCCGGATTTACAGCGCGGTGTACGAGAGCAGATGCCCGATGCGGAGTTGGTCGCGCTCGATACGATGAATCTCTGGATCGAGCACACGCGCGATTCGCTCGTTCGCACGATCAAAGGCGTCGACGTCGTCATCATCAACGATGCTGAAGCGCGGCAGCTTACAAAGATTCCGAATCTCATCAAGGCTGCGCACGAGATTTTGACGTGGGGGCCACGAGCGTTGATTATCAAGCGTGGCGAGTACGGCGCGGCGCTGTTTACGTCTGACAGCTATTTCGCGATTCCGGCTTACCCGCTGGAGTCGGTGTTCGATCCGACCGGGGCCGGCGACACGTTTGCGGGCGGCTTTATGGGTTACCTGGCCAGCCAGGAGAAACTCGACGAGGGCGCGATGAGACGCGCAATGATTTTTGGATCGGTGATGGCTTCGTTCAATGTTGAGGAGTTTGGCACCGAGCGAGTCAAACGTCTTACACACGCGGAGATCAACGATCGTTTTCGAGCGTTCAAACGGATGACTCACTTTGACGAGATTCCGTTTGAAGTTAAGTGAACAAGGAGACCAAATGTTCTGTCCTGTCTGTGAGGCTGAGTACGAACCGGGCATCACTCAGTGCCCTGATGATGAAACTGCTCTCGTTGAGAGATTGACGCCGGATAACACCCTTCACGACGGCAGCGAGGCAGCCTTGGTGCCGCTGCATAAGCTGGGTTCGCCGGCCGAAGCCGAAATGGTCAATGACATTCTCACCCAAAACGGAATTCGCTCGGTCGTGAAATCCGGCGGCGCTGATGCCTTGTCGCCACTGCTCTCCGCGACCTCGGAAGGAGCCGTGATTCTGGTGGACGAACGCGACGCAGATCGCGCTCTCGAGATTTATAGGGCTTTCTTCGGCGGCGATACCACACCGCTAACGGGCGGTTTCGGAGAAGCGGCCGAAGACGAAGAAGAGTAGTACGCCATGTCTGACGAAGTTTTTGATGCGATTATCGTCTTCATGACTGCGAGCAACGGTGAAGAAGCGGCGCGACTCGCGGACATGCTGGTTGGCGCACACCTCGCTGCATGCGTTCAGATTTTGCCGGAGATGGAATCCGTTTATCGCTGGCAGGGAAAGATCGAGCGCGCGCCGGAGATCTTATTACTCGCCAAAACTACCAGATCAAAATTTGAAGAGCTCGAGAGGGAAGTCCGCGCTCTGCACAGTTACGACACGCCTGAAATAATCGCGGTTCCGGTTGTAGCCGGCTCCGCTTCTTACGTCGACTGGCTAATCAGGTCAACGACGAAATAAATCCGTTCCAATCCGCGTTTAACTCAAACCCTGATTTCGTCGGAGGTGGCGTTGTCCAGGTGGGTGAGTGAACTTTGACTCCGCGTTACGATTTCCACGACTTCTGCAGGCGAGTCAGTAACATGAAACAGGTCCAGGTCATGTTCGTTAATTTTCCCGCTACGTAAGACCTCTGCGCGCAACCAGTCCAGCATTCCAGTCCAGTATTGGCGTCCAAACAATACGACCGGGAAGTTACGAATCTTCTTCGTCTGGATCAGTGTGAGGGCCTCGAAGAGTTCGTCAAAGGTGCCAAACCCGCCGGGAAAGATCACGAACGCCAGACTGTACTTAACGAACATCATCTTGCGAACGAAGAAGTATTTGAACGTGAGGCTGAGCGTCTGGTAAGCGTTTGGTCTCTGCTCGAACGGCAACTCGATGTTGCAGCCGATCGACAAGCCACCGGCTTCAAACGCGCCGCGCTTCGCCGCTTCCATGATTCCTGGACCACCGCCAGTGATAACGGCAAAACCCTGTGCGGAAAGCAGCGCGGCAGTTTCCTGTGCGGCGTGGTATTCCGGATCGTCAGGTTTGGTACGCGCAGAGCCGAAGATTGCGATGCCGCGACTGAGGGTGGCCAGTTCATCGAAACCCTCGACAAACTCACCCATGATCCGGAACACGCGCCACGTATCTGTGTGTGTAAACTCGTCAGGACGCGGACTCTCAAGTAATTGCTCGTCCTGAGTTGAGCCAGGTGAATGTTTCTTGTTTTTGTCGTCAGCCATT
>JBKPPU010000051.1:0-20776 GCA_046733695.1 Acidobacteriota bacterium
TTATCTTTCCGCTCATGTCAAGAACGGTGACATCTCCGGCTTGACGCTCGTTGATATTCAACTCAGCCATTTCAGAAATCTCCTTTATGCAATTGCGAATTAACGTCGCTTGAGCATGCGCACCGTTGTACCACCGCCGGGCCGTATCGACCAGTCGACTTCGTCCATAAAACTGCGCATGAAAAAGATGCCGCGGCCAGAAGTTTTTAAGATGTTCTCTTGGGCTGTTGGATCTGGGACTGCCTCAGGGTTGAACCCTGGTCCCTGGTCGTGCACGCTGATTTCCACAGCGTCAGGCGAGCTCTTCAAAATGATGTCTACGGTTTTGTCCTCATCTTGACGATTGCCATGAAGCACTGCGTTGGTCACAGCCTCGCGCACAGCCATGTCGATCCCAAACGCAGCATCATCACTGATGCCTGAACGGCCAACAAATTCGGCAACCGCGGCGGCCGCGGTGGCAACCGTGTCAATTCGGCTGGGCAAACTTAGCTCGGTCGTCTCTCCGGTCACAAGCCTTCTGCATGACCTCTCCGAAAGCCACTGCGCGAGGACTCTGGCTGCTTTCTAATACAAATACAACAGACTTATCAGGAGGTTGACGGTGTAACATGCTCAGCGCAGCGCTGTCAAGAAACGATAGGTCTTATAGGACGTATTCAGACAAGGAAGCCCAGGCTCTTTACCGCGCGATCGAGCTCTTCCAAATTGAGCGGTTTGCTGAGATAGATGTTGCAGCCCGTTTCCAGCGCGGCTTCTTCCATTCCGTAAACGTCGTAGGCGGTGATGGCGATTATGGGTGTGTGGTCGCCTTTCCCTTCGAGCCGGCGATAGTTTCTGATGGTCTCCAGACCATCAAGAACCGGCATGTTCAGGTCGATGACGAGCAGGCTCGGCCGTAAACGTTTGGCAATATCAAGCGCCTGCCTACCGTCTTCGGCTTCAAAAACACGGTATCCTTTTAATTCGAAGGCGCGCTTGAGCATAATGCGGGTGTCGACCGAATCTTCGGCGACCAGGACAGTCGGATAGAGTACTGCAGACACGGCGTCGTATGTCGGGACGGTTTCCCTGACTTCCTTAAACACTGTATTTCATGGGGGGATTCCCGCACTGAGGGGATTACTGACCAGCGGAATGTCGTAGTTATAACACACTCGGACTCTTATGTCCTATTCAATACATAGCTGACATCATGAAACTAACTCCGGCTCGATCGATAAACGGGCGACTCAGATTACCTGGCGACAAATCGATCTCGCATCGAGCGGCGCTCATTGCTGCGCTCGCGCGTGGCAGTTCGGAAATCTCAAACTTCTCGACCGCGCAGGACTGTACCTCGACTCTTGGGTGCCTGCGTTCGCTGGGCGTTTCCATCGAACACCGAGATGACAAAATAGTTTTTGCGGGTGGACAGGGACTGGTTGCGCCGCACGAGCCGTTGGACTGCGGTAATAGTGGTTCGACGTTGCGCATTCTTGCCGGAGTTTTAGCAGGGCATGAATTGACGGCAGAACTTGTTGGGGATGAGTCGTTGAGCTCGCGGCCGATGCGACGAATTATCGAACCGCTCGAGCTGATGGGCGCGCGGATTGAATCGACTGGGGGTAAGGCGCCGCTGACCGTGTACGGGACCGGAATGCCGAGCCCGATCACGTACAGGCTGCCGGTTGCGAGCGCGCAGGTTAAGTCTGCGATCCTGTTTGCGGGTTTGAATGCTCGAGGGCGGACGAGTGTGATCGAGACTATAACTTCAAGGGATCATACGGAGAGGCTCTTTAATGGTTTTGGAGTTCCCGTCACGACCAATGGCGATCTTTCGGTGACGCTCGATGGTCCGGCACACTTCACTGGTGGGCCGATTAGGATTCCGGGGGATGTTTCGTCGGCGGCGTATTTCGTTGCGGCGGCGATGCTGTTGCCGAAATCCGAGTTGACGATTGAGCGCGTGGGCTTGAATCCTACGCGGGCGTCGTTTCTTTCCGTGCTCAGTTCGTGGGGTGCAGACGTTTCAACAACAGATGAGCAAGTCGAGCGTAACGAACCGCACGGAACGATCAACGTCCGCGGCGGTATTAGCAAAAATGCCACCGAGTCGGAACGAACCCTGGGCCAATCAATGATCCCGTCGTTGATCGATGAGCTGCCGTTACTCGCCGTCGTTGGGTCGCAGATTGACGGCGGAATCCGGATCCGCGACGCAGGTGAGCTGCGACTGAAGGAAAGCGATCGACTGGCGACAACTGCCACAAATCTGCGGGCTATGGGAGCTGAAGTTGAAGAGTTTCCCGACGGCCTGTCAGTATCCGGACCTACTAAACTGCACGGCGTGCTACTCGATTCACACGGCGACCACCGGATTGCGATGGCTTTCTCCGTCGCAGCGCTATTAGCCGAAGGCGAATCCGAAATCTCCGGTGCAGAATGCGTTTCGGTCTCATTCCCGGAATTCTTCCCACTACTCGAATCAGTTGTGAAAAGATGAATCGTACTTGGACACAGTGGGCTTAAACGAAAGATGAGAGCTGCCTGTTTCGAAGTAAAGCCGAGATGAAGCAAACGATCGTAATCACCGGTTTCATGGGCTGCGGCAAGAGCAATGTCGCTCGCGAGCTCGCACAGCGTCTCGATGTCCCGATGATCGATCTCGACGATCTAATCACAGCAAGCGAAGGACGAACTCCGGCCGAGTTGATCACTGAAGCCGGTGAGCCTGCGTTTCGCGCGATCGAGACGAACACGTTGCAGCAACTCTTGCAAACGAGCACGGCCGGCGTCATCGCACTTGGCGGAGGTGCGTGGATCGAAAGCGCTAATCGCGACCTGATCCACTGGTACGGTTGTTTAAGCGTTTGGCTCGACACGCCGTTTGCAGTCTGCTGGGAAAGAATTTCCGTTTCGACTGACGAGCGCCCGCTCGGCAAAACAATCGCAGAGGCCGAAGCCCGCTACAATCTCCGCAAACCGATTTACGCCCTCGCACGGATTCACATCCCGGTTACCGGCTCCGAAAGCGTGGACCAACTCGTCTCACGCATCGAGGTCCAATTGGAAAGAACTGGGCCTTGATCTATGTGCTAAATTTCCCACCTCAGGTCAGTCAAAAATCGAAGAAGCGAGTACCCCTTGAGCACAACATGGAATTTTGGCGTCCTGTGAGTGGTGCGAACTTGAAGTTCACAGCGGGCGCGCCGATCTACTACAAGCTACTCGGAAAGAAGTTGTTTGGTGACGGGATTAAGTATCCGCTGTTGCGCTTCGCAGGCGTACCCGATCGCATGTTGCGCAAGCACTATACCTGGACTTCAGAGCGTGCGTGAGCGCGGACTCAATATGATCGATGCCAGCGTTTAGGTTCACAGGATTTACAAGATGTTAACAAGATGAACAGGATATCCTGTCCATCCCGAAACATCCTGTAAAATCCTGTCCCGCCTCTCAGAACTTATACTTCAAAGCAAACTGCATCTGCCGCGACGATCCTGAATCGCCAGTCGGGAACCGGGTGTTGGTGATAACGCCGAAGGTCGTGCTACCGACCTGCGCCGTCCGTCCGGGTTGTCCGAAGTTGGCGTGATTGAACACGTCGAAGACTTCCCAGCGGAACTCGATCATCTGGCGTTCAGTAATCATCGTGCGCTTGATCAGGGACAAGTCCGTGTTGTGGAAGCTTGGTCCAATAACTACGTTTCGTCCCATGCTGCCGAAATGATAGATGGTCTTTCCATTGATGAACTGCACCGGCAACACGACAGCTGAGCCCGACGGGCATGATCCCCCAGGCCGCGGATCGCAAACGAGGTTTGGAAACCACTGCACTCCAATCCCAGCCGCCGCGGCCGTGGGGGAAATCGTTACTGGTCCTGTAATGTCAGGACGAAGTGTGGCAAGACCCGTCAACGAGTTTGCGTTCGCAGCGGGAATCGCGCCAATTGCTCCGGCGTTACCCGCCAGGAACGTGACTGGATTTCCGCTCTGTGACTGCTCGATGAACGAGAACTGCCATCCCTCTTTGAATTGATTGCCTTTGAAGGGTAGTTCGTACAACCCACTGATCACGAACCGATGACGTACATCGAAGTCTGACAAGCCGCGATCGCCGCGCAGGTTGTAGCTGTCCTGCACGGTGACGCCCTGCGAGCTTTGCGAGTTGTAATCAATCGATTTCGAGAAGGTGTACGAAGCATTGAACTGCAGCCCTTTGCCCATTCGCTTGTTTGCGGTGACCCAAAGAGCGTTGTAGTTCGAGTTGCCCGTACCTTCGCGGAAAGTGATGTTCAAGAGCGGCGTGTTCGGTGCGATCGGACTGCTCGGCGATAACGTCGGGAACCGCCGTACCGGATTGAGCGCCGCATTCAGGAACGTTTGATTCAGGTTCCGGGTGAGCCGCAGGTGCGTGCCCTTCGAACCGTAGTACCCCACTGTCACCGCTAATCCTTGTTGAACTTCGCGCTGCACGTTCACGTTCCAGGATTGGACGTAACCATTATCGAATTCCGGATCAGAGGAACTCGGCGAAATGGTGGAGCCCGGCACCGCGTTACAGCCGACCTGACAACTCGCGTTGAAGAGCTGCGTAGTCGAGTTCGCCGGCAACGCTACGGCAGTCGCAAACGGCGGATTCCCCGCGTTGCCGGTCACGAGGTTCGTAACTGGTTGATCGGCAAGAATCCCATACGCACCGCGGATTGAGGTCTTTCCATCCTTCCAGGGGTCCCAGGCAAATCCGAGACGCGGTTGAAAGTTTCTGGAGTTGGTGTGGTAGACCGGGGCGATGCCGTTATTGACCCTTACAAGCGAATTGATTTCGGGAACGTAGTCGACGAATCTGTCGAAGCGTTCGGTCGGAGACATCAACCAATCGTAACGGAAGCCCAGCTCAAACGTCAGGTTGGGCCGCACCTTCCAGTTGTCCTGAACAAAGGCTCCCAGTGCACCCTGTGCGATCGCAGAGGAAACGTCGCCGAGGGTAACATTGAAAGTATTGGCAGTGCCGGCGAGAAACGCTGCCATGTTTGCGAACGCGAAGCTGCCCGTGTCTTTGGCGGTGTTGTTGTTGTAAAAGCGCCGCCATTCACCACCGAACCTGAAGGAGTGGTTACCACGCAGGTAGCTCAGCGTGTCAGACACAACGTAAGTAGTGTCCGAGCGCCCTTGTGGGAAGCCGGTTGGCCCACCGAAATTCAGAGCCGATCCGCCAACAGCCAACTGCGGTAATCCGATCGCCTCCGTGACGCCGTTCTTGATACCGAAGTCGAGTGGATTTAGTTGCGCATTCGGCGTGAAGGCAATGTGGATGCGGTTGAAACCAAACCGCGCTTCATTGACGACTGCGGAACCAAAGGTGTGTGTTTCGTTGAGCGTGAATATCTGCCGGCGAGATTGGCGAGTGTCGCCGAAACCGGGGATCGTATTCCCCTGGAGTGTCGGCTCGCCGCGCTCATCGCGTTGAATCGCGTAGTAACCATGCACGCGATCGTTAGTGCCGATGTTATGGCTGAGGTCGATGGTCCATTGATCGATATTTACGGGCGCGGTAGCTGAACCGGCGAAACCGCTGGTGCCGACGTTCGGTAGCGGAATGAAGGGCAGTAGGTTCTTGATCACGGGATCCGTGACCGCCGCGCGCTGCGCAGCAGTCGGTACAGTCACACCGGCAATCGCGAGGCCCTGTCGTTGCCGAGTGCCTTCATAACTGAAGTAGAAGAACGTCTTGTTCTCGCCCTTATAACTTAAAGTCGGGCCACCCTGACCGAAACGCGGGAGATTCAATGGTCCGCCAAGATTGAATCCAAACTGGTTTCGTTTGAATGGCGCTGGTTGAGTCGTGCGCTCGAAGAAATTGCGAGCATCGAAAAAGTCGTTGCGGAGGAACTCAAAAAGTTCGCCGTGATAGTCGTTCGCTCCGGAACGCGTGGCGATGTTCACGATCGCGCCGGAGTTACGGCCGTACTCGGCACTGAACGTTGAATTGTCAGCCTTGAACTCCTGAACCGTGTTGATTGACGGCTGGAAAGTGATCTGGTTCTGGACCATGTCATTCAGGTTGATGCCGTTGATCATGAAGTTCACGGTGTCTTCACGGTTGCCCGCGGTATTGATGGCAAAAGAGCCCTGACCGCGCAGCGGCGCTGTCAGGAACCCGTTTTGCGGTGGGGTGACCGAACCGGGAATGAGCAGACCGAGATCCACGAAGTGACGGCCGTTGAGTGGAATCTCCTGGACTGTTCGCTGGTTGATTACGGTGCCGACGGAAGTGGTCGAAGTCTCGATGACGGGCACGTCCGAAGAGACCAGCACCTGCTCGGTGATTTGACCGACGTCCATCTGAAAGTTCTGAATCACGGTTTTAGCGACTTCGAGAGTAACCTGATCGGCCAGTCCGGTTTTAAATCCCTGAAGCTGGACCTCGATGCTGTAGACACCTACCGGCAAGGCAGCCACCTGGTAGTTGCCATTACTGTCAGTTTGGGTGGTACGTTCGGTCGAGGTAGCTCTGTTTTTGACGATCACAGTCGCATTCGGCAACACGGCCCCTTTGGAATCGGTGACGGTGCCCTGGACTGTCGCGGTTGATTGGGCCAATGCTGAGGAAGTCGCAAGGAGAGCGGCTACAAGCACGAAGAAAATAGCGATTCTTTTGCTGAGCATTTAAACCTCCAAAGAAGATGGACGATTACTTAGGGAAGGTGAATAAACCTCCTAAGCAATGAGAATGCCGTAGAAGTGACTTAACGATCTCGAAATTCCTTAGGAAATCGAGAGTTCGAAACTGAGCGTGATCCAAAAACAACAAGGCTGATCCGAAAATGCAGTGACTGGTTAGAGATTTTTTCAGAATTCACAGGATGAATTCTTGTAAATCCTGGAACCATCCGGTTCATCCTGTCCAACTGACCTCATCACCAGCGCATCAGAAATTCCCTCAGCAGCTGGTACATCTCATCGAACGACTCTGCACAGAAAAGCACCGCCTGAAAGTGAGTTGGATCGTAGACGTTGTTCGCGGCCGCATTGAGATCCAGCGGTTTCAAATCGGCCTTGTGCATCTCCGCCAACTCTCCGGCTGACGATAGTAACCCCGTCCCGTAAGCTTTTATTCCACCGTTCTCCCGCAACACCCCAAACTCGATCGTGAACCAGTAGACACGCGAGAGTCGATCGAGCTCGCTCGGCACGTCCGTGCGGCTGACGGCTTCGCCAAACAGCCGGTTGAGTTCCGCGAGACGCGGGCTCGCCAGGGTCACAGCATGACCAATGATCTCGTGGGCGACGTCGGGTTCGGGCGTGTAGAGCGGCGTGGAATGGTGACGAATGTACTGCGTGGAAAGAAAAACCCCGCGGGCCAGCGACTCGAGAAAAACACGTGGCTCAACTAATCCCGCCACCGGTTCGAGCCGAAAACCGCTTATCGCCTCTACTTTCCGGCTCACTTCATCCAACTGCGGAATGCGGTCGACATCAAACGCGAGCCGATCGAGGCAGTCGAGATACTCCTCGCACGCGTGCTCCCGATGCACGGGTCCGAGTACTTGCCAAATCGTCTTCCAAACCTCGTGTTCAAGTTCGGTATAAGGCGCGGTCGGAATTGGTGAACCAGGCCGATAGCTCATGGCAATCTGGGCGATTGCATTGCGGCGCGCACGATACTCCGGATCTCGAAATCCCGGGTGGTCCGGATCGAGCTGCACCAGTGAATTGCGATCCATGCGCAAATCTACATGGTCGAGTAAAACGGTTTGGTTCTCAGTTGCTGTAATCATCCTGGTTCACCTCATTCTGTTTTCAGGGCATAAAAAACGGCCACCAATCCGCTGGGATTGATGGCCGGTTTTGGGAAACTTGTCTTTGCTTGCTACTTGATCAACACGCGCCGACAGCCCATCGCTTGACCATCCCTCCCAGAGGAGAGCTGACCGTAATAGTAATAATAGCGATAAAGGCTCTGACTCATGTCTGAAACAGGATAAGCATCGAGCGGGAAACCGTCAAGAGTAAACAGGTCCTATGGGACCTATTTCAAGCTCAGAGTTTGCCGAGATTTCAGGAAATCGGCCCACGGACCGCCCTTTTTCTTCAAAAGCTCAGGCACATTTGTGATCGTGAAATCCCGGATCTTCACGCCCTTCTCGACCTGCTTCCACGTCAACGGCATCGAAACTGTGGCGCCCGGCTTGGCGCGTGCAGTGAAGACCGCGGCCAAACTCTTACCCCGCGCATTCTGCATCCAGTCGACGTAAACCTGCGTGCTCTTACGCTTCGCAATCGTCCTTTCCACAGTCGCGATCTTCGGTGCGCGTTGCGCGACTTCGGTAGCGAAGAGCCGTGCAAACTCAGCCACTTTGTCGTACTCGTTTGCCGGCTTCAGCGGTACGTAGATATGAATTCCTGACGATCCGGACGTCTTCGGGAAGGCCTGCAAACCGATCTCATCCGCAACTTCCTTCACGACGAGCGCAACCTGCAACACGTTCTCCCACGGTGCGGCCTTCGGATCGAGATCGATCGCGATCCAGTCCGGCTTATCGAGACGTTTGAGCGTTGAGTGCCACGGATGCTGTTCGATCGTTCCGAGAGTGACGAAGTGCAAAAGCGATGCGGTGGTTGAGTAGACGCCGTAGTCAAGTTGCCGTCCTTCCTGATTCGTCAGTCTCGCAGTCTTGATGAATTCGGGTGCGCTGTCGAGGTCCTGCTGAAAGAACATCGGCGCTTTGATGCCACGTGGATAACGCTGGAGAATCGCGGGACGGTCCTGAAGAAACGGCATGATGTAATCGGCGACGCGCAAATAGTAACTGAGCAGATCAAACTTCGTGAGTTTCTCGTCGGGCCAGTAAATACGGTCCAGGCTCGTAACTGACACTTGTTCGCGTCCAACCTTGAGAATCAGATCCCCTTTTGGACGCTTTAGACTCAAAAACTCGTCAACCGTGACAACGGCGCCACCTTTTTGACGAGTTCGCTTTACTTCAGACACCTTGATCTGTTCTTTTGCCATGAGCAGATATTTTAATCCTGGAGGTTTACGATGCGAACAATAATTCTTGGTCTCATCTTAGCAGCCCTTCCCGGCCTCCTGCTGCAACCAGCACCAGCAACGGTAACCTACAATCTCGATGCCAGCCAGAGTAAATTCATGGCCCACGCAAGCAGAAGCGGACTCTTCTGGTTCAAAGGCAAGAGCCATCACCTCGCGGCGAGCGAATTCACCGGGCAAGTCGAGGTTACACCCGAAAGAATTACACCTGCATCGTTGCGCCTGGTAGTTAAAGCCGCCTCGCTGCACGAAACCGGCGCCGAGTTCACCGAACCGCAGAAGCAGATCATCGACAAAGAACTGAAGGACATCGTGCTGCATCCGGATCAGTATCCGGACATTACTTTTCAAAGCACTAACGTAACTGTGAAAACATCTGCGGCGGGTCGCTATGAAGTGAAGATAGATGGAAACTTAACGCTGCATGGCGTTACGCGACGCACAACGATTCCGGCCGTGGTCACACTTAATGGAAACGATCTGCGCGCGGTAGGCGAGTTCAGTATCGATCGCGACGACTTTAAGGTAAAAGCGACTTCAGCGTTTCACGGTTTGGTGAGGGTTGATGACGACGTGAAGTTTGAGTTCGATATTGTGGGCCACCGTTAACTTCGCTATTAACTAATAGCCACGTTCGGCTGTGGCGCGGCCGTGTCAGCCTTTACCGCTTCTGCCGGCACGTAGTAAAGAATCCGCCCACAGTTATCACACGTGATGATTTCGTCACCACGACGAATCTCAGCCATCACCTGCGGTCGCAATGACATGAAGCACGCCGTACACGAACGATTACGAGCTTCCGCCACTGCCACGCCATCACGAATGCGAGCTTTGATTCGTGAGTAGAGACTGCTGATCGATTTCGGCAGATTGGCAAATAATTCTTCGCGCTCCTTGCGAGCTGCCGCTAATCGCTCCGCATTGGTTCCGCTTTCTTCGTCAAAAGCTTTCAGTCGTGCTTCTCGATCGGAGTTGAGAGTCGCAATCTCTTCGGCTCTTTCACTCAAGGCTGCTTGCGCCTGATCGAGTTGCTCCATTTGTTCGAGAATCTGCGTCTCCAGTGCGGAGATTTGTTTGCGGGCGGAATCTGCTTCACGAATGGCGGCGGTGTATTCGTCCTGTCTCTTCGACGACATCAAGTTTCGTTCAGCTCTCTCGGCGCGGCCCTTTTGTTCGACGACCTCGATTTCCAGTTTCGCTCGGCTGTGTTTGGCTTCGTCGCGGCGGTTTTCCAGTGCTCTAATTTCAAAGGCGCGCTGATCGAACTCTCCTTCGATCTCGGCGCGCCTTTCGGGTATCGCTTCCTGGTCTTTTTCTAGTTTTCGTATGGTCGTATCAAGATTCTGCAAAGCGATTAACTGCTGCAATTCCGCTTTCACTTATTCACTCCTTAAAAGATCAGGACTATTTATGACTCGTTTCATGACTTTTGGATCATCACACAACCACAGCGTTTGACGCAAGTATAGCCACGAATCGGTGTGGATCCGTGGCTACACTTTCCTGGCAGGCATCATTCTGACTTAAATCGGGCCTTGTGGACCTCGGGCTCTCGGCGTCACGCGGATGCGCGGCATTGGAACCCTGATTTGAGGCATCCGGACGTTAATTGTTGGGCTGGGAGAGACGACGATGTCGGGCATGGCGATCTCGATGTCGGGAATCGTCGGAATCTCGATTCGTGGAATCACGATGCGACGTCCTATCTGCGGGTTACCCGGCGTTCCTGAGAAGCCACCACCTTCGCGCGGCGTTACGTGAATCGTTTGCTGCGACTTGTTACGAATAATCGTGAGCGTAACGTCCCCCTCTTTCTTACGATTGATCACACGCGAGATGTCGCCCGGAGAATCGACAGCCTCGCCGTCAACGGCAGTTATCACGTCACCGGCTTTGATACCGGCTTTGGCCGCTGGTCCATCATCCGTCACCGCAGTCACGAGCGCGCCCTTGCCATCGGCGATGCCAAAATAGTCCGCGAGTTGTTTGGTGAGCGACATCGTACTCACGCCGATGCGACGGCTGTTGCTCAGATAGAACGACAGTGGGCCGTTGTTATCGAAGTTTGGAAAGTTTCCTCGGTTGAGTGGAGTTTCCCACTTAAAGCCCTTCATCTCGGGACCTTCCCATTTAAAGACACGGGGTTGGCCGTTGAAGAAGTTCTGGGCCATGTTCGTGTGGTTGCGTTTGCCGATGGTCGCAGTAACTTCCTGTTCGCTGCCGCCGCGACTGATCGCCACTTTAACTGACTGGTCCGGAGACAGTTCAGAGACAAGACGATTTAGTTTGCGGACGCTCGAGACGTTCTCGCCGTCGAGCCGCAGGATGACGTCGTCTTTGCGCAAACCGGCCTTCTCGGCGGGACTGTCTTTGACGACCTGCGTGATGCCGACGCCGCGAACCTGGTTCACGTGATAGCGACTCATGTTCTCGCGGCTGATGTTTTCCGCGTAAACGCCCAGAAACCCACCGCCGTCGATGAAGAGGGAAAAGTTCTGATCGAGCACGTCATCAGGCGGTTCAGGAGGCGGGGGCGCGGGAGTTTGCTGCGCCACGGCGACTCCTGAAAAGAGAAATAGAGCAAGCAGGAGACCGATAGAATATTTTGCTTTCATTCGAGTTTCCTCCGGAAGAGTTTTGCTGTTACACGCGAGGTCCAGGAGGCGGTTCCAAAAAGATTGGAGCAGGGACAGCGAGCAGGAGCAGGAAAGACTGCCCCTCTAAACCTGCTCCTGCTCCATTAGCTGAGTGGTTTGTAAATCTCGGTCTCCCCGCTGATTTCGTGGGCGATCTTGCCTTCGGAGTGAGCCATGTCGAGGTGGGCGACGGCCTCGGACACCGATAGAAAGCGGTGAACATCGTCGGCGTTGGGAAACATTTTGAGTGCGACATCCCAGGCAGTCACGCCATTTTTCGTGACGAGGCCGGTGACCTGCGACTGCCGGTCCTGAAAAGCGCGAAAGTAACGGTGGAAGAGTTCTTCAAAATCTCGTATGGGTTCTCCATGCCCACCATAGACGAGCGTCGGAGAGAAAGATCTCAATCGCGCCAGGCTCACGAGGTATTCCGCGAGCGACGGGAAACGTCGTGAAGGATCGATCGGGTCGGGCGACAACACGGGATTCGGCGTAATCCGTTTCAACACGCAATCGCCGGCGATCACCGTGCGATCAGCTTCACGAAGAAACGAGCACGAGCCCGGCGTGTGTCCCGGCGTGTGCAGAATGCGCAGACTTCCTGATTCAAACTCGAGTTCAGCTTCGTCCCAAAGAGCCGTGTATTCATCATCGCCAAACGAGTCGCCATACTTGCGCATGTGCTCGTAGAGTCCACGCATGCCGGCAATCTCGTGGTCAGGAACACCTGCGCGTACGAGTAACGTCCGATGCTCTTCATGCTCAAGACGGCTGTGACGATGCCCGGTCTCCCAGTTATGAACAAACACCTCCGCGTTCTTGGCTTCATCACGCAAAGACCTGGCGAGACCACAGTGATCTTCGTGCGCGTGAGTAAGTACGATGCGGCGCAGATCAGAAACGAGAAAGCCCGCCTCACGCATTCCGGCCCGCAACGCTTCGATCGCTTCTTTAGTCTTCGGCCCGGTGTCGATAATCGTTAACGGATCTTCAGCGATCAGATAGACGTTTACCGGGCCAATATAAAAAGGCGTGGGCAGTGAGATAGGAACGACGCGCACCAGTATTTTTCTTTTATGCTTTTTCTTTTTTGTGCTTCTTGTGCGTTTTTGTGGCTAATAGATCCACTTGTTAGCCGCGATGAGATCATCGGCAATACGTTGACGCGCGGCAATCGCGTTCATCGGCTGTAACTTCGTGAACCGTCTTAGCGCGGCCAACAATGTTCGCAACTCGTCGCCTTCCGACATTCCTGCCAGCGTGTTCTTCGCTTTTGACTCAATCCTCCCGACTGCGTCGTTGCAGAACACACGCGTCATGTCGAGATAGCGCGCGGCGGCCGTTTCGCCTTCCGCAGCAGCAAGCTTGCGCGCACGCAGGATCGCGGTCTCCATCGCGTAAGTGTCCATAATGATGTCGGCGATTCCCATCAGGATCTCCTGCTGATCGCCAAGCTTCATCATGTACTTTTGCGCGGCGGTACCGAGCGTCATCAACGCGACTTTCTTCGCGTTTGTAGCCAGCTTTTGCTCGGCTGCGAGGAGTGTTTCGTCGTCGTCAAAACCCTGGATCTGTGGCGACAACACTTCATCCATCAACGCCTGCGCGGCAGGCAACAGCGCCAGGTTTCCGCTCAGCGCACTCTTCATCAAGCGACCCGGAATCAACATGCGATTGATTTCGTTAGTCCCTTCGAAGATGCGATTGATCCGCGAGTCGCGATAAGCACGCTCAGCAGGATAGTCTGCGGAGTAGCCGTAACCACCGTAAATCTGGACCATCTCGTCGACTACGAAATCACAGTACTCCGAGAGCGCCACTTTAATGATTGAACACTCAGCCGCGTACTCCTCGATCGCACGTAGGCGTGCGTCCATGTCCTTCGCATCAACTGCGCCGATCCCCGCCTCGATCATTCCGAGTGTGCGATAGATCATCGACTCGCCGACCCACGTGCGAATCGCCTGCTCGGCAAGCTTGGCCTTGATCGCGCCGAACGATGAGATCGATTTACCAAACTGATGTCGCTCGTTCGCGTAACGCACTGACTCATGGACCATCAGCTTCATTCCACCAACGCACATCGCGCCCAGTTTGAAGCGACCAATGTTCAGCACGTTGAAAGCGATCTTGTGACCCTTGCCGACTTCACCAAGCAGATTCTCGACTGGTGTTCGAACATCGGAGAGCACAAGCGCCGTGGTGCTTGAACCCTTGATGCCCATCTTGTGCTCTTCGGCGCCCGACGTCAGGCCCGGCTGGCGTTCGACGATAAACGCGCTGAACTTATCGCCGTCGACTTTGGCGAAGACGATGAAGATGTCGGCGAAGCCGCCGTTGGTGATCCACATCTTCTCGCCGTTGAGAATGTATTCCTTGCCGTCGTCACTCAAACGCGCAGTCGCTTTCGCGGCCATCGCGTCGGAACCCGAGCCGGCTTCGGTCAATGCGTAAGCCGTGATCAACTCGCCCGCGGCAATCTTCGGCAGGTATTTCTGTTTCGCGGCGTCGGTAGCGAAATAGACAATCGGAAGGAGCCCGATGCCACTCTCGGCGCCAAGCGTCGTCGCAAACGAAGCTGAGCGTCCGATGTTCTCGCCGATGAGCGCGCCACTCGTCTGGTCGAGACCGAGGCCACCATATTCTTCCGGGATATTAGCGCCGATCAATCCGAGTTCAGCCGCTTTGCCGACGAGCTCACGCGAGAGTTTCCAGTCGTGCTTCTCGAGTTCGTCGATGCGAGTCACCACTTCGTTGTCGATAAACTGGCGCGTGGTGTCGGCGATCATGCGATGCTCTTCCGTGAAATCTTCAGGCGTGAAGATCTCTTCCGGCTGACGCTCCTCGATCAGAAATGCGCCACCTTTGATAAGTTTCTTCTGTTCGGCAACAGCTGACATATTGATCCTTTCTTTAGCCACAAAGAAGCACAAAAATCACATAAGAAGAAATCTTATTTTGTGCTTTATGTGCCTTTTTGTGGCTATTCATGTTTGTGCTTTTTGTGGCTAACTAATTCGTTCGAGGATTCCTGCGGCGCCCATTCCACCACCAACACACATGGTCACCATTCCATATTTTCCATTGCGACGCTCCAACTCGCGCAGAATGCTGGCCGTCAACTTCGCGCCAGTGCAGCCGAGCGGATGGCCCAACGCAATCGCGCCGCCATTAACATTGACCTTATCCGGATCCAAGCCCAGCGTCTTGATCACGGCAAGCGACTGCGCCGCAAACGCTTCATTCAGCTCGATCACGTCGATGTCGTTCAGCGTCAGCCCGGCGAGCTTCAGCGCCTTCGGAATCGCGAACACTGGTCCAATACCCATTTCTTCGGGCGGACAGCCTGCAGTTGCGTAAGCAATGAAACGTGCCATCGGCTTCGTGCCGAGCGCGCGCGCGCGTGAGTCAGACATCACGATCGCCGCCGCTGCGCCATCAGACATTTGCGAAGAGTTGCCGGCCGTGATCGTTCCCTTTACGTGGAAAGCAGGTTTGAGTTTTGCCAGACCTTCCGCAGACGAGTCGCGCCTGACGCCTTCGTCCTTATTAAATACAACCTCGCGACGCTGCTTCTTTCCCTTTTCATCCAACTCTTCCAACACCACCTGCAGCGGCACGACCTCTTCGGCAAACTTATCTGAATCGAGCGCCGCCGCCGCGCGTGTGTGCGAGCGAAGCGCAAACTCGTCCTGTTGCTCGCGAGTCACTTCATACTTGCGCGCCACATTCTCCGTCGCCAGGCCCATGCTCAGATAGAAGTCAGGATAGTGTTCGACGAGATAAGGATTCGGCCGGATGATGTGACCACCCATCGGGATCATCGACATCGTTTCCAAACCACCCGCGACGATCACATCCGCTCCGCCGCTCTTGATGCGATCCGCCGCCATCGCAATCGACTGCAAACCTGACGAACAAAATCGATTGATCGTCATCGCGCTCGTCTCAACCGGCAGACCCGCGCGAATCGCAGCCGCGCGAGCAACATTCATCCCCTGCTCCGCTTCCGGCATGGCACAACCCATGATCACATCTTCAATCTCTGACGCCTCGAGCCCCGGTACTCGCGCCAGCGCTTCCTTGATCACAGTCCCGCCCATCTCATCGGGACGCGTCGTCCTCAATGTTCCCTTCGGCGCCTTACCAACCGCCGTCCGCACCGCCGACACAATCACTGCTTCTCTCATAAGTTCTTCCTTATCCGCGTTCAGCCGCGTTCATCCGCGGCCTAATTTCTTAACGGCTTGCTTGTCTTCAACATATGCGCAAGTCGCTCCTGCGTCTTCCGCATACCGACCAACTTCAGAAACGCCTCTCGTTCGAGATCCAACAGATACTGTTCTGACACAAGCGTCGGATGATTCAAATCGCCGCCCGTCAGGATGCGCGCGAGCTGCGTCCCAATCTCAGCATCGTGATCCGAAATATAGCCCGCACGCTTCATCTGATGAATACCGAGTTTCAACGTGGCGAGCGCCGGGTTGCCCAACGCGAGAATGTCTTTGCGTTGCTGCGGCTGCACGTAACCACTGGCCGCGAGTGCCAGCACTTCCTTCTTCGCATCTGCAACCAGACGATCTGCATTCATCGAGATCGAGTCGTCCTTCGTCAGAAAGCCCAACGACCTCGCCTCTTCCGCCGACGTTGCAACCTTCGCCAGCGCGATCGTCTCGAAGGCGCGCTTCACGAATGGAAACGGATCTGCATCGTTCACACCTTTGGGGATCGAGTCCATCACGCGCAGTAGCATCTCCTTTGTGCCACCGCCTGCGGGAATGATTCCGACGCCAACCTCGACTAGCCCGATATAGGTTTCGGCCGCTGCTCTCACACGGTCACCGTGCAAAACCATTTCGCAGCCGCCGCCAAACACCATCTGAAACGGAGCCACCACTACTGGTTTCGGAGAGTACCGCAAACTCATTGTCGCCGACTGGAAAACGCGACCCATCATGTCGAGCTCGTCCCAGTTTCCCTCCTGGGCTTCCATCAACATCAACATGATGTTTGCGCCGACGCAGAAGTTCACGCCCTGATTGCCGACGACGAGGCCGACGAAATTCTTCTCAACTTCGCCGAGAGAGTACTTCAACATCTGGAGCGTGTCGCCGCCAATCGCATTCATCTTCGAGTGAAACTCGAGACACGCAACACCGTCGCCGATATCGATCAGCGATGCACCGGCATTCTTCTTAATCACGCCGGTTCGGTCTTTAATAGATTTCAGAATCAAAACGCCCGGAGGATCCGGAAGTTGAACATACTTGCCACTCGCGAAATCGTAGTAAAACTGTTGCGCGTCTTCTTTCTTGTAGAACGACTTCGCACCTGAAGCCAGCATCTGTTCGACGTTCGCCGGCACCGTCATTCCTTCCTCGCGCAATCGCGCCACTGACTTCTCAACGCCCAGCGCGTCCCAGACTTCAAACGGTCCCAACTCCCAACCAAAGCCCCAGCGCATCGCGCGATCGACTTCGACCACCGTGTCTGCAATTTCAGGAATGCGTTTGGCTGCGTAAGTGAGCGTCTTGGCGAGCGTCTTCCAGAGGAAAGCACCGGCGCGGTCTTTGCCCCACGTCAGTGTCTTGATGCGCTCCGGCAAGTCCTCGATGTTCTTCGCCATGTCGAGCGAAGGAAGTTTGACTTTCTCGGCGGGGCGATAGTCGATCGTTGCCGTGTCGAGCGCCCAGATCTCGCGCTTATCGCCTTCGCCTTTCTGCTTTTTGTAGAAGCCGGCTTTGGTTTTGTTGCCGAGCAGGCCGCGTTGGACCATCGTGCCGAGCATTTCCGGCACAACGAACATCTCGCGCTCTTCGTCTTCCGGCAAAGCTTCGTAAAGATTCTTGATGACGTGAGTAAAGACGTCCAATCCGACTAGATCAAAAGTGCGGAAAGTTGCGCTCTTCGGACGACCAACGGCAGGTCCGGTCATCTTGTCGACTTCTTCGATCGAGTAACCATCCTCGAGCATGGCCTTGATCGTGTAGAGCGCGCCGAAAGTTCCGATGCGATTGGCGATGAAGTTTGGACGATCCTTTGCCGGCACCACGCCTTTGCCGAGCCGCTGATCGAGAAAGCCGTAAAGGAAACAGGAGACTTCCGGCTTGGTCCACTCGGTGCGAATGATTTCGACGAGATGCAAATAGCGCGGCGGGTTAAAGAAGTGAACGCCGAGAAAGTGTTGCTTGAAGTCGTCGGAGCGACTTTCGGCAAGCAGGTGAATCGGAATACCGCTGGTGTTTGAAGCGACGATGGAACCGGGCCGTCGATGTTCTTCCACACGCTGGAAAAGCGACCGCTTGATTTCCAGATTCTCAACAACTGCCTCGACGATCAGATCGCAGTCTTTGATCTTTGCGAGATCGTCGTCAAAGTTTCCGGGAGTCACGAGCTGCGCATTCTCGGGAACGAAAAACGCTGCGGGTTTTGCTTTAACCGCCGCGTCCAATCCATTCCGCGCAATTCGATTGCGAACCTGGGGGCTCTCGAGCTTGAGACCCTTCGCCTGCTCCTCGGGCGTCAACTCGCGCGGCGGAATATCGAGCAGCAACGTCGGCACGCCCGCATTCGCGAGGTGCGCGGCAATCTGCGCCCCCATAGTCCCCGCCCCCAAGACCGCCGCCTTCTCAATCCTCATCATCCCTCCCGACACTACCTTCAGATTATAGCGCGCATGATACTGAATGAAGGCTCATTCAGCAAGGATTTGCGGCGCCATAATAATAAAGCCCCCCTGTTGTGGGTTCGGTCATAAAATGAAATTTGTCGGTCATAAAGTGAAATTTGTCGGTCATTAAATGAAATTCTTGTAGGTCATAAAATGAATCGCGCGGATGAACCCATGAGTTCGGTCAGCTTTCAGCGCGTCAGCAAAAGGCGACCTTGTCGGACCTGTGGCAAACCCATCTGTTGCGGCTTTTCGAGGGACGAAGGTACTTGCATCTGCATGCGCATCAGTGCGGGATGTCGCGGGCTCTCCCACAACGGCGGAAACATACATGTCCCCGCCGACATTCCATTCATCGCTATTCGACGGAGAATTAAGAGTCGCAATAGCCTTATCAACTCCCGAAAAACGGCGTCTCTGAAAACGGCGGCTCTGATTTCCAGAGGAGCCGGCGAAATTGATAGGATCTCTCCCCTGTCGCATTACATGGAGGAACTTGTCACCGGCCCAGGAGGATTGCTGTCACGAGGACTGCTTGAGCACCACGCAACCAGCTACGGCGCACTGCCAGCGAACAAAACAAGAGCGCGCATCTCTCGCCGGGATCCTTAATGGTTACGTTAAGGAACCGCGATCGACCCGATGTCTTTCCAACGCGCGCGCTGGTGATTGTCGGCGCCAATACCAGCACACAACAAACGAAAATTCCATTAAGCCTAATTCGAAGAGCCTTTCAAGACGGCCCGCAGCGTGGAGACTCATCAATCACTAGAACGCGCCTGCCGGGAAATTACTTCGCCTTGTAGCCAGCAGTTACCTCGTCCTTATGCGCAGCAAATGCGGCGAGAACTTCTGCCTTCTCAGGGGCAGGCACTTTCGCGAAATCAAGCGAGCGCCCTAGCTCGGCCGCGACCTCGTCGAATTCCGCTGGCGAAATATGCAGGTCACGATGCGCCTCCTCAAGGCCCAAATGAGTTTTACCCCGGCCTTGTTGGCGAGAATTTGAACGGCCCGCCTGTGACCTCGCAGACCCAAAGGGTTCGCATGAACTTGAGTCCCGGCAACCTGCCCAAGTTGTTCGTGTGCCAGTTCCTGAGGGCTGCGTTCTTCGAATTCTTTCCCACGATCGGGTTCTGCACAATCGCGTCGCTAAAGTGGTCAACTACCGCGGCGATGGCGAAGACGCCGCCAAGCCGTTCGTACAGGCTCTTCTCGGTCTGCCGGGAGGCTTGCACGGAAGCCGCGACGAGCAGGGCAACTAGAGTCATTGCCATCGCAAGTGATTTAATGATTGAAAGTTGTGTTTTCATAGTTGTGTTTCTTCCTGTTTTGTTTTTGCTTTATCCGCCGCCACCATCCTCCGCGCTTACGCAGCGATCTCGACAAGGTGAGGTGTTTTGGATTCTGCAATCACTCGTTCGCTTGGTCTGTGCATTAGCACACTTTGAGGTTGGGCCAGAATTCACTCTCTGATCGCATAGTGCTGCAGACCAGTGCGATGCGGTGCCATCATTTAAACAGACTGTCGAAAGCTGGCAGCGATTCGCGCGACGATGCTTTGAAATTCACGAACCCACGACTGAACCGCGGTGGACCATCCGTTTAGCTGGACGTTGTATTCGACGTCGGCCTGAGTTTCGGGCCTTTCCCTCTTTTTTAACGAGTTTGACGGATGGTTCTGTGTTCATGTCTTATGCTTCCTACTGAGTGGGTGGAATGCGGGCGCTGCTGACCAGATCTGGAGAATAGTCGTCTGTAATGGATAGCTAAGCTAAATCAGGGGGAAGTGTCTGTCCGTGCACTAACACACATATAGGCATACAAAGTGTTAGCTCATTAGCCTTTAAGCATCACCGCCTGTGCTGATCGGAACATTCTTTCATTCCTGCCTCAGTGTCTTCGTCTATGTGTGCTGACGCACAGACCGTCAATCTGTTGAGTCGTAGACTCATTCGTAGTCGTTCTTTAGATGAGTCGTCCAACCGAAATGCGAACCTCGAAGTTGCCAGCCAGGCGCAGTAACTGGCTACGGTAGTTCAACAACCGGCTCAGCAAGCGCCTGTGATCATTCAGCAATCAAGCTGAGATCGTTTTGGTCTATAACCTGGTCTCTGCCCGACGCACAGTCTAGAGCTCGACACTTGCGAAACCCACGAGAAAGGCCCTCGAAGAGTGGTACAAAACTGGAGGCAGGTAATGAACATGTCAACATTTGGCCCAACAGAACTGGCCTTAATCATTGGTCTCGCCGTGATTGTGATTGCAGGCATAGCCGCGTGGCTTTTTTTCCGTAAGCGCCGAACTGGAAAACTGCGCACGAAGTTTGGTGGCGCTGAGTATGACCGCGCGTTGAAGGAAGACGGCAGTCGGCGGCATGCGGAAGCCGGGCTCAAAGAGCGCACCGAACGAGTAGAGAATTTGAACATCCGACCT
>JBKPPU010000052.1:0-5563 GCA_046733695.1 Acidobacteriota bacterium
CTTTTTGAGTAAAGCCGTCCCCTGATATTGGAGGGCGAAAGTGTCCAGCGAGCGGTCTACCCTGATTACGGCCCGACCCCCAGGCCTGGTTGATGTTCTCGACCGTATTCTTGACAAAGGACTGGTGATTGCGGGCGACATCAAAGTGTCGTTAGCAAATGTAGAGCTACTCACGTTGCAGATTCGTCTGCTGGTTTGCTCGATCGACAAGGCTGAGCAGATTGGTTTGAACTGGTGGCGCTACGACACAAATCTGACAACACGTGCGGAACGCGCAGAGGCGGAGAACCTCGAGCTGCGCGAGCGGCTTTCGGAACTCGAGCAGGAAATCAGAAAGCTCGCCGCGGCCAACGCGGCCGCAGTTAGTGTCGAGCAGAAGGTGGTAAGCAGTCGTCGCGCGTCGCGTAAAGGTAACGCAAAGCGTCGCAATACTTAGTATGTATAAGAAGTAGAAAGGTTTTTGAGAAGGGCAGTAAAGCGCCGTCAACCTCGCGCAGTTTGCTCGTTATTTGAAACTACTCAACAAAGGAACCGAACAAAATGGCTGTCGAAAGAGCACCAGGCGGAACTAGTTTAATCGACGTCCTCGATCGCGTGCTCGATAAGGGCATCGTAATCGACGCGTGGGTGAGAATCTCGCTGGTGGGTATTGACCTGATCACGATCGAAGCCCGTGTTGTGGTGGCCTCCATCGATACTTACTTGAAATACGCTGAGGCGGTAGGGTTGACGCCGGCAGTATCCCGACCAGCACTGACACCCGGAGGTGAGGTAGTAGAAACCGAAACCCGACGTCGAGTCACTGTTGAAGAGAAAAAGTGAATAGGTCCTATAGGACTTATTGGACCTATTAATATCAAAGGGCCATGGGAGAGAGTCCCACAGAATTAGCATATCGCAACGCCCCATCCGTCTCGGATTCTGATCGGGCAAGCCCGCGCCTGCGGCAATACGACGTCTTCATCGAGACGACGACGCAGATGCTTGCTACTCCCAAGCTGCAGGAGCGCCTTCTCCTTGCCCTGGAAGCCATCGCCAACAACTTCGGCCACCGCCAGGCGGCAATTGCAGTGATCAATGAACGTGACGCTGAATTGCGGGTTCGTGCTGCCATCGGCTTCGACGGCGATACGCGAGTTGAAATGCCGCTCGATTCGAGTGCCTCGTGTGTACGTGTAATCCACGATGCTCAACCGCTGTGGATTTCGATGGAAGAGGACGGAGGATCCCGAAGTCTCTTTGCGAACATGCAATGGCACTCGGACGTCCTCGCCGTGCCGCTTTTTGGTATCGCTGAAGTCAATCCGAGACCCGCCAGGGCTTCTAATCAATACTGGAACTTCGAACCCGGAGCACGCTTGGGCGTGCTTTACATCGGGGCGAATCAGGATGACATCGATCCCGAGTCGCTAATACTCATCAAGCGCTTCGCAGAACGAATCGGCATTGTCGCTTCCCTTGCAACCCACCAGGAACGGCTGGTCAGCACCGTTACCAAACTACAGCGCGAGCGACAGTGGATCGAGTCGATCATGAAGTCGGTCGCCGACCCGATCGTTCTCACTGATCTCGACAACGAGATATTGCTGCAGAACCGGCGTGCTGAAGAACTGTTCAGCGGTTCAGCCAACGCGGGCGAAGGAAAACGCCGCGCGTTGAAGATGAACGACCTCCTGTTTTCTGCTTATCTCTCGAGCGCCACGGTATCATCGTCGGAAGTTATTCAAAGAGACATCACACTCGTCGATCCGATTGAAGGATCTGACATTCACTTTGAAGTCATCTCCACGCCGGCGGCGAATTCGCGCGGTGAGCCGCTCGGACTCGTTTCGATCTTTCGCGATGTCACCGATCTGCGTGAGGCAAACGAAGAACTGGCGCGCAACTTCGTCAAACTGCAACAGGCTGAAGCTGAGTCTCGTCGCGAGCGCGATCGTCTCGATTTGATCATCGAGAACGTCGGTCATCCGATTGTGGTGTGTGATTCGGCGGGAAACTTCATTCTCTTCAACCGGCGCGCAGAGTTGTTGTTTCAGGAGAACAACTCGTTCAGGTCAGCCGCTGCTGCGGCAGTGCGAACGAATGCGGTCAAACTCACCTCGTTCATTTCTACACTTGCGTCAGCGTCGGAAACAGGACGCCAGGCGGAAATAGAATTAATCGATCCGGAAGATAACCGCAGTTTGCCGATGGAGATCACCGCTCGTGAAGTGTTGGATGCTACGGGACAGGTTACTGCCGTCGTTTCGATTCTTCACGACCTGACCGAGATTCGCGAGCTCGAACGACGCCGCGTCGAACAACAGTTATTCGAATCGGAAAAGCTCGCGGCAGTCGGACGTCTCGCCGCCTCCATCGCGCACGAAGTGAATAATCCACTCGAAGCGATCAAGAACGCTCTTTACCTGATGCAGGGGACTGGAGACGACAAGAACACGCGCTTCCTCGAGATCGCCAGAAAAGAGACTGAAAGAGTTTCGCACATCATCCGGCAGATGCTTGGTTTTGCGCGCCGGCCGGGTGAAGTTGATTGGGTTGATATCAACCAGTTGCTCGAAGAGACGCTCGTGTTGCTAGAGAAGAAAATGCGGCAGCTAAAGATTCGCATCACGCGAAGCTTCGACGCGGAGCTCCCGCGGATCCGCGCTCGCGCCGATCAGTTGCGGCAGGTTTTTCTCAACCTGATTATCAATGCGCAACAGGCAATTAACGGCGACGGTGAGATAGTGATTTCCACCGCGCGCTACGAGCAGGCGCTGCAACCGTCGATTTTGGTGCAACTGAGCGACAGTGGAGTCGGTATCGCCGAAGACGATCTGGCGCGTATCTTCGATCCGTTTTTTTCCACGGGCAAGAAAGGCACGGGGTTGGGATTGTGGGTCACACAAGACATAGTCAGACAGCACGGCGGCCGCATCGAAGTGAGTAGTGAAATTGGTCGGGGAACAGTTTTCAGCATTGTGCTTCAAGTTGATTCGCCCATCCTTGAAGAACAGGTCAGCCAGTCGAAGGTTGCGAACTAATGAGTCAGTCATTTGATCAATCCGGAAATGATGCTCCCATGGACGAGCCGGGAACTTTTGTTCCGCTCTTCGAGGAGCCCAGGCTGCTCGTCGTCGACGATGAAGAGAGTCTGCGTATCACGACCGCCGCGATCTTCCAGAATGAAGGCTACATTGTTGACACTGCCTCGAGCGGCGACGAAGCGATCGAGTTACTCTGCCAAAAAGACTACGACCTCGTGCTCACTGACCTGCACATGGAAGGAGGCGACGGTCTTTCAGTTCTCAACAGCATCCGGCGTCAGGCTCCGCTCACGATTTCAGTCGTGCTGACAGGTTTTGCCTCAGTTGAATCAGCCATCGCTGCGTTGCAGGAGGGTGCGTATGATTACCTAATCAAACCCTGCGACATCGATAGCATGAAGCACACGATTCGCCGGGGAGTCGAACACCGGCGACTCATGCTGGCAGAGCAGAAGGCGCGCTCCGATCTGCGACGGCTGAATCAGGATTTGGAGCAGAGAATCGAAGAGCGTACAGCCGAACTCACCCGCCTGAATGTCGAGCTCGCCGAAGCGAATCGCGCGAAAGACGTCTTCCTCGCGACGCTCTCTCACGAATTACGTACTCCACTGACGCCTGTCGTAGGCTGGATAAAACTTCTGCGCAGCGGAACTCTTGACGAGAAGAGCGTCTTGCAGGCACTCGACGCGATTGAGCGTAACGCATGGCTGCAATCGAGACTGATCGACGACCTGCTCGATACGTCTCGCATCGCCACTGGAAAGCTGCATTTCGAGCCCAAACCAACGGATTTCAATAACACCGTAAAAGCTGCGGTCGATACTGTGCGCACCTCGGCCGCCGCACGCAACATCGAGTTGAATGTATGTTTATGGCCAGTGAGCCTGATAGTGATGGGAGAACCGGTTCGGTTGCAGCAGATCGCGTGGAACCTGATTTCGAACGCGATCAAGTTCACGGATCCGGGCGGCAAGGTCACCGTTACTACCAGACTCGACGGAGACCAGGCCGACCTCGAAGTGGTCGATACTGGTGTCGGTATCGCACCCGAGTTTCTGCCGCACGTGTTTGATCGTTTTCGTCAGGCAGATGGTTCGACGTCACGCCGGCACGGAGGTTTGGGCCTCGGGCTCGCCATTGCCGATGCGCTCGCGAAGATGCATGGTGGCCGGCTGAAGGCGGCGTCTGACGGAATGGGACAGGGAGCAACCTTCACGTTCAAGGTCGACCTGGCGCCGACCGGCAAAGTTGTTTCAGAGACAGTTAACAATAAGCAGCATTCGCTTGCCGGACTCGAGGTCCTAATCGTAGAAGATTCACCTGACACGCTGGCGCTTCTCGGTACGATCTTCCGTCGTGAAGGCGCGAGCGTGACGACAGCGGCTTCGGCTGGCGAAGCACTTACGCTTGCAGTCGACAAGCGTCCACACATCATCGTCTCAGACATCGGCATGCCGGAGACCGATGGGTACCAACTTCTCGAACAGCTTCGCATCCTCCCCGGCCTCGGCAATGTCCCCGCCATCGCCATCTCAGGCTACGCGAGCGAAGAAGACCGCGAACGCGCCCTCGCCGCCGGCTATCTCGCCCTCGTCCCCAAACCCATCGATGTCGACGTTCTCTTCGGCCTCATCCAGGATCTGAAAGCCCCAGCCATCTAGAATCCGTATTAAATCCGCGTCCACCCGTGGCCCTAAATGCCGCTGTTTATTAAAGTTGACAAAATCGCAATTGTAACTATAATGGTTACAAAAACGGTGGCCCGAGTTCCCCGAATAGTTTGATATGTCGACAAACAGCAGGTTTGCGGTGGCAGTTCATGTTTTGAGTTTGATGGCCTGGTCAGGCGAAGAACCCCTTAAATCAGAGCAGGTTGCAGAAAGCGTCAACACTAATCCGGTCGTCATCCGGCGTATTTTGAAGGAATTGGCCGAAGCAGGACTGGTTGTGTCTCAAACTGGTTCGCTCGGCGGTTCGAGGTTGGCAAATGACCCCGCCAAGACGACCCTACTGGACGTGTATCAGGCACTCGAATACGGAGGCGTGTTCTCGTTACACCGGCAGCCTCCCAGTCGAGACTGTCCCGTCGGTGTGAATATCGAGACTGTTCTCGGCGAGGTGTTGTCGGAAGTTGATTCTGCAGTTGAACGGGTGTTGCAAAACATAACGATTAACGACGTCGTGCGCCGATTGAAACCCTGTGGCAGCGCAATAGCATCGAAGAACGTAGGGAAAATTGGCAAGAACGGCAAGGCGAAACCGTTCAACGAGAAGCCCGTAAGTTTGCCACAGTTGCGAGCAAAGAATCGGGGTAACGGGTCCTCGGAATTGCGTAAATAAACCGCGAGAAAGGAACATCAATTTGTCCAGGCTTGAAAAAGATCAAAGCGGTATCCAGCTCATGAATTCGGTAAAAGGCGAGTTCGTCAACCTCAGTGAGGAACTGACGGACGATGCCGTGTCGATTGAAGATATCGACGAAGTACTGCAGACGCTCGAACGAGCGACCAGTAGTGAAACCGAGATCGAGGAGCCTT
>JBKPPU010000053.1:0-17635 GCA_046733695.1 Acidobacteriota bacterium
GAACACCAGTGACGGTCGCATGCTGCTCGACGTCAATTTCGAAGTCGGCACGAACCAGGACACCGCAAACGTTCTCACGCAGAACCGCGTTTCAACCGCCGCCGCTCGACTGCCTGCTGAAGTAAACCAGCAAGGCGTCACCGTAAAGAAGCAGAGTCCGAGTATATTGATGGTGATCTCCCTCTACTCACCAAAAGATGCCTATGATGCAAACTTCCTGATCAACTACTGCGGCATCAACCTGCGCGATCAGATTCTTCGCATACCCGGGATTGCACAGGTCGATCTCTTCGGCGGCACAGATTACGGCATGCGCGTCTGGATCAAACCCGATCGACTTGCCAAGCTGGGACTAACACCATCGGACGTAATGTCGGCGATTAAAGAACAAAATTTACAGGCGCCGGCGGGAAAGATCGGCGGAGCGCCAACACCCGCCGATCAGGAGTTCACCGAAACACTCAGCGCGCCCGGCCGGCTCGTCACTTCGGAAGAATTCGAAAACGTCATCATCCGTCAATCTGCTACGGGCCAGGTGGTTCGAATCAAAGATATCGGACGAGCTGAACTCGGTTCGCAGGATTACAACTCGTTCGGTCGACTCAACGGCAAACCCGGCGGCGCGATGGCAGTCTATCTGCTGCCCGGCGCCAATCAGCTCAAAGCAGCGGAAACCATCTACGAGACGATGGAGCATGCGAAGTCGATCTTTCCGCCTGACATGGATTACAAGATCGTCTACGACACAACACCCGCGGTCGAAGCCTCGATTGAGGCGATACTGCACACGTTTGTCGAAGCGTTGATATTGGTGATCCTGGTTGTCTTTATCTTTCTGCAAAATGTTCGGGCGACGATCATTCCATGTTTGACTATTCCCGTCTCCCTCGTCGGCACGTTTATCTTCTTCCCGCTGCTTGGCTTCTCGATAAACACCCTCTCAATGTTTGGTTTGGTGCTCGCGATCGGCATCGTGGTAGATGACGCTATTGTGGTGGTGGAAGCCGTAATACATCACCTCGAGCATGGAATGTCGCCCAAAGAGGCGACGTATAAAGCAATGGCCGAAGTGTCGGCGCCCGTCATTGGCATCGCGCTGATTCTGTCTGCTGTCTTCGTCCCGGTGGCGCTGCTCGGCGGTCTCGTGGGCAGTATGTACAAACAGTTCGCCTTGACGATTGCCATCTCCGTGTTGCTCTCGGCTTTCAACGCGCTATCACTCACCCCGGCACTCTGCGCGCTGATGTTGAAAGAACCGAAGCCGATGAGAGGACCACTTGGTGCTTTCTTCCGTGGCTTTAATAAGGTGTTCGACGTGACGACGAGAGGGTATGTTCACGTGTCGCGGCTCCTCATTCGTAGAGCAATCCTGACGATCGTGATTATCGGAGTCGTCGTCCTTGGCGCAGGCTTATTTGCCAAGGCGATTCCGGCGGGATTTATTCCCGACGAAGACCAGGGAATTATGGGTGTCAACGTGCAGTTGCCGCCGGGCGCTTCTCTTGCACGCACCAGCGAGGTGCTGAAGCAAGTTGAAGCGATACTCGCCAAGACTGAAGGAATCGAATCGTATCAAACGATCGGCGGCTACGGGGTTGTTACCAACACTTACCAATCAAACTACGGTTCCCTCTTTGCTCGCTTGAAGCCGTGGGATGAACGTCATGGTGAAGCGCTGCACGTCAAAGGGATCATGGCGGGGTTGCAAAAGCAGTTCGCGGCAATCCCCGAAGCGGTGATCTTCCCCTTCAACATCCCGACGCTCAGCGGGTTTGGCGCCGCGTCCGGTTTCAATTTTCTGATCCAGGATCGCACGGGTTCAATGACAATTGATCAACTGGGCGAGCAGGCGCAGAAGTTTATTGCCGCCGGACGCCAGCGGCCTGAACTCGGCACTCTATTCACTTCGTTCGATCCAAACTATCCGCAGGTCAAGGTCAATCTCGATCGCGAAAAGGCACGCACGCTCGGCGTTCCGGTCAACGAAGTCTTTCAAACAATGTCGGCAGCGATGGGAGGCGCCTTTGTAAACGACTTCAATCGCTTCGGTCGCTTGTATCGTGTTTATGTGCAAGCTGAATCGACCGATAGATTGCATTCCGAGGACATCGGCAGAATTTACGTCCGTTCCAGGACCACCAATTCGATGGTGCCACTTTCGACGTTGGTTAATATCAACGATATCGCCGGCACTGAACTCACGACTCGTTTCAATCTGTTGCGCTCGGTGGAAATGCAGGGAGCTCCCGCGCGGGGCTACACCTCGGGCCAGGCGCTTGCAGCACTCGAGGAAGTCTTTAAACAAACGATGCCTCCCGAAATGAGTTTTTCTTACTCGTCACTTTCATATCAGGAGAAGATCGCGCCACCACCTGCGCCGACCTTTATCCTCGCCATCATCTGTGTGTTTCTGTTGCTGGCGGCGATGTATGAGAGTTGGCGATTGCCATGGGCCGTGTTGCTCGGCTCACCGCTGGTCGCGCTGGGCGCACTGTTCGGCGTTTGGCTGTGGGGTTACGACAACAACGTTTACGTGCAGATCGGTCTGGTCATGCTGATCGGACTGGCTGCGAAAAATGCAATTCTGATTGTCGAGTTTGCGAAGGCGAAGCATGAAGAGGGCTCCTCACTCGAAGACGCTGCACTTACCTCCGCTCGGTTGCGTTTCCGTCCTATCTTGATGACCGCCTTCGCATTCATTCTCGGCGTCGTGCCACTGATGAAAGCCAGTGGCGCCGGCGCCGGTGCCCAGAACGTTATGGGCGTTGGTGTGTTTTTTGGAATGCTTGTCGCTACCGGGCTAGGCGTGTTCATCATTCCGGGGAATTTCACCTTCATCATGGGTCTCGGCAGTCGCTGGCGTAAAAAGGCACCGACGCCGCCTCCGGTGCCCGCCACCGCCGAAACAGGAGGTGATTAAAACATGAGACGCTTTGTCGTTGTCTTGTTGCTCCTATCTCTGCTGCCAACCTATGCGGTTGCGCAAAAGTCTAAACTTCCGGCCGTGCAAACTCCGACTACTTTTCGCGGAGACACTGCGACGCAGCCCGATCCACAATCACTCGCAAATCTGAAATGGTTCGAACTATTCAAGGACGAGAAGCTTCAGGAACTAATACGGGAGGCTCTCGCGCATAATTACGATCTGCGTTTGGCTGTCGCACGAGTTGATGCAGCCCGGGCCAACTACGGCATCACCAGGTCGGACCAGTATCCCACCATCGGGGCCAGCGCCGACGTCATCAATCAGCGCCAGTCGCGCAGCTCCGCGTTCGATATTCCCGAGCCGGTAAAGCGAGACCGCTCGTTTGGCAGTGTCTTGTTGAATCTGCTCACTTACGAGATCGACATCTGGGGAAGACTGAGAAAAGCCACCGCTGCCGCAAAGGCAGATCTGCTGGCCACGGAAGAAGCGCGACTGGCAGTCGTCACGACGATCGTAAGTGACGTAGCCACCGCTTATTTCAATTTGCGCGAGTTTGACTATGAACTTGATATCTCACGCCGCACACTTGCGTCTCGTGAAGAGTCGTTACGCATCATCAAGCTGAGACAAGAACGTGGCGTCTCAACGATGCTCGAAGTGCGCCAGGCGGAGGAGTTGGTTTATAACGCCACTGAAGTAATCCCCGCGCTCGAACAATCGGTAGCGCAAACCGAGAACTTTCTTAGCTATCTGACGGGCAGAATTCCGTCTGCGATAGACCGCGGACTCAGCCTGACCGACAACACGACTCCGCCGGCCGTTCCGGCAGGATTGCCTTCCGATCTACTTGAACGCCGTCCGGATATTCGCGCCGCCGAGAACAGTTTGATAGCGGCGAACGCGCGTATTGAAGTGGCCAAGAAGGAGTTCTTTCCACGCATTTCGATCAGCGCGTTTCTGGGTTTTGAGAGTGGACAGATCACGAGTCTCTTCAGCGGCAGTAGAAGCGTTTGGAGTGTTGTTCCGCAGGTGACGCAACCGATCTTTACCGGAGGACGGTTGAAGAACAATGTGCGACTGACGCAGGCCGAGCGCGAGTTCCTATTGACCGATTATCAACGGACGATTCAAAGTGCGTTCCGTGAAGTGTCGGACTCGCTGATTGCGTATCAGAAAACTAAAGAGGTCAGAACGCAACGCGCTCTGCTGGTGGAAACGTTGCGCGATCGATCGAGGCTTTCATATTTGCGTTATACCGGTGGTGTTGCGACCCTGCTCGACGCTCTCGATGCCGACCGCGAGCTATTCGAGGCGGAACGAAGTCTCGCCCTCGCGCGTCGCGACGAACTTGTCAGCGTGGTCCAGGTTTACAAAGCCCTCGGCGGCGGCTGGCAGTAGCCACAAAAAGGTTTAGCCACAAAAAGGCACAAAAAGCACATAAAGGTGAGTTCAAAGGTTCCCCAAGATCCTTAGGCGCCCTCGAACTCACCTTTTGTGCTTTTTGTGCCTTTTTGTGGCTAATCCTCGTCTGAGGCGGCTTTAACTTTGGGTCGCGTGATCCCTAATTTTCTCATCCGGGAACGGAGCGTGCTGGCGTGGACGTTGAGTAACTCGGCCGCACCACCTGCGCCCTCGACTCGCCAGTGGACCTTCCTCAGCGTCCGCACAATCAACCGATACTCGCTTTGCTCCAGCGTCTCGCCTTCACTCTCCTGCGAAGCAGAGGGCGTGGTCGCCGGTTCAGTCATCCGAGTCGACTGATCGAAAGTGTCGGTGAGCTGCAGTTTTGAGCCCTGCGAAGTGATGACCGCGCGCTCGATCACATTCTTCAACTCGCGGACGTTTCCGGGCCAGTCGTAATTCTGTAACGTGTTTATGGCAATCTGCGGAATCGATGTGATCCGCTTGCCGAGTTTCACGTTGAGCTGCTTTACCAGATGCGTTACGAGCAGCCGGATATCTTCACGACGCTCACGCAGCGGCGGCATCACGATCGGAAAGATGCTTAACCGGTAATACAGGTCCGAACGAAAAGTGCCCTTCGCCACCGCTTCGGCCAGGTTGCGATTGGTGGCCGCAATGACGCGTACGTCCACTTTCATCGTACGGCTACTGCCAACCAGTTCAAACTCCCCTTCCTCGAGCACGCGCAACAGCTTTGCCTGCAAATCAAGAGGAAGCTCGCCGACTTCGTCGAGGAAGAGAGACCCGCCGTTAGCCAGCGCGAATCGACCAGCCCGTTTCGTATCAGCCCCGGTAAATGCTCCCTTCTCGTGTCCAAACAGCTCACTCTCAATTAGCGGAGCCGGAAGAGCCGCGCAGTTGACCTTTACGAGGTTATGTTTTGCACGTGGACTATTGTCGTGGATCGCATGGGCCAACAATTCTTTGCCGGTACCCGTCTCGCCGAGAATCAAAACGGTCGTATCCAGTGGAGCGACTTGCTCAACCTGGCGCAAAGCCTTACGCAGCGGCTCGCTCTGACCGACGATTTCTCTGAATTCACTTGCGACTCGTATCTCTTCCTGTAGGTAGATATTTTCTTCGTGCAGGCGATCTTTCAAGTTTTGAACTTCGGCCAGCGCACTCTTGAGCCACTCCATCGACAACTTACGTTCAGTGATGTCGATATTGACGCCGAGCATTCGCTCCGGACGGCCGTCAGGCGATCGGATTACGCGGCCTGTAGACGAAACCCAAATCACCTTCCCGTTTCGCGGCACGATGCGAAACTCATCGTAGTACTCGTCGCTCTCGGCGAGCACTTGTCTTACTTTGCTAAACGCGACCTCACGATCGTTGGGATGAATGAACTCGACAAATGTGTCGACAGAGGGAGTCACTTCACCGACATTGAGCCCGAGTAAACTCCATATCATTTCTGACCAAACCGCGGCGCCGGTTTCCACGTCCCACTCCCAACTGCCGACGCGCGCGGCCTGTTGGGCCAAACGCAGTCGCTCTTCGCTTTCTCGTAAGGCTTCCTCGGCCTTCTTCCGCTCCGTGATGTCACGAACAATCGCCAGCACCTTGTCACTCTCGGAGCTAACGACGGATGCCTCAAAGACGTGCTCCCCGTCAGGCAGCGGAAGTTTGTACTCCAAAAGCAAAGGCTTATCCGATGCCTGCTCAAGACACTTCTGAAATTGAGCCCCGAGCTCGGGCGGCATTACGTCCGATATATTTTTGCCGAGGAACTCTTCGGGCGGCACTAGCAACTGGCTTCGTGTTCTGGCGTGGTAATCCAGGTATGTGCCGTCGCGTCTCATTACAAACATCAGATCCGGCATGGCGCTGAGGATCGCCCGGTTTCGGGCCTCACTTCTTTCCAGGGCCATTTCGCGGCGCAGGATTTCTGCACGAGAGTGCGCACTTTCTACTTGCAGCGGCAACTCAAAAAGATAACCGGGTTTCTTCACTACATAGTTTGTAGCGCCAAGCTTCAGACCCTGGCGGGCGAGATCCTCGTCGCCCTCGCGACAAATCAACACTACGGGCAGATCCTGCTTCAGGATTAAACGCAGTTCTCTTAACACCTCGAGTCCGCTTACGTCAGGAGTATCAACGTTCATTAAAAGCACATCGTACGGCCGGTGTCCGGTTTGTAATTCTGAAAGCACATCCGAACCGTTCGCAACGATGTACAGGCGCAGATGATCAGCATGGACTGCAAAATGACTGCGCGTGGATTCAATATCATCCAGCTCGATTCCGGCATAGAGCACGTTTAAGGGATGGGCTCGCCGTATTTCGTCTGCGCGATAGTGATTGAGTGCGCTTTCCAGAATGGTCGGTAGACGATCTAAATAATTTTTGTGTTTGACAACGTAATCGTCGGCGCCGGCCTTGAGGGCTGCAACTGCAGTCTCTTCGTCGCCTCTTCCGGTGATTACGACAACAGCCAGCGGCAGACGATCCTCGCGAATTCGCTTTAGCAGGTACAGTCCGTCGCCGTCGTTCAAGTGAACGTCGGTAAGTACGAGATCGAGCGGCTCGACCGCCAGACGTTGAAGCCGTGCCACTGCGCCAAAGATCGAGTGCACAATCTCGAGCTCGAGATGTGGGGCAGACGTACGCAACCAACGCCTGGTGAGGTCCGCATCGCGTGCGTCGTCTTCAACGTAGAGAATCTTCATAGCTCTGAGATCACTAACTGTGCTTGGACACAGTCAGTACCACCTCGCGGGTGGGTACGCCGTAGGCTCGTTCGACAAATGCTGGGCATGCAGCCACCCGCTACCGCGAGGTGGTACTGACTGTGTCCAAGCACAGCGCCGCTTTATCTCGGAATCTCTAAATAGAACGTAGCTCCGTGCCCTGCTTCACTCTCGGCCCAGGCGCGTCCACCCATGCGTTCCATCGCCTTACGCACAATTGCCAAACCGATGCCTGTCCCCGGATATTCCTCACCGGGATCCAGACGCTGAAAAATATTAAAAATCCGGTCATGGTACTTCATATCAAACCCGACACCATTATCTCGCACCCAGATCAAATGATGCTCCGCCGTCTCTTCTGTTCCAATCTCAATGCGCGGCTGCGAAACCTTTCTTGTGAACTTCACTGCATTGTCCAGATAGTTCCGCAGGGACTGCGTGAGCCCGTTCCGATCCGCCTTCACACTACCACCGTTGACGTTGACGACGAAGTCGATCGACGGCTCGCTCGATTCGCGTTTCTTTTGGTCTACTACCGACCTAATCAACGGTCCCAATTCAATCACTCCCCGTTGAAACTCCCGCCGCTCGAGACGTGAATACTCCAGCAGATCATCGATCAACTGGCTCATCTCTTCGGCCGAGCCGTGAATGGTCTCCAGGAGGGACCGGGCTTCGCCATCGAGACTTGCGGTGTGCTCAGCCAGCAGCAAACGGCTGTAACCGTCGATGCCGCGTAGTGGCGCCTTGAGATCGTGGGCTACTGAATATGCGAACGCCTCGAGTTCGCGGCTCTTCGAGTTGAGAGCAGCCGTGCGCGCAGCAATTCGTTCTTCGAGCTCGGCATTGAGACGATCGAGAGCTTGTGTGGCGCGGCGCCGTCTACGCTGTTCGACGAGGAGCACTCCAATAAAAATGCTTTGCACGACGAGGAGCGTCAACACCCCGGCTATTCGCCACCTGTAAAGTTCCCAGAACGTGAACTCCTTGTAGCGTACGACGCTGTCGGGTGGAAGATTGATCTCGGCGACTCCCCAGCGTCGTAACTGGCGCCAGTCAAACATCGGTACTCTGTGTGCTCGTTCGACGGGTATCTCCTGGACCGGAGTGCCGCCTAAAATGCGCTCGACGATTTCTCCAACCTCTGCTCCATTCATCTCCGGTCCCTGCAGGTAACCGCCGACAATTCCCGACCCGAGCACGACCGTCCCAAACCCGTAAATCGGAGCGGATGATTCGGGTGCGATTCGCCCGAGGACCTCGTAACTCTCGAGGAGTTTTCCCTGCTCGTTCGGTGTCTGTTGCCACACGTAAAGGATTACGGAGTTGGGCGGTAAACTTTTCGTTGTAGCGATCAGTTCGGACAAAGGCAGGTCTGTCAGATATTTGATTTGGATGTTTTCTACATCGAAGAACTCCGCCTGTACTGCTCTCTCAAATCTACGGTCGTGCTGCGGCGTTCCACTGACAACAAAAACGTGTTCTGTATGAGGATGTAGCCGCAGCGCCAGATCCAGAGTCTCGTGGTAGGCATTTCGATAACGAACCCCGGTCGCGCCAGGCCAGGGCGCGAGCGCCTCAGGCTTTGGTGGATTATTTGCGACAAAGACTATCGGAGTATTTGGAAAAAGTTCACTGCGATGGGCCTGGAGAAATTCGAGCGGAGCGTCAGCGGAAGCGACAACGACATCAACCGTGCGACCCGTATACTTCGCGTGTAAGTAGTCGCGAAAAGATATGATCTGCTTTTCTTCTGAAAACCGGCTGTACTCGAAATATTCCGGGAAGTACTCGACGTCCTGCCGCTGGCTGAGCTGTAAACGTGTTTTGAAACTCTCTTCGAACCTGGCGTTGCCGGGGAACTCCTTGTTATCCCAATAAAGCACGACCACGCGTTTAGGCGTAGTTGTTTGCGCAGAAACCAACACGCAGGATACGCAGACCACCAGCATTGCCGCGAGCGACAAGCTACCTCTGACCAGGTATTCGCGAGGCTTCATGCCAATGAACCTTTGCTCGATTAAAAAACCAACTTCACTGCAAACTGAACCTGCCGCGACGATCCTGATTCACCGGTTGGAAATCGTGTACTCGTGATCTGCCCGAATGCCGGAGTGCCGACCACGGTTCCTGGTGGGCCAAAGTTCGCATGATTGAAGAGGTCGAAGAACTCGGCCCGAAACTGCACGCGCAGGTCTTCTCCCAATCGAGTATTTTTGATTACGGAAAAATCAGTATTATTAAAACCAGGACCGATAACTACATTACGACCGAGATTACCAAAACGAGGCACCGCAGTGAACACGGACGTATCAAACCACTTGTCGACGCTGCCGATTGTCTCGATTGGACCAGTGACGTCTGGGCGGAGTGTATTCGCGACGCCATTCACGGTGCTGTTGCTGGTAACCATGTTCACAGGACTGCCGCTCTGGATCTGAACGATCGCGGCCAGCTGCCAACCTTCAACAAATGCATTGGCGCTGAATGGCAGGTCGTATATTCCGTTGCAGACAAAACGGTGCCGTGCGTCAAAATCTGAAAGCCCCCGGTCGCCTCGCAGGTTATAACTATCTTGTCCCACGATTCCGCCCGTACTGAACGAGTTGTAATCGATGGATTTCGACCAGGTATATGAGACGTTCCATTGCAAACCACGAGTCTCGCGCGTAGATGCGGTAACCCACAGCGCGTTGTAACTCGAATTCCCGCCGCTCTCCACCTGTGTGATATTGCCGAGACTCGCCCCGGGTAGTATCGGACTTGACTGCGACAACTTCGTAAACGGGCGCACGCCATTAATCTGTTGGTTGAGGTTGCGACGGGAAATCAGATGTGTGCCCTTGGAACCGAAATAACCGACGGATAACGTAACGTCGCCGATCAACTCGCGTTGCACGTTGAGATTCCACGACTGCAGATAAGCATTATCGAAGTCGTGCGCGATCGATTGCGGAGCGAGCCCGGCAGGTCCAGCCAGTTGAATTGCGTTGTCGAGTCTGATTGCGCCGCTAAAGGTTAGCGGCATAGCTAACGGTGGATTGGTCGTGGTTCCGATCACGATGCTGGTCATCGGTTGATCCGTGAGGAGCGCATAAGCTGCGCGCACCGAAGTCTTTCCGTTACCGAACGGATCCCACGCGAAACCGACGCGCGGCTGCACGTTCTTGTTGTTCTGCTGATAGACCTCATCGAGATCTGTGCCTACCCGAATCAGTGAGGCAGTCGAAGAGTCGAAAACAATAAATCGGTCGTAACGTTCAGTCGGAGTAATGTTCCAGTCGTAACGCAGACCGAGCTCCAGCGTGAGGTTCGATCGCACCTTGTAGTTGTCCTGGACGAAAAAGCCGAGCGCACCTTCGTCGATGCTGCTCGACTGGCTTCCAAGCGTTACGCTGAACGAGTTCGCCGTGCCCGCGACGAAGGCCGCGATAGTTGGGAAATTGAAACTACCAGTTCCCTGTCTGAAATTGTTATTGAGAAACTGGCGAAACTCGCCGCCCGCTTTTAACGAATGTTTTCCGTTCTGGTAACTGAACGAGTCGCCGACGATGAAGGTGGTGTCGCCACGTCCTGAAGGATTGATCGATGGTCCACCGAAGTTTAGTCCCCCGGCCACGCTGATCTGCGGCAAGCCGATGGGTAAGGCGATGCCGTGTTTGATACCGAAGTCCGCAGGATTCAGTTGTGCGTTTGGAGTGGTCGCCGAGCTGAAACGATTGAAGCCCAAGCGAAGCTCATTAACGAGCGATGGCCCAAAGATGTGTGTCTCGTTGAAAGTCAAGACCTGGCGTAGCTGATTCGTTGTGTTTCCGAAGCCAGGAATCGTGTTGCCGTTGCGAGTTGGCTCGACGAGCGCAGTGCGATAGACCGAGTAATAACCGTGCCAGCGATCGTTCTTGTCCTGGTTGTAACTTCCATCAATGCTCCATTGATCTGTGTCTACTAACGCCGTTGCTGTTCCGACAAAGCGTGACGTTCCCGATGAGTCACCAAAATTCGCGCGCGGGATCAGCGGAAGCAGCTTCACGATAACGGGATCACTTGCGGTTGAGCGTTGCGCATCGCTCAGCGCGAGACTGTTGATATTCAGTTGTTGACGCTGGCGTAAACCCTCGTATGAAGTGAAGAAGAACACCTTGTCTTTAGCGATTGGGCCACCAAACTGCCCGCCAAACTGATTACGTTTGAATGGCGGTGGCTTATTCGCATTGAAGGTAAAAAAGTTGCGGGCGTCGAGGGCATCGTTGCGAAAGAACTCAAACAACTCACCGTGAAACGCATTGGCTCCGCTTCTCGTTGCAATGTTGACGACAGCGCCGGAGCTCTGGCCGTATTCAGCACTGAGCGTGGAGTTATCTACTTTGAATTCCTGAACCGCTCCGATTGAAGGTTGAAAAGTGATCGAGCTGTTAGTGAGATTGTTGAGCGTTATTCCGTTAATGACGTAATTGATTGTCTCTTCTCTGTTGCCGGCGGTGGTGATCGAGAATGAGCCCAGGCCTCTGATCGGCGCTGATGAGAATGCGCCTTGAGGTGGTGTCACAGAACCGGGCGCAAGCAAACCAAGGTCGAGAAAGTACCGGCCGTTTAGGGGAAGCGTTTGCACTCGTTCGCGATTGATCACGTTGCCGACTGAAATAGTAGCGCGCTCGATAAGATCGGAACTGCTTGTAGTAACACTTACCTCCTGTGACACATCGCCAACCTGAAGCTGGAAGTCCTGAGTGACTCTTCTCGCAACCTCAATTCGAACTCGTTCGAGGATCCGCGTCTGAAAGCCTTGCGCACGAACCTCAAGCCGGTACTCACCAACTGGTAGGGCGGCAATCTGGTACCGCCCGGAGTCATCGGTCACGGCCGCTCGCGCTACTCCGATCAAAGGATCGCTCGCAGTAATCTCGGCTCTACTGATTAGAGCGCCGTGCTGATCGGTGATTAGTCCCTCGATCGAGGAAGTCGATTGCGCGTAGGCACACGTAGAAATGAGCACAATGATAGCGACAACTAGGGGAGAGGACGCCGGGACCATTACCGCACCCTTAGGGGACAAATTCGAGTTACTGGGACTCTACTCTAAACTCCAAAAAATTCAACGTTAGTGTCACAACGTGCGAAAAAAGACACAAACGCCTCCGTAAAAATACGGGCACATTGCGGCGAAACGCCTCGGTTCTCCCCGTCCTTTACAATCCGCCCACTGCAGTGGGCGGGGATTTCGATCATTCGCTAATCTGCCCCTTTTGACACTGTTAGTTTTGCCAGTACCGTCCCCGCCCTCTCTTTTTTAAGGTTTTGGAAATCACGTAATCCCTGTCCCTGCGATGAGTAAAAAGGCGCTTCGATCTCGAGCTTTTCAACGTGCCACACTGCAAAGTGAATCGTATCGAACTGCCGGCATGCTCTGCTTCCTCGCGGCACTCGGAATCTTCGTAATCACTCGCGCCATTGCCACCCAGGATCGTCTAATCGCTGCTCTTCAATTTGCATTTCTCGCAGTCGTCATTGCTCACGAATTTTTGATGTGGCGCTCGATCAGGAAAGCGCTGCGAGATGAGAAAGAAATGGCGGCGGACAAATGGATGCTGAACGTCTTTCTCGAGAGTCAGATTCCAACAGTGGCGCTGTTTCTCTTGCTCGGTGGTCCATGGCTTAGACCTTTCCAGGTGTTGGTCGCACCGGCGGTTCTGATCTATTTCCTGCTCATCATCCTGTCGACTCTGAGGCTGAGTCCGATTCTCACAATGTTGACCGGAGCTTTGTCAGCAGTCGGCTATCTGTTCGTGACCTTTTACACGACAACTTTTTACCAGGCGTCAGCCGATGCACTTCCAACGACTGTTTACTTCATCTACGCCGGGTTGATACTCACCGGTGGCATACTCGCCGCTGTTGTTGCCGGCCGCATTCGCTCACATGTCGTTGCAGCCCTCCGCGAAGCTGAACTGAAAAGCCAACTCAATCAGGTGAACCACGATCTCGACATTGCGAGATCGATCCAACAGGATCTACTGCCGGCTGAGTCGCCAAAACTCGAGGACTTCGACGTAGCCGGATGGAACAAGCCGGCCAATCAAACCGGCGGCGACTACTTCGACTGGCAAGCCCTGCCCGATGGCCGTTTGGCGATCAGTCTTGGCGACGCAACCGGTCATGGTATTGGTCCAGCGCTCGTGAGCGCCTTGTGTCGTGCCTATGCGCGGGCCAGCCTGGTTGCCGATAGCGAACACCACCAGGTGCTCGATCGACTAAACAGGCTGCTGGCTGAAGATCTGTCGGCCAACCGCTTTGTAACCTTCGCACTGCTATTTCTCGATCCGGAGAAAGCAGAAGTCGAAGTTCTATCCGCAGGTCATGGTCCAATTCTCTGCTGCCGGTACGCGACTCAGGAAATAGAAAATCTGGAAGCGCAGGGCATTCCTCTCGGAATGATTGCCGGCGTCAGTTATGAGAATGCGCTAGTGAGACGTCTGGCGCCGAACGACATGATCGTGCTGGTGACCGATGGTTTTTATGAATGGGAGAACCGTAAGGGTGAAGAGTTCGGATTGCAGCGGTTGGAATCTACGATCAGGCAGTCGCATGACTGTAGCGCTGAAGAAGTGATCGCAAAACTGCGTTCTGCGGTTGAGGAATTCTGTGGCGGCACCGAGCAAAAAGACGATCTAACGGCCGTAGTACTCAAGCGCAAGGCGGTCGCGACCCGCATTGGCAAACGCCGCGATTCGCGACGTTCAACTGAAGCAGCGGTTTTCGTGGAGGTAGGCGATTCCTATCCACAATAGATTCCCCGACGGACTATCTCAGAAGTGCACTACTTGACTTGGACAGGGTCAGTACCACTTCGCGGTAGCGGGTGGGCGCCGCGCAGCGATCAACAGTGTCTACGACGTACCCACCCGCTACCGCGAGGTGGTACTGACCTTGTCCAAGCACATTCGTAATTTTTACGGCAAATCGGGAAAGGAACAAGACAATGAATGAGTATTCACTCCCACAAAAGCTGACAGCGGAATTCTTAGGCACGCTTTGGCTCGTTCTTGGTGGCTGCGGAAGCGCGGTGCTGGCCGCGGCGTTTCCCCAGGTCGGGATCGGGCTGCTTGGTGTTTCTCTGGCTTTTGGTCTTTCAGTGCTGACGATGGCGTACGCCGTAGGTCACGTTTCCGGCGGACACTTCAATCCAGCCGTAACGGTCGGACTCTGCACGGCCCATCGCTTTCTTGCCAAAGACGTAGTGCCATACGTCGTCGCACAGGTTGCCGGAGCAATCTGCGGCGCGGCAGTTCTTTACTTCATTGCGAGTGGCAAAGCCGGATTTACTACCAGTTCTGGTTTCGCTGCGAATGGTTACGATGCCTATTCTCCGGGCGGCTACTCTTTGGGAGCAGCACTGGTTACGGAATTGGTGATGACTTTCTTCTTCCTGATCGTGATCCTCGGCGCGACTAACAAACGTGCGCCCCAGGCGATGGCGGGTCTTGCGATTGGATTAGCGCTGACGTTGATCCACCTGGTGTCGATTCCAGTTACAAACACCTCGGTGAATCCAGCTCGCAGTACAGGACAAGCAATCTTCGTTGGCGGTTGGGCCATCAAGCAGCTGTGGCTTTTCTGGTTAGCACCGATTATAGGCGCGGCGATTGCGGGCTTCGCTTATCGTTTCCTGAGTGAAGAACGAAAGGTGCGGGAGCCTGCCTATGCACAGACTGTGACGCCTTAAGAAATAAGTCCCAGTCTCAAGCAATACCGGATCAGCTCTGCGGTGGTTTCGACGCCAAGGGTCTGCATCGTTTCATACTTATGTGATTCGGCCGTTCTGGTTGAAATTTTCAGTTCGGCCGCAATCTCTTTCATCGTCAAACCCTGGCTGAGCAGTTTCAGCACTTCACGTTGCCGCGGCGTGATCGTTTTCTGAGCATTCTTTGTCGGAGACTCGGGCGGCAAGGTGGTGATCAGCGGCGAAACGTAATTGTTTCCCTGGGCCACCTCTCGCACTGCGTTCACCAGCTCTTCGCCCGCCGCTTGTTTCAGAATGTAACCTGACGCGCCACAACGAAATGCTTCGGCGAGGAGCGCGGCGTCATTATGCATCGTTAAGAAGATGATTTTGGATTCACTGCCTCGTTTTCGGAGTTCACGTACTGCATCAAAGCCATTGAGGATAGGCATCGAGATATCCACCAGGATCACATCCGGCTTCAAATTCAACGTCCATTCGACGAGCTCTCTACCATTACCCACGGTGCCGAGCAGGTCAAACTCTTCGCACAACAGGCTCTGTAATCCCTGGGCCACCATCACGTGATCGTCGGCGAGTATTAAGCGAATACGGTTCATTTTAGATCCCCGAAGGAACAGTTACCACCAACGTCGTACCGCGTCCCGGCGCGGAATAAATCTCGCAGCGGCCTTGTAAAAGACGCAGGCGCTCTTCAACGCTTATCAATCCCAGGCCGCCTCCATTCTTGAAGGTTTCGACGTCGAAACCATTTCCCGAATCGGACACTTGAAGCTCTATCACTCCATCAGATCTCGTTAACGAAATCGCAGCCGAAGTCGCACCCGAATGTCGCGCTACATTTCGCAGGGCCTCGATTGCGACGCGATAAAGACAGATCGATACCTGGAATGGTATTCGGTCGGTTCCAATCTCGGCGTTAAGCTTAACGTCGATCTGTTCTTCCAGATTGAAGTTGCTGATGTAAGATTCGAGCGCTGTCACCAGGCCCAGATGCTCGAGAACCGCGGGATGTAACTGATGCGATAATGTGCGAACGTCGTTGGTGAGCGTGGCGGCATTGTCTCTCAGTTGATCCAGTTCCACAACCAACGCGGTTTCCTGCACGGGAATTTTTCTCTTGAGCTGGCTGATGCCCATCGAGAGACTTGCGATTTTTTGATTTAGGTCATCGTGAAGTTGGCGTGAGATGCGGCGGCGCTCCGATTCCTGTGCATCGATCAACTTCCCCAGTAAGTTCCTCACCTGATGGTGACTTTGACGAAGTTTTTCCTGACTGACGCTCAGCGCCTGTGATGCTCGTTGTGCGGCGTCCAATGCGAACTCGAGCCGCTCCTCTTTCTGTAATGCCGCTTGCTGTGCTCTTTCGCGCTCTTTGATTAGTGCCGCCAGAAACAAAAGCGGCATCGAGGCGAGAATCAGAAAAAGTTGCACCGACAGAGCATTCCATTCCGCGGACTGGCTTGCAAAGGGTCCATGACCATGTATCGCTATCCAAATCTCGAAGATACTGACGAAGAGTAGGACTGCACTGGATCCTCGCGGACCAAAGCGTATCGCCGCCCACAACAAGAATGGTAGCGGTAAATAAAGGAGGGCCGGCGTCCTGTTCGGTTCTGCCTCTTGCGTGATCCATCCGACGATCAATAATCCGGTGACGAGTAAGCTGATCTCCAGATAACGTTTCCAGCCAACCGACCCGAACTTTGGAATCTCACCGTGCCAGAACGTCAGGATCAAAGGAACCAAAGTCAAAGACGCCAGCACATTTGAAAAAAACCGCAGTCGGAACACGTCCCAAAACGGGGAATTTCCAAACCGGTTGAGCATTACGAAGGCAGCATCGATAAAAGAAGACAGAAAGGGAGCGAGGAAGGCTACAAGGATAAACATACCGACGTGGTATGTGTTATCTAGACTCATTTTCGACTTTGTAAGGTAGCGCAGGATCGAAGCGCCGATCAGAGCTTCACTGCAATTGCTCACAAACCACGAAAGCATCATTGTGACGGGGATCTGTGCGTTCAATTGCACCAGCAGGTGGGCAGGAAAAGTTGCGAGTAAGAGAAGCCACCATGAACGCACCGGTGACAGCAACAACGCCGCGAACAGGATCGAGTTAGGTGGCCAAAGGGTTGAAACGGGGTGGGGCTGAAACGTCAACCCAAAACCGATCTGCGCGCCAATATAGTATGCGATGGCGACAACGAGTGCCGCACACACACGACGAAGAGCGGGCGCATAGGCCCTTGTGAGAGTTTGACTCCGCGAGTCTGCTTTACCGACGACGAGCTCAGACATCGTCGTGCCTCCAACGCTAACCAGATTCCCGGTGGGTGCTAGCTACCTTACAGCTTCGTAGCCACGGCTGAGGTTCTGGCGGGATTATAGCATCAACATTTGACAGCTTGATCTATAAAGAGGATAAAAGGTTTGTACCTGCTCTCCATGAAACGAATCCTGGTCATTGGCGCTACGGGAAATGTTGGTCGCGAAGTTGTCTCTCAACTGCTCGCAATTGACGTTGAGGTTCGTGCGATGACTCGCAAACCGGAATCTGCTGCGCTGTCGGGAGTCGAGGTCGTGCGAGGCGACTTAACTGGTCCCGAGAGTCTCGTTCCATGCCTTGATGAAGTCGATGCAGTGTTTCTTGTATGGACGGCCCCGGCCAGTGCTGCCCCAGGTGCTTTGTAACGGAACAGTCGCCGCGATTACGGGAAAACCCGCCCGGTCATTTCGTGATTGGGTGAGTGATAACGTTGACGCATTCACAGTCAGAACCACCACGCGGTAGCGGGTGGGTACGGCGTAGGC
>JBKPPU010000054.1:0-3579 GCA_046733695.1 Acidobacteriota bacterium
GGTGAAAAACTGATCGATTCTGTTGCAAAGGATCGAGTTCCACGCCGGGCGGCCACGGAGGGCCGCCCCTACAGTACGTTCCAAGAATCGTGTAGTATCCAGCGCAGTGCGGCCTCACAGAAGTCTGTTTAGTCAGCATCCTCTTGCTCAACTCGCCGTGGCGTTTGCTGCGGGTATTTGCGTGGCTAATACGTTTCAGATAAAACTGAGTATTTCGGCTGGGATCGTGTGTTCGGTGGCTTCGCTGATCCTGCTGCTGAAGAAACGGTTGCAGATCGCTGGGTGCATTTTGCTTGCAGCGTTCTTCTTCACCGGTGCGGTGCTTGCTGAGTTGGAGCGCCGCACGGATAGCTCAAGTGGTATCAGGAATTTCCTCGACCAGCCATGCACGCTCACCGGTTGGCTGGATGGCCCACCTGAGTTTGCACGCGATCGGGTGTATCTCTCGTTGCGTGTAGAAGAACCGGCAAAAGGCCGCGTCTCATTGCTGGTACCGCTTAAGAAACAGGAATTGCAGCTTCGATACGGAACGCGGATTCGTGTGAACATGACGCTCGAGCGTGATGGCGGTTATCGAAATCCGGGTGTCTCGACGTTGACAGAATTTCTGGACCGCAACGGTTACGACGCGAGCGGGATCGTCAAGAGTCCGGCGTCGATTGCGCGACTGGACGACAAGCGAGTATTTCCGCCGCTGGCATGGCTCTACGAATGGCGCGCACGATTACAACAACAGATCGATGCGCGATTCGCACCTGAGACTGCGGGCGTGTTGGACGCGACCCTGCTCGGGAATCGCTACAACCTCTCATACAGTGCGTCGGAACGTTTTCGCGAAGGCGGCACTTTTCATGTCCTGGTCATCAGCGGCCTTCACATCAGTTTCATCGGCGGTTTGGTGTTTGTTCTGATGCGGCGTCTGACCAGGCGCAGACTGCTGCAGTTCATACTGCCTGCTGCAATCGTTTGGGCTTATTCGATTGCCGTCGGCGCCGACGCTTCAGTCGTTCGAGCCGCCCTAATGTTCACGTTTGCAGGATTCGGGAGCATCGCGTTCCGGCAACCAAATTCACTGAATGCTCTCGGTGCGGCGGCCCTCGTGCTGTTGGTTCACAGTCCGAAAGAGATCTTCGATCCGTCGTTTCAACTGACGTTCTTGTCGGTGCTGGCCATCGTCGTGGTCGCGTGGCCGTTGCTTTTGAAGCTATCGGCTATCGGCGCATGGTATCCATCGCGCGCGACTCCTTATCCACCTGTGTGTTCTCGCGTTCCCAAAACTTTCTGCGAAATCCTTTTCTGGCGTGAGCAGAAATGGCAGCAGGAACTCGCGCGTTCATCACATAATTATCGACTTTTCAAAACGGCGGCGGCGCGGTGGGCTGAGCGCTATCACGTGCAACCGGTGTTGCGCTACACATTCGGCGCGGTGGTGGTCTCAGGAAGCGTGCAGTTGATGTTGTTGCCGGTGATGATCGTCTACTTCCACCGGCTCTCGCTGTCGTCGCTGGTGCTGAATATCGTCGTCAGTGTGTTGCTCGCCGTGTTGGTTGCAGTCGCGATGGTTGCGTTGCTGCTTGCCAACGTAAGCGCAGTTCTGTCAGCACCGCTCTTTCGGCTGGCAGATGCGGTGGACTGGGCGATGGTCCACAGCGTCGATCCGTTTTCGAGTTTCGGGCTTGCATCGTTGAGACTGCCGGAGTATTCAGGACCGGCGGCATTGCTCTACGCAGTCTACTATCTTCCTTTAGTGTTTCTCATCGTCGCACTCCTGCACTGGCAACCACTCGGGCCGCGTCGCCAATGCGAATGCAAACTGCACCGGTACGTTCCGCCCCTCGCATTTGCCCAATTCCTGCTCCTTGCCGTTCTCGTTGCGCATCCATTCAGCGCAGCATGTGCTGACGGAAAGCTCCGCGTCGATTTCCTCGACGTTGGCCAGGGAGACTCAGCACTCGTAACGATGCCCGACGGAACCACTTTGCTGATTGATGGCGGTGGCAATCCAAACGACGCTGGGCGCAGGATTGGAGAAACCGTCGTCTCAGAATATTTGTGGTGGCGAGGCTTGAGCCAGGTCGATTACGTACTGGCCACACACGCCGATGCCGATCACATCGACGGACTCAACGACGTTGTCAAAAACTTTTCCGTGAGAACAGCACTGATAGCCCGGCGTCCGCGCGACGATCCTGAGTTCCAGAAATTCTCGCAGACACTTACCGAAACCCGCACGAACTCCGAGACGATTCAAGCCGGGGATGTGATTCGTTTCGGAGAAGTCGAGGTTAACGTCTTGTGGCCGCCCACTGGTGGTGATTCATCGACGAACAACGATTCGATAGCTCTTCGAATTCAATTTGGTGAGCGTTCAATTCTGCTTACAGGCGACATCGAGCAAGAGGCGGAGAGATCGCTCCTGGCATCGCAGCAACAACTCCACGTCGACGTGGTAAAAGTGCCACATCACGGCAGTAAGACATCTTCAACTGAAGGATTCGTCCTCGCCACCAAACCCGACCTCGCAATCATCTCGGTAGGTCGCAATTCAAGGTTTGGTCATCCACACAAAGAAGTAGTCGATCGCTGGCGAGCAAACGGCGCCACAGTCCTCACCACCGGCGAATACGGCACCATCAGCGTTACTAGTGATGGGCACGAGCTAAACCTCAAGACATTTATTAGCCGCGGCTAAAACCATACTTCTTCATGATTGCTTGCCCTTGTGGGCCCGCGACGAAGGCGGCGAAGGCGCGTGCGGCTTTTTCGTTCTTTGTGGTCTTGATGATGCCGAGACCCTGATCGATTGGTTGATGCAACTCCTCGGGTATCAATGTCCAGCGGCCGCGGCTCTCCGTGCTTAGCGACAACGAAACGATCGCGACGTCCACGTTGCCGGTCGCTGCGTACTGGAACGTCTGCCGGATGTTGTCTCCAAAAACCAGTTTCGGTTTCACACGGTCCCAGATGCCGGCACTCTCGAGCGCCTGCTTCGCCGCCAAGCCGTACGGAGCATGATCCGGATTGGCAATCGCGATCCGCATTACTTCGGGCCGTGCAAGATCAGCGATCCCCTGCAGTCGAATGTTGCTTGTGTTTGGCGTCCACAACGTAATCCGGCCGCGCGCGTAAACCGCTTTGCTGTCGGAAATGATCAGACCCTTCTTGTCCAGTTCATCAATGTAGCTCACGTTCGCAGCCGCAAAGAGATCGAACGGCGCGCCATTCTCGATCTGTCTCGTGAGCATACCTGTAGATCCAAAAGTAAAGACGACTTTGGTTTTGTTGGCGGATTCAAACTCACGTCCGATTTCTTCGAACGCCGGTGTGAGATCTGAAGCTGCGGCGATAGTCAGCTCGTCGTGAGCGGGTGTTGTAGAGGATTTGTCCTTGCACGCGGTGACGCATGCCAGCGCTAGTACTAACGCGGCGAGCGGCGCCAGCCGCGTCTCAGGTCGGAAAATCATTAGGCGTGTAAAGATCTATCTTTGGACTACCCACCTTGTAAGTATGCAAAACACCGAGCGGCGGCGCATAAATGTGAATCGTGATGAGATCCTGACCACTGACGTCGGGATTTCC
>JBKPPU010000055.1:0-4736 GCA_046733695.1 Acidobacteriota bacterium
AGCACAAGAAGACGACGTGGAACTGTTGAAGGCGATTGCCGCGAGGGACGAGGCGGCCCTCGCACAGCTCTACGATCGCTACCGCGTAATCCTGTTTGGACTCCTGATGCGTATATTGAATAACCGCGAGGAAGCGGAAGACGTCCTTCAGGAGGTTTTTCTGCAGGTTTGGCGTAAAGCGGAAGACTTCGACGAAGAACGCGGTCGCCCGTTCACATGGCTGGTCACGCTGGGACGCAGTCGTGGCATAGACCGCCTGCGGACGCTCGCATCCCGTGAACGTGTTGCCGAGGCAGGCGCCAGAGAGGCGGTCGAAGAGATCTCGGACGCTGCCAGCGACGCCTTCAAATCAGAACAACGCGGCCTGGTCAACAAAGCGCTCGCACAACTCCCCGACGAGCAGAAGCGGCCTCTGATGCTCGCCTATTTCGACGGTCTCACTCAATCAGAAATCGCGACGCGTTTGGGCGCGCCATTGGGAACTGTGAAGACTCGCATGCGCACGGGTCTGACGAACCTGCGCGAGCTGTTGGCCGGCCAGGGAGAGAGTTTCGGGTTTTAGACGAGGATGGTTCACGAAGATTACAAGGAGATGATTCCGGCGCGCGCGCTGTCTGCGCTCGATGCGGCGGAAGAGCGTGCGTTGAACGAGCATCTCGAAAACTGTGACGAGTGTCGCAAAGAACTTGAAGAATGGCAGGCGACGGCAGCGACTCTGGCCGTGGTCGCTGACCCGGCGGAGCCGTCGCCCAAAGTTCGTGAACGGATTCTGAGCGAAGTACGAAGAGAACTCGCAACCCCTGAAGTAATTCCTTTCCGATCCACTTCGCGAAATGTTTGGAGGTCGTTCGGTTCACTGGGAGCGATGGCCGCGGTTGTACTCTTTACCGCTTTGATCGTTGGCCTCGTCGTTCTCTGGCGTGAGAATAGTGCGATTAAGGAAAAACTTGCGCGCGCAAATGAGTTCGCTCAACTGGCGGCGACACCTGGCGCAAAAGTTAGTGAGCTCAAAGGCGTCGACCTTGGTGCGGGAGCAACGGCGCGGCTTGTATACGACAAAACCGGACATGCGATGTTGATTGGCGACAAGCTTCCCAGTGTTCCTCGCGGGAAGGCTTATCAGCTGTGGTTTATTGTTGGAAAGAATCCCCCGATGCCTGGAAAGACTTTCTCACCCGATGATGCAGGCGATGGAGTGTTGAAAGAACAAATGCCGAAAGAGGCGCTCGACTCCGCCACTTTCGCTATAACAGTTGAACCTGAAGGGGGCAGCAGCACCCCGACCATGCCCATCTATCTTCGCTCTTTCGAGGTCAACTAATTTGCTGTTACACTTCCCACGTATGAACACGGGGAAGAAGCAACCACCACCAATCGATAACTCTGTTTCGGACTCAACCGGACAGTATGATCTGCGTTTCGTTTTATGGCGGCAGTTTTGTGCGAAGTACCAGATTCCTGTCGATACCTTACCGAGCCAGTTGAATGACGATCAGAAGGAATTGTGGGAAGAGATGAAGTCGAAGCGCTTGAAGTGAAGAATAGGTCGTATAGGACCGATAGGACCTATCGAGATCAATAATACCGATGAGTCAAGAACGGATTGGTTAATCTTTCCTCACCGATCGTAGTCACCGGTCCGTGTCCTGAATACACCTTCACATCATCGCCGAGTGTCATCAATTTGTTCTTGATCGAGCTCAGCAGTTGCTCGGTAGATCCGCCGGGCAGATCTGTTCTGCCGATCGATCCTGCGAACAATACGTCTCCAACGAACACGACGAGCTCAGCCCGCTCATACAGCACGACGTGACCCGGCGTGTGACCCGGACAGTGCAGCACTTCGAATTCGAGCTTGCCGACTGAATACTTTTCGCCGTCAGTCCAATAGTGATCGACTGCCGGTGGTTGCTCAAAAGCAAACCCGAGCGCCGCCCACTGCGCGCGCGGAATACCAATCCAGGCCGGCTGTTCAGGCAGCGCCTGATACAGAGTCTCGTCACCCTTGTGCAGGTTGATCTTTGCTTTTGGTTGCAGTTTCTTCAGGGCCGCCACACCGCCTACGTGGTCAAGGTGCGCATGCGTCAGAGTGATTGCCTGCAGTGTGAGACCGCGTCGTTCGAGTGTCTCAACAATCCGTTCGGCTTCGTCGCCAGGATCGATGCAGATCGCCTGCTTCGTTTCTTCGCACCCGACGATACGTGTGTGTTGCTGGAATGCGGTGACAGTGATTTCTTCGATGATCATGTGCCTTGTATAATACTTAACATAATGCCGTTAACTGCTCAATCAGCACCGCTCGCAGCCGTCCTCGACTCGATGACGACTGAAGGTGCAGAGGAATTAACCGAACATCTCGAGGGCGGCGCGCTGAAGTGTTACGCCTGCGGCCATCGCTGTTTGATCAAATCCGGCAAGCGTGGGATTTGCAAAGTTCGGTTCAACGAAGGTGGGCATCTGCGTGTGCCTACAAACTACGTAGCCGCGCTCGCCTGCGACCCCACCGAGAAAAAACCATTCTTCCACGTCATGCCCGGTTCAGACACGTTGACCTTTGGAATGCTGGGTTGCGATCTGCATTGCGCTTACTGCCAGAACTGGCTCACGTCTCAGGCGCTGCGCGACGATGCCGCGGGAACGAGTCCAACGATAGTTTCACCGGAGCGTCTGGTGACGATGGCAAAAGCTTATGGCGCCGCCATGGTTGGGAGTAGTTATAACGAGCCACTGATCACGGCCGAGTGGGCTGTCGACGTCTTCAAACACGCTCGCCCCGCCGGGTTCAAAACCGCATTCATTTCCAACGGCAACGCGACTCCCCAGGTACTCGATTACCTCCGTCCCTGGACTGATTGTTACAAGATCGATTTGAAGTCGATGAACGACAAGAACTACCGGCAACTGGGCGGCGTCGTCGACAACATTCTCGAGACGGTGAAGATGGTCCATGAGCGCGGCTTCTGGGAAGAGATCGTGACGTTGGTGATTCCTGGTTTCAACGACTCCGAAGCAGAGTTGCGTCGTGCAGCAGAATTCATTGCCTCAGTTTCTCGTGATATCCCGTGGCATGTGACTGCATTTCACCAGGACTACCGGATGACGGAAAACTCAAACACGACTGCTGAGCAATTGATCCGCGCTTGTGAGATTGGTCGTGAAGCGGGTTTGAACTACATCTACGCGGGGAATCTTCCGGGCAGAGTTGGACGTTGGGAAAATACTTATTGCCCGGTATGCGATCAGTTGTTGGTTGAGCGGTTCGGTTATTTAATTCGACAGGTAAATGTCACGAAGGAAGGTCGTTGTCCAAAATGTTCAACGACCATCCCGGGGATCTGGAACTAGCCACAATAAAGCACAAGAAGCACAAAACAGATTATTTTGTGGGACTCGCTTTGGCTGTGGGTGAAGCTTTTGCTGGTGGTGGTGGAACTGAGGCGGTGGGACTGGCCGCTGCAGCAACGGCGCCCGGTTCGATTTTCACGGCCTGTGATGCTACTACCTGCCACTTGCCGTCGCGTCGAGCGTAGACGTCGAGAAAGCGATACTCGCCGCTGATATCAATCGGTTTCTTTTGACCGGGGATGGCGTACTTTCCATTCTTGATGATGCTGCGTCCTGTAATGAACGCCGAATCTGCGTTTATCGCCGTCACCTTCGATTCCACCATCTCGTACGAATCCGAACTCATTGCCCCTGATTCGATGGAGCGAATTTCATCAGCCTTCGTGGCCGATGTACCATCCGGATAGACAAGCACCACGTTATCAGCGAGGAACCCTTTCGCAGCTTCTGCATTGTGGGTTTTAGCAGCGGCGTACCATTCACGCTCGATCCTCATAACTTCAGCCTCGATCGCTGCCGGATCAAACGTTTCTTTAACGGGAGTCGCAGTCGCTGCGGCGAGATTGCGATTAGTATCAGCTGCCGGCTGGCATCCATTCAGAACAACGACAGCAAGGCATACCAGCAACGCGAGTGCGCTTCTGTTCATTTCGATGAGCTCCTTATCACGACGGGTTTTTAACGGACCACCAAAGCATTCAGCTTCTACGATAAACTGTCGTGTCAGTCAACTTTTCAGGTGGCTGGCAGGTGGCTGGCAGGGATTGACATCCAACTTTCTTAGGATTATTTTTCCAACATATAAGCAAAAACCCGGAGCAATCGATACTAAATTTTTAACTCGCTCCGGGCGGTATTTTCCCTACCTGTTGTTGGTGAATACGAAATATCTGTGGAAAGGGGTAACCATGACTCGCCTTTTGAGATCCTCCAAATTTTGGTTACTAAACCGCGCTTTGCTTGTAGTAATCAGTTTTACGCTTGCCGGAGGAGTGTTGGCTCAAACCGCTCAAAAACGTCCTGCCGCCGGGACGGAGGAAGAGCCGGTTTTTCACGACTATCGTGGAGTCAAGCTCGGCTGGCTTGCGGATGAAGTACGCAAGAAGCTCGGTAATCCTGCTAATAAAGCAGACGACCAGGATTACTACATTTTCAATGACAATGAACGAGCTCAGGTCTACTACGATAAAGATAAACAAGTGACAGCCATTTCAGTAGACTTCATGACTGGAGCAACCGGGATTATTACCCCGCAACAAGTGTTCGGCTCGGACATCGAAGCAAAATCTGATGGCTCGAAGTCGAAACTGGTGCGATATCCGAAAGCCGGTTACTGGGTTTCGTACAGCCGCACCGCGGGTGATAGTCCGATCATATCGGTGACGATGCAA
>JBKPPU010000056.1:0-20822 GCA_046733695.1 Acidobacteriota bacterium
GCCCTGCTGTACGTGAGTCGTGGTTGGGATCCGCTGATTCCTACAATCTGGCCGGCAGTGCTGTTGATCTACCTGGAATTGATGTTGTTGACCGCTGTCGCGCTGCTCTTCTCCTCGTTCTCGTCGCCGGCGCTCTCAGCCCTGTTAACCTTTTTGACCTTCGTCATCGGTCACTTCAGTGCTGACTTAAAAATTCTCGCAGTCTCTATGGGCAGTACCAGCGCACGCTGGTTCTTTACTGGTTTGTATTACCTGCTGCCGAATCTGGCTAATTACAGTTTCATTACTCCGGCTGCTCACGGTCGCACTCCGCCGGCAGGATTTGTGCTCGCAACCGCTTTCTATGCCCTGGTCTACATTGCCGTGATACTCGCGGCGGCGACACTCATCTTCAGCCGTCGAAACTTCAAATAAGAGATGAATCAGGAGCGACTGAAAAGTATCACCCTGGGCCTTGTCGTCGTGGTCGGACTGGCCAGCGCGGCGCTCCTCGTTCGCTGGACCGACACGTTGCGACCGCCCGTTGATCCGAATGCAATTGACGAAAGTCTTTATCTAAACGAAAAGACCGCGCGCAGAATCAGTCTCGGATTTAATGGTTTGGCTGCCGATTGGTACTGGATGCGCTCACTGCAATACGTCGGCAAAAAGATTGGCAACTACGAAGGTGATATTCGTCTCGACGATCTCACTAACCTGAACCTGAAATTGCTCGTGCCGTTGTTGGAAACAGCGACGACTCTGGATCCGGAGTTTATCGAACCATACGAGTACGCGGCCGTCGTATTGCAGGCGATCGATGTGCAACAAGCAATTCGTCTAACGGAAAAAGGCGTCAACGCAAACCCAAATGCCTGGCGTCTCTATCACCATCTTGGCTACATCTACTGGCGACAGGGTCAGTATCAACTTGCCAGCGAGACGTACGGGCGTGGCGCACAGATTCCCGGCGCTCCCGCGTGGATGGAGGCGATGAAAGCGAAGCTCCTATCCGAGGGAGGAAGCCGGTCCACGGCACGTGAGATCTATACACGCATGTATGAGCAATCGAGTGATGAACAAGTCAGGGACATGGCGAAAAAGCATCTGCTGCAGTTGGATTCGTTAGACCAGCGCGATGGTTTACGCAAAGTATTCACAGCATACCAGGCGCGTACCGGCAAATGTCCTGAGACGTGGTCCGAGCTGGGACAGATCTTTCGCACGCTGCGGATTCCGATGGCCCAATCAGGTGCTCCGCTCGATCCGTCGGGTGCGCCTTACGTTTTGAAAGCAGGCGCTTGCGAAGTCGAGTTGGATCCTAAACAGACAAATATCCCTTTGAAATAAAATATGCCTGTTATCGAGATTACAAACCTGACCAAAGACTACGAAGTCGGTTTTTTCCGTAAACGAAAAGTTCGCGCGCTGGATGGGCTGTCGCTTTCCATCGATCAAGGACAGATCTTCGGATTTCTCGGTGCAAACGGCGCCGGCAAGACGACGACACTCAAGCTCCTCATGCGTTTGATCTTTCCAACGACGGGTAGCGCTCGCATTCTCGGTCACGATATACAGGACGTCCAGATGCATCAACGCATTGGTTACCTGCCCGAGAATCCGTACTTTTATGATTACCTCACAGCGCGCGAGTTTCTCGAGTACTGCGCGGAGATCTTTGGACTTCCGTCCGCTGAAAGGAAGAAGCGTGCTGCTGATCTGCTGTCACGAGTCGGGCTCGACGAAAAGCGCTGGGACACGCAACTGAGAAAGTTCTCTAAAGGCATGTTGCAAAGAGTGGGACTGGCTCAGTCGCTGGTTAACGATCCGGAGATAGTTTTTCTTGACGAGCCGATGAGTGGCCTTGATCCGGTTGGCCGTCGCGAAGTGCGCGATTTGATTGCAGCACTGCGTGATGAGGGCAAGACGGTGTTCATGTGCTCTCACATACTTTCAGACATCGAAGTGCTCTGCGATCGCGTTGCGATTCTCAAAAAGGGCAAGCTCGCTCAGGTGGGCCATCTCGATGAGTTGCGGCAAACGACGGAAGGTCCAAATCGAATGGAAGTGATGGCCACCGGCACCGGCGCCGACGCATTAAGGCAGAACCTTCCCGGGACCGAGATCACTCCGACACCAAGAGGACTCCGGATCGAAATATCTTCCGAAGATGAGATTGAACGTGTGATCGCGGCGTTGAGAAAAGCGGGCGGGAAGATTGTTTCGGTTCAGCCGATCAAGCAATCACTCGAGGAATTGTTTTTGGACTAGAATATTTCACGCAAAGACGCGAAGAGGACGCAAAGGCGCAAAGAAGAATAGCCAATCTTCTCTGCGCCTTGCGTTCTACTTTGCGTCTTTGCGTGAAACTACTCTTTGAACTTAAACGCGCTTACTTCCATCTTGATATTCGCGCGGGCGTCGGTCTCGCTGAATCCGTCCAACAACACGTTGACCTGCATCGTCTTGTTTGGCGCGAGCTCCGGCTGGCGCGTTGGGACCACCACTACCGCTCTCTGCTTTATGGGTTTTCCTTGATAGTCGACCACCGCCGCTCGTACTTCGAGTCCGGTCAAAGTCTTCCCTGTTAAATTTCGGACCGTAGTCTGAAGGCTCATCACGATGTCGCCCAGCGCTCGTTTTGCTTCGGTCGCTTCCGGCTCGTCGAGCACAATGTTTTTGCGTTGCTCCTCAAACAGCGGCGAGCCTTCGCGTACTGCCCCCTGGAGCGCTTGTTCACTGGGCGCGCTGCGACCGCTGAGACGCATTAAACCGTAGAAAAGTCCGGCGATTACAACAGCTGCAATCACAGCCACGACGATGATGAGGGTTCGATTAGTGTCCTCAGCGTCAATACGCCGATCAGGAACAGCCATAGTGTTAGGAATTGTGCCACAAAAAGGCACAAAAGGCACAAATTAGTAAGCCCGGTTCTCAAGAGCCGTCGTGAGTCAACAATTGCTGAATCAACTGCTCGAGCTGGTTGAAGTCGATTGGTTTGGTAACGTAACTGTTGCACCCAGCCTCGACGGCTTCGTCCTGGAAGTCAGAAGTGTCGTGGGCTGACACGGCAATGATTGGCGTGGATTGCAAAGCAGGAAGCTTGCGAATGAGGCGCGTCGCAGCGAGTCCGTCAATCACCGGCAGACTGAGGTCCATCAGGATTAATTGGGGCTTTTCGGCACGGGCGAGCTTCACCGCTTCCTCGCCATTCATTGCCTCTACCACTCGATACCCGGACATTTCGAGCAGTCGCCGCATCATGAACCGGTTGTCCTCCGTGTCTTCAACCAGAAGAAGCGTGGGTGGCTGGGCCGCCTTCTTTTTCATCTGCACACCTGATTTCGAGCTCAATCTCACCTCTCCCATGCCCGCAAGTTATTGATTTTACTGTATCACTAGAATACGCGCTTGATTTTTGCTAACATCCCGCATTGAAACGCAACACTAACGGATCTTAGGCCAGAGTTTAATTCATACACTCGGACTGGCTGTGAGGTTCCCCTCCCCCTGCGGCCCCTTTTGACGAGCTAAGAGAGATTTGCCCAGATGAAGACTGCAATGTCGAGGCCCGAAGACAACGAGCGCCTTCAGGATCTCGGTCGAGCATCAATGCAAATAGTCCACGACCTTAAGAATCAGCTCAACGGTCTCAAACTCTATGCCACGTTCCTACGCCGCCGGATTGAGAAGAATGAACGGCCCGGTGACGAACAGGAGACGATTGGAAAGCTGATTAACGGTCTCGATCGAGCGGCAGACGACCTGTCGACGATTGTCCGCTATGGACAGCCGGTGGAGTTGAAAAAACAAGCCGGAGTCGAAGTGGACAAGGTTTTGCGCGCGGTGTGCGCAAGTTTGAACGAGGCCGGCTCATCGATAGCGTGGGAAAACGGTTCAAACGCAATTCAGGGTAATTTCGACCTCTTCAAGCTTACGGATGCCTTTAAGTGGTTATGTAACGGCGCAATAAAATTCCGTAAAACTACTGACGATGGAGCAGGCGAAGTAACGATTAACGCCGGCACCGAAGGCGATCAGGCTGTGATCGAGTGGTCGGGTTTGCGGCAGTTGGATCACGATCCGTTTCGATCATTCGCCGGAAGCGATGAGATCAAGCTCGCTCTAGCAGCGAAAATCATCGAGGCGCACGGCGGATCGGTCAAATTCGAAGATAGAAAATTTGTGGTAGTGATTCCCCTGGCCGGATAAAAATTTGCAATAACTATGGAGTAATCATCATGCCCCAAGGCGCAGCGATTTCGAGAGAGGAGAAAAAGGTGGAGAACAAAGAAGTGCGGATTCTTGTGGTAGACGACGAACCAACCATGGCCGATTCTCTGCGGCAAAATTTCGTGGAGGAAGGATACTCAGTCGATACCGCACCGACTGGTGCAGCCGCCATCGAGCTCTTCGATCAGGGCGGACATCACCTGGCGATCTGCGACTTGCAACTGCCGGACATGGACGGATTGGAAGTACTACGTCACATGAAAGACGCGCGACCGACAACCGAGGTGATCGTGGTCACGGGTTACGGTTCCGTACAGAAAGCTGTCGAAGCTACGAAAGCCGGTGCTTTCTACTTCGTTGAGAAGCCCTTCGATTTCGAAGAATTGCAACCGCTCGTGGAAAAGGCGCTCGAACGTCGTGAACTCGTCGCCGAAACAACAAATATGAGGCGCCAACTCTCCACACGCGCCGAATACTTCAACATCATCGGCGCGTCGAAACCGATGCAAACGATTTACGAGACCATCGAATCGGTGGCGAAATCGGATGCGAACGTTCTGATCGTTGGCGAGTCAGGCACCGGCAAGGAGTTGATTGCGAATGCCATTCACTACCAGTCGCTCCGTTCCAAAAAGCCGTTCATTAAAGTTAACTGCGCAGCACTCCCCAAGGAGTTGATCGAGTCAGAGTTGTTTGGACACACCAAAGGCGCGTTCACCGGCGCGCACGCGGACAAGGAAGGCCTGGTCCAACACGCGGCCGGCGGTTCGCTGATGCTCGATGAAATCGCCGAGATGCCGATCGAGTTGCAACCGAAGCTGTTGCGGGTTTTGCAGGAAAGAAGTTATCGGAAGATCGGTTCGGAGAAGACGTACGCAGTCGACTTCCGTCTCGTCTGTTCGACCAACAGACCGCCCGCCGATGCGATTCGTGATGGTTTACTGCGTGACGATCTTTTTTATCGAATCTCGACGATTACGATTCACGTGCCACCATTGCGCGAACGAAGCGAAGACATTCAGCTTTTGACCGAGCACTTCCTGAACGAGTACGCGCGAAAGTATGAACGGCCAATCACTGGCGTTTCGCAGGCTGCGTATCAGCGATTGTTTGGTCACAGCTGGCCCGGAAACGTGCGCGAACTGCAGAACGTGATCGAGCGTGCTGTCCTGCTCGCCAAGGACAAGCAGATCGAGCCGATCGATCTGCCATTCGACAACGGCACGTTGCCTGAAGGGACGTCGTCGAGTGTCACATGGGATGTACCACCCAACATGACGCTCGAGGATATTGAGCGGCTTGTGATTGAAAGAACTCTTCAGCGGACTGGCGGCAACAAACAGGCCGCGGCAAACCTCCTCGGTATCTACCGCCCGCGTCTGTATAGCAAGATCAGAAAATATAATATCGACGTACCGTCACTCGTTTCTGCATAATTGAGCCACGGATTGAACGGATTGATAACGGATTTAATCCGTAAAATATCCGTTCAATCTGTGGCTACTCGTTTCACGATGAACAAGCCCCCAACCAGTACACGACTGCGCGGCATCGACGCACTTCGAGGCATTGCGGCGTTGGGCGTTGTTTTCTATCACGCCGTCGAGCAGGGCGAAAAAGCTCTTCCTAAGAATCTCCTTCAGTATCCGGTTCGCGCGGTCCAGTTCACCAGCTCGTTTGCTTACATTGGCGTGTTCCTGTTCTTCGTGATCTCGGGCTTCTGTATTCACCTGCAATGGGCCAAAGCTCGAGCCGCCGGAACCGAACCTGACATCCGCTTCGGGGCGTTCTGGAAACGAAGACTTCGCAGACTCTATCCGCCATACATCATTGCACTGGTTTTGTTTTTGCTGTTGGCCGCATCGACGGCCGGGATCAATCTCACGCACTTTTTCTTTTACGACATCGGCATGCATCTGCTGATGCTCCACAACCTCGATCCTAAAACCTGTTACACGATCAACGGCGTGTTTTGGACTCTCGCGATCGAAGAGCAACTCTACCTGGCCTATTTCCTGTTGCTGTTTATTCGCGTGCGCTGGGGCTGGGGCGTCACGCTCGCCGTTTGTCTGATTGCGCGTGTCGGATGGATGGTATTTGGTCACCTCGTTTGGCTGAAGACAGGTTTCGGAGTTCCGGTGCCGGAGGCAGCGGCGGTCCACTGGTTTACCTGGGCGCTGGGTGCAATCGGCGTCGAAGCATATTTTGGATTGATAAAACTGCGCGGCTGGTCACGGGATCTGCGTCTCGCGACTGTGCTGATCGTTGCGGCATCGGCGATCTCGTCGTCGTTGTCTTATATTGACAAAGATACATTTCTGCACAACGGCGCGTGGTTTTTGATTCATCCGTTCTGGGGTCTCGGATTCTTTATCGTCGTGAACCGGATGGTGCTTGCTGAGCAGAGTTGGGTACGCCAGCGGAAACTGCCGTCGCTGGTCTCGATCTTCTCGACGATTGGACTCTTCTCGTATTCGCTCTACCTGACGCATGAGCTGGTAATCATGCAATCGTGGCAGTGGACCAATCCGAGCTGGTTGCAACTGGTGAATGTGTTTGTGTTTACCGTTCCGGCAACGATCCTATTTGCGTGGGGATTTTTCTGGTTCTGTGAGAAACCCTTCATGGCGAATCAATTCTTACTTCACGGAGGAATTTGCACACTTGCGTCTCTTAAAACTCGTCGCACTTGTTTTCACTCTCATTTGCGTTGCCTTTTTGATTCAAGCTCAACAACGACCCGGACCAGGTGCGCAGCCGTTGGCCTCGCCAACTCCGACGCCAACACCGCTGCCGCCACCAACCGTCAAGATTGAAAACTATCGCGCTGCCGCCGCCCGCATCATCGGTGCTGCGCTAACGAGCGACCACGCGTATTCTCGCCTCGCACACCTCACGGACCACATCGGCAACCGAATCAGCGGCTCCAAAAATCTCGAACGCGGAATCGAGTGGGCCGTCGCCGAAATGAAACGCGATGGTCTCGATAATGTGCGTGCGGAAAAGGTGATGGTCCCGCATTGGGTGCGCGGTGAAGAGAGTCTCGAAATGCTCACTCCGGTTCCGAGAAACCTGCAAGTTCTGGGGCTGGGAAACAGCGTCGGCACTCCGGCAGAAGGGATTTCTGCTGAAGCGATCGTCGTGCGCAACTTTGCCGAACTCGACCGCCTCGGCGAACGGGTGCGGGGAAAGATCGTTGTCTATAACGCGCCATTTGTAGACTACGGAGTTACTGTTGAATATCGTGTGCGGGGTGCCTCGCGTGCAGCGCGTTATGGCGCAGTGGCGGTGCTCGTCCGCTCGATCACGCCTGTTAGCCTGCAAACGCCACACACGGGTGCGATGATCTACGATCCAGCTCAGCCGAAGATTCCCGCCGCAGCCGTCACGATCGAAGTAGCAGAGTTTCTGCAACGGATGAACGATCGTGGGGATCGGCCAACACTGCGGCTCAAGATGGAAGCGAAATTCTTGCCGGATGCGGAATCAGCAAACGTGATCGCGGAGCTGAAAGGATCCGAGAAGCCGGATGAAGTGATTGTTATCGGCGGCCACTTTGATTCGTGGGACGTGGGCCAGGGTGCGCATGATGATGGCGGCGGGTGCATCGTCGCATGGGAGACCGTGCGGCTGCTCAAAGAGCTCGGATTGCGACCGCGACGAACCATCCGAGTTGTGCTCTTTACGAATGAAGAGAATGGACTGCGCGGCGGCAGCGCTTATCACGACACTTATCGAGCAGACGTCGCTAAACACATTCTCGCGATTGAGTCCGATTCCGGTGTCTACCGGCCTGAAGGCTTCGGGCTCGAGGCAACAGCGCCACTGCAGGCGCGTTCTAACATGCTGGAGATTGCAAAACTCTTATCGGGGATCGGCGCCGATCGAATTGCCGAAGACGGTGGCGGAGCCGACATTGGTCCAATAACGCGTGAGGGCGTAGTAGGCGCCAGTCTCGACGTCGACGGCACACACTACTTCGACATTCATCACACGCAAGCCGACACGTTCGACAAAGTGAACCCGCGCGAGCTTCAAATGTGCGTCGCGACGATGGCTGTGATGGCTTACACGGTCGCCGACATGGCAGAGGAATTTGGCCGCAGATAACACGGATTGATCCGGATTTATTTCCGTGTTATCCGTGGCTAATTAGTCTATGAGATAAGTGGCGACGCTCGTGGGCGTCTCGAAGCAACGAACCTTATAAATCTGCACGCGATCGTCGCCGACACGCTTCGCTACGCGCTCGAGCACGTACTTCGCGAGGTTCTCAGCGGACGGTTGCAATTCGTCAAATGGCGGCAGCTCGTTAATGTTTCTGTGGTCCAGATAAGTGACCACCTCATCCGCCGCAGCCTTCAACTCCACAAAATCGACCAGCAACCCGACGTTATCCAGCTCGCGCCCACGCGCGTAGATCTCGATTTTGTAATTGTGGCCGTGCAGGTTCTCACACTTCCCCTTATAACCGCGCAGTTGATGCGCGCTGGAGAAGTTTCGCTCAATCATTACTTCAAATTGTCCCGGCATAATTATTCTACAGATAAGATACTCGCAAGATCGTCGATTCGCGAAGTCACGCGACACGGCGGCAGGCTCTGCAGAAAAGTTCGGCCATAACCCTTGGTTCGCAAGCGCGGATCGAGTATCGCCAGCACACCTCGATCGGTCGTGCTGCGAATCAAACGTCCCAGTCCCTGTTTCAGTGCGATGATGGCTTGTGGAACGCTGTACTCGTAAAAGCTCGAGCCACCGCAGTCTTCGATGTATCTCTGACGCGCCGCCACTATCGGATCGGTCGGCACCGCAAAGGGCAGTTTATCGATAATCACACAAGATAGTTGCTCACCGCGCACATCCACGCCCTGCCAGAAACTCGACGTCGCAAACAACACCGCGTTTGGAGTCTCACGAAACCTCTTGAGCAGTTGACCTTTTGAGGCACTCCCCTGGACCAGACACGGGTAGTCGATCTCTGCCCAGACGTTTTCAAACAACGATTGCATGCCCGCTAGACTCGTCGACAACACAAATGCGCGGCCTTCGGTCGCGTTCAGAATCCGCGCGACTTCGGCCGCTGCCGCAGATCCCCACTCGCGATCACGTGGATCAGGCATTCTCGCCGGCAGATAAAGAATCGCCTGGCTTTGGTAATCAAAACTCGACTCCGCGATCAGATCGTCGGCAGTGTCCAATCCCAATCGATCGCGAATGAACGTGAAGTTACCGCCGCTCGAAAGAGTCGCAGACGTCAGCACAACTGTCGGCACCTCTTCAAACAACTTGTCCTGCAAAAGTCCGGCAACGTCGATGGGCGACGCACGCAGAAACACGCCCCTGTTTCTTCGTTCGAGCCAGTAAACAAATTTCTTATCTGTGCCGGTGACGATAAACTCGAGTTCAAAACGGATCTGGCGCAAGCGACGAACTAGACTCTCAACCTCGGGCGGCTTTTCCTGAAACGCATCGAGCGTCGTTTCGGTGCGAGCGATGGCGCCTTCGAGAGCGAAGTACAACTCACCCAACGGCGTGGCTTCCAACTCGCCACTGAGTTTCTTCTTCGCGAACGTTCCGGGGATGATCGGATAGCGCCCATCTTCACCGCGGCCATCGCGAAATCCCATCCAGAAGCTGTCTGAAAATCGCGACAGGCGCGCGACGCTGTGCGTCAGCTCTCGATCAACATCCGCATCTTCAATCATCAGCATGCCGAGATCGCGCACGAGATCGTCGATCTGGTAATTCGAAACCTGCGCGCCAAAGTATTCCGACGCCACTTCCTCGATGAGATGAGCTTCGTCGAGTATGACCGCCGTGTAATCCGGCAGCACCGAGCCATAGTTGCCATTACGCAAACTCAGGTCGGCGAAGAACAGATGATGATTGACGACGACGATGTCGGCTTCCTGAGCGCGACTGCGCATGCGCGTGATGAAGCAGGCGTCGAAGTCAGGACACTTTTGTCCTAAACATGATTCAGAGCGCGCATCGATGTGACGCCAGAAAGAAAGTGACTCGGGCAGGTTCGAAAGCTCGGCACGATCGCCCGTTTCAGTTTCGCGCGACCATTGACTGACTTCTTCGAAGTAATCAACCTCGTCGAGACCTTCGAGCACCGGAGCTGATTGCGCGCGCGCGAGCCGGTTCAAGCAAAGATAATTGCTCCGGCCCTTCATGTAGGTCGCGGCGAAGGGTTTGGGAAGGACGCTCTGGAGAAAGGGAATGTCTTTCTCCATTAATTGTTCCTGCAGGTTTTTAGTGCCGGTGGAAACTATGACGCGACCGTTGCCGCCGAGCGCCGCGGCAACTGCCGGTACGAGATAAGCGAGTGTTTTCCCTGTACCTGTTCCTGCCTCAACGATGAGGTGACGCTTTTCCTCAAAGGCGCGCATCACGGCCCGCGCCATATCAATCTGGCCGGGCCGGTACTCGTATTCAGGGTGCGCCTTCGCGATCAGTCCATCCGGACCAAAAACTTCAAGCATGAATCCTGTAAATCCTGCAAATCATGCAATCCTGTCTCAACTGACTCCCGCCTTCAGCCGCTTCGGATACAACGGAAAACGTGCCGTCAGTTCAGCAACATCGCGCTTTACTTTGTTCCTGACTTCTTCTGACTCGGGCGCGTGAATTACTTCCGCGATGAGCCGGCCGATCTCGCGCATCTCCGCTTCCTGCATCCCACGTGTTGTGACTGCGGGGGTGCCGATTCGCAGGCCTGATGCAACGAAGGGTTTGTTTTGATCGAACGGTATAGTGTTCTTGTTGACCGTGATCAGCGCTGCTTCCAAAGCCTTCTCGGCATCTTTGCCGGTGATGCCTTTGCCGTCCATCCAAACATCGACCAGCATCAGGTGATTGTCTGTTCCACCGGAGACGAGGCGTAGTCCCTGCTCCTGTAGCTCACTGGCCAGCGCCTTCGCGTTCTTCAGCACCTGGCGCTGATATTCCTTGAAGTCGTCCCGCAATGCCTCGCCAAAAGCCACTGCTTTCGCGGCAATGATGTGCACGAGTGGTCCACCCTGCACGCCCGGAAACAGTCTTCGATCGATGTCCTTCGCGTGTTCTTCGCGACAAAGAATCAAGCCACCGCGTGGACCACGCAGTGTTTTGTGAGTCGTCGTTGTCACGTAATCAGCATGCGGCACTGGCGACGGATGCAACCCTGCCGCGATTGGACCAGCGATGTGAGCGATGTCGGCAAACATGCGCGCACCGACGCTGCGTGCAATCTGTCCGATGCGTTCGAAGTCGATCGTGCGTGAGTAAGCTGAAGCGCCGCAAACGAGCAGCTTGGGCCGGTGCTCTTCGGCAATCTTTTGCAGCTCGTCGTAATCGATCTGCTCAGTTTCTTTTGAAACACCGTAATCGGCGACTTTGTAACTGAGTCCCGAGAAGTTCAAAGGATGGCCGTGAGTCAGGTGACCACCATGCGAAAGGTTCATCCCCAGGATCTGATCTCCGTACTGGATCGCAGCCAGATAGACCGACATGTTCGCCTGCGCACCGCTGTGTGGTTGCACGTTCGCATGATCGGCGCCGAATAATTCCTTCGCGCGATCGATCGCAGTTTGCTCGACCACATCGGTCCATTCACAACCGCCGTAGTAACGCTTGCCCGGATAACCCTCAGCGTACTTGTTCGTGAACACTGAACCTGCGGCTTCGAGCACCGCTTCACTGACAAAATTTTCAGAAGCGATGAGCTCGAGGCCGTTGGCTTGGCGAGCAACTTCGTTGTCGATAGCGCCTGCGATAACCGGATCGACTTCGGCGAGTGATGAGTTTCTGTCCATTATTTCGTTATCCCGTGGTGTTTTTGAAAAAGAAGCGTGATGGTAACCGATCCATCCACAGATTGCACAGATTTGCCTTAAGCGCGATTACTAAGCGAGAATGGCCGGATTATGCGCTGGTCACGATACTTCATACCAACTCTGCGCGAAGACCCGGCCGATGCCGAGGTTATTTCGCACAAACTGCTTTTACGCGCCGGTGTCATCCGGCAATTGTCCGCCGGAATCTATTCATTCTTGCCGCTGGGCCAACGTATTGCGCTCAAGGTCATGCAGATCCTGCGCGAGGAGATGAATGCTATCGGTGGTCAGGAGTTTTACCTGCCGGCCCTACACCCGGCCGAGCTTTGGCAGGAGTCGGGACGCTGGTACGCGATCGGCGATGAGATGTTTCGTCTCAAAGATCGCAAGGGCACGGACATGTGTCTGGGCATGACGCATGAAGAAGTCTTCACTGCGATTGCGCGCAACGAAATCCGTTCTTACAAGCAACTGCCTCAGGTCTGGTACCAGATTCAACTCAAGTTTCGTGATGAAGCGCGCCCGAAGTCAGGACTAATGCGCATACGTACTTTCATCATGAAAGACGCATACACATTCGACGTCGATCGCGAAGGACTCGATAAGTCGTTCATCGATCAGCGTGAAGCATATAAAAAGATTTTCTCGCGCTGTGATATAGAGTTTCTGATCGTGGAGGCGTCGTCAGGCGCGATGGGCGGCACGGAGTCTAACGAGTTTATGGCGCGCACTCCTGCCGGTGAGGATCTGATTGTCAACTGTGCGAGCTGTGGTTACGCGGCAAATCTCGAGAAAGCAACTTCCCGGCTGGGTGCAATCGACGACGAACCTGGAGCAGCAGCGCCCGAAGAGTTTCCCACACCGGGAGTTCGCACGATTGAAGACCTGACGACATTTCCAGGCGGCGCTGAAAGCTCGCGCCAAATCAAGTCGCTGGTCTTCTTCGCGACTATCGATGGCGAACCGCAGCCTGTGCTCGTCTTACTTCGCGGTGATCATCAACTTCACGAGACAAAGCTCTCCGACAGTCTACGTGCTACTGCCGTTCGTCCAGCGCATCCTGAAGAGATTCGCGATCTGCTCGGCGCGAGTGCGGGAAGTCTTGGCGGAGTCGGCGCAAAGATTCGATCGCCGAAGCTGCGCATTGTCGCTGACGCTGCGTTGAAGAACCGGCGCAACATGACTACTGGCGCAAACAAAGACGATCACCACTTGCGCGGCGTCGATATCGCGAGAGACATTCCGGTCGACGAGTGGTTTGAACTGCGCACAGTTGAAGCGGGCGAAGGATGTCCGAAGTGTGAGACCGGCACGCTTGAAATTTTCAAAGGCATGGAGATTGGTCACATCTTCAAGCTCGGCACGAAGTACTCAGAATCGATGGGTGCAACGGTGCTGAACCAGGATGGTAAACCCGTACCGATTGTGATGGGCAGTTACGGTATCGGCGTGGAACGAATCATCAGCGCCACCGTCGAGCAAAATCATGATGAGGACGGAATAATCTGGCCGAAGTCGCTCGCGCCGTTTGACGTAGTCGTTACGATCACAAACATGAAGCAGGAGGATGTGCGTCAAGCCGGCGAGAAGCTCTATCACGAATTGCAACAAGCCGGTCTCGAGGTGTTGCTCGACGATCGCGACGAGCGCGCCGGAGTGAAGTTTAAAGACGCGGATCTGATCGGCATTCCTCACCGGGTCACGATTGGGAAAAAGGTAAATGATGGCGTGGTTGAGCTGTTTAATCGGCGTACAAAGAAGACCGATGATGTTAGAATTAGTGACGTCGTGGCCGCCATTAGACAGGATCTGCAGGATTGAAACAGGATTTACATGTCAATCTTGAAATAATCCTGAGAATCCTGTGAAGCATTTACCCGAGATGAAACTAGTTTGGCTTTTACTAGTTCTGTTTCTGCCCATTCCAATACAGGCGCAGGATCTTCTTCCCGAACTGGTTCGCCGCATTAAACCTTCCGCTGTCGCGATCGAGACTTTCGACTCGCGCAATGAAAAACTGTCTCGCGGCAGCGGTTTCTTCGTCGAAGTCGATCGCATCGTCACTAATCGTCACGTGCTCGAGGGCGCGTATCGCGCTGAAGTTCATTCCTCAACCGGCGCGGTTTATCCAGTCAAGGGTGTTCTTGCTGTCGATGCCGAGGGCGATATCGCGTTGTTGAAAGTCGAAGCTCCGGCAAATCAGATCAAACCATTACCACTCGACAAAACTTCACCTCAGGAAGGCGAGAGTGTCGTCGTTATTGGCAATCCACTTGGTCTCGAAGGCAGTGTCACGAACGGCATCGTTTCCGCGGTGCGCGACATCCCCACCTTTGGTCGCATCATTCAAATCACGGCGCCGATTTCTACCGGATCGAGTGGCAGCCCGGTGGTGAATATGCAGGGCCAGGTGATTGGGATCGCAACGTTGCAAATCACCGGCGGACAGAGCGTGAATTTCGCGATTCCTTCAGAACGAATCTCACAACTGCAAGTCGCCCCAATCATGTCGCTCGGAGATCTCGTCGCGAGCGCCGGGCGCAATAAACGCGCGAAGGCAGTCCAGTTCTTTCGCGATGGTTTGAGTTTTCTTTCCAAGGACGATTGCGACAAGGCGTTGCAGTATTTCGAGAAGGCGGTCGAGTCCGACAGCAACTACGCAGAAGCGTGGGCACAAACTGGATTCTGCAATGAGAAACTCGGCCGGCACCAGGAGGCGTTGGAAGCGTCGAAGAGGGCTGTGACTCTGAGACCGTCGGCGGAGTCGTATTTCAACATCGGGCTCGCCAGTTTCTATCTCAAGAATTACAAAGAGGCCGCGGAAGGGTACCGGCAGTCGATCAAGCTCGATCCGTACAATGCCGCCGACGCGTATTTCGCGCTCGGGTTGGTTTATCGCGACTGGAACAAACCGGATGATGAAATACAGGCATACAAGCAGACGCTTCGCTTGCGTCCTGATTACACGGCCGCGTACGAACGACTCGGTTCTCGATATTTGAAATCAAAGAAGTTCAACGAAGCGATCGAAGTCTTTCGACAGCTTGCGGCGTTGAAGCCAGGCGATGCGGTCACACCGAATAATCTGGGTGAAGCGTATTTCGAGTTGAACCGGTTGAACGAGGCGATGGAATCGTTTCGGCAATCTATCCGTTTGAAACCGGACTTCGGAAAAGCCTACTACAATCTCGGTCGCTGTCTCCTCGCGATGGGCAATCGCGACGCCGCGCTCGAGCAATATACCATCCTCACGAACATCGATCCCGATTGGGCCGAGAAGCTCAACGCCATCATCAATCCGTAGCCGCGGATTGTGCGGATCGTTAAAAACGATTTTCACGGATCGAAACAAAAATCCGTGTAATCCGCGGCTAATTCAGCACTTCGCCGACAATCGACGTGAGTGCATTGTCCTGCAGGGATTTGTTGCGTGGGAGTTGGCCGTGAAGATCGCAGCCGAAGACCGCGTAACGTAAGAGTTCTTTGAAGATGTGCTCGCCAAGTAAAGAAGAGCGGGTGACACGACCGTCACCGGGCGCATACATCGCGTCCGTCGCCTTCTGTTTTGAGATCTTCACTCCGCTCGAGGTTCGATAGTCACGCGGTCGTGTCAGTGTTATCCAGCGATTACGTTTCTCGTCACGCAGCAACACGGGCGAGTTCAACGTCTCTTCACAATCACCACCAATCGCCAGCAGTGTAACTGGCGCGGTCGTTGTCCGCGTGTCGAGGGCTTCATGAAACCTACGCGCACGCCGCAACTGCGCGGCGAGATATGCGTCGAGCACGTCTTCTGATCTCCCGTCCGTTCCGCTTGTTTCACCAAAGCGTCGCCTGAAGTCGGATGACGAGTAGATCACGCTCCAACCATAACGTTTCCAAACTTCAACGTCGTACAAATCCACCGGGAGCGCGTGCAGATTCTCATCGAGAAAACTCACCGCTTCACGATGTGGCATCAGCTGGAAAACCGAAGGCGTCTTCACTACGTCTTGTGCCGTCAGCTTGTTCAGCAGCGGCACGCGGCGGCGCAAACCCTCAGTTACCGAATACCCCTCGACGAGGGTCGCGAAAGCATCTGCGGAACCCTCGTTGGGCACTCCGATCATGACGATCTTGCTGATGTGCGCCGCACCAATCCACGTCGGCGTGATCGGACTCTCGTCTGCAGGCAAATCAGCATCGCCGTACATCGCTGCATACCGCGCAATCAAACCACCCATCGAATGCGCGACGATGTTGAACTTCAGATCGGGCCGCTGGAGTTTTGTCTTCAATCGATCGATTCGTCTGACGAGCTCGCGGGCGTTGCTGACGTTGTCCTGACGCCAGTCGTATGCAAAGACGTAAAACGTGTCCTGATATCCGTCCGCTGCCGGATTGTCCCAGTCACCATCTCGATAACCCGCATAGCGTCGCAGTGCTTCAAGCAAGTCTCTGTAAACGTAGACTTCAGGCAGCACACGTGCGAGCTTCACGGTCTCGATGATCTTTCCGGGCACGAGGTCATCGCGGTTGGCAGCGAGGTCCGGGCTTATCGGCAATCCTTCCTGCGACGTGCGAAAAGCCGACGGCCAAACCTTCTCGCCAGTCTTCGAATTGATCAGTTCAGTTCCCAGAATTCCCGGAATGACAATAACCGGACGTTTTCCGGTCCTTGCTCGAGCGGACGCAAAGATGTGTTCGAGATTTGGAGTACGGCGAGCGGAAATACACGCACTCGAAACCACCGAGAGGGCGATCAGGACCAGGAGCAAATGCCGCGAAACTTCATCTGGGCGTTTAGTCAACTGGCACCGTCCAACGACGATTAATGAGACTCGCGACAAATCCTGCGCCGAAGCCGTTATCGATATTAACTACAGTTACATTTGAAGAGCAGGAGTTCAGCATTCCAAGTAATGCCGCAACACCTCCGAAAGATGCTCCATACCCGATGCTGGTTGGCACAGCGACTACCGGAACACTCACGAGGCCACCAACAACTGACGGCAAAGCACCTTCCATTCCTGCCGCGACGACCACTACACGCGAACGCTGCAACAAGCTGCGCTCCGAAAGCACTCGATGGATTCCGGCAACGCCAGCATCCCAGATACGATCGACCGTGTTTCCCATCGTCTCCGCGGTGAGCGCGGCTTCTTCAGCAACCGGGATATCACTCGTACCGGCAGTCACAACTGCGATCGAGCCCACACCCTGATTGGTCTTGTCGCGACGAATTCGGACCAGCTTCGCAGATTCATGCCACTCAGCATCGGTAACAATGTTACGAATCTCACCAAAAGTGCCTTCGTCGGTACGAGTGACAAGAATATTTGGCGAACGTTGGGCGAGTCGGTCGACGATTCCGACGACTTGGGCGCGAGTCTTACCGCCGCCAAAAACGACCTCGGGAAACCCCTGGCGTGTCGCACGGGAGTGGTCGACGCGCGCGAAGCCGATGTCTTCGAAGTGAAGATTCTTAATCCGGTCCAGGGCCTCGCTGGTTTCCATCTCTCCACTCTTGTAAGCGGACAGGAGCGTGGCTAATTCGTTTAGATCCATTGACCCCAGCATGCCATAAAAATCGACACAAAGCATATCCACAGATTCCACAGATTGTTTTCCTTGAATCTGTGGAATCGGTGGATACGTATTCGATACTGGTTTGTGACTTGTGTGCTTTTTTGGCAATATCTGGGGAAGCCGTGTCCACCCTAATTAAAAACACTCGACTGACGCTGGAAATGATCAAGATCGAGCACACGCTCTTTGCGTTGCCGTTCGCGTTTCTGGGCGCGGTACTGGCAGCGAGAGGACTTCCCACCGCCTGGCAGATTCTGTGGATCGTCGTTGCAATGGTGGGAGCGCGATCGGCGGCGATGGCGTTCAATCGCATCGCAGATCGCCACTTTGACGCGAAAAACCCACGTACGGCAGCGAGAGCCTTGCCGGCGGGCCTGCTATCGGTCGCCTTCGTCTGGGTATTCACAATTGCTGCCGCAGGTTTGTTTTTCCTGGCTGCGGCCATGTTGAATCATCTGACGCTGATTCTCGCGCCCGTAGCACTCGCATGCGTTCTGCTTTACTCTCTTACGAAACGCTGGACGCAATTTTCACATCTGGTACTCGGAGCTTCTTTAGCCATTGCGCCCACCGGCGCGTGGATCGCTGTGCGCGGCGAGATTGGGAGTCCCGTGCCGTTGTTGCTGTCCCTCGTGGTGTTGTTATGGACTGCCGGATTTGATGTCCTTTATGCATGTCAGGACTATGATTTCGATCGCAGGGAAGGATTGAGATCGATTCCCGCGCGCTTCGGAATCGCCCGAGCACTCTGGATTGCACGCGCGCTTCATACAGGCGCTTTTCTTGGTTTGGTCTGGCTCTTCGTGATAACGGGCCTGGGCCCAGTCGCTTTCGTGGGGGTGATTGCGACCGGCGCGTTACTTATTTATCAGCATCGACTTGTTCGTGCCGACGATCTGAGTCGCTTGAATGCAGCATTTTTTACTACCAACGCTTTTGTTAGCGTCATATTGCTGGCCACTTTCGGCAGCGCTGTATTCCTCAACAAATAGACTGAGTAATTGAAATGACTTTTTCACATGACGACAAACTGAACGAGATTGAGAAAAGCGTCACGAGCGGTGAACGTCTCTCCTTCGAAGACGGCCTGGCGCTTTACGCCACTGACGATCTGCCGGGACTTGGCAAGCTGGCCGACATGGTACGACGGCGACGGCACGGGCGCACGACTTACTTCAACGTCAATCGACATCTCAATCCGACCAATATCTGTTACGCCGATTGCAAATTTTGCGGCTTCTTCCGCACGCCGCGTCAGCCAGATGCTTACACACACAACATCGACGACAGTTTGAAAGTTGCCGCACAGGCAGTTGCCGAAGGCGCTACGGAGTTGCACATCACCGGCGGGCTCAACACGAAACTCCCATTCAGTTACTTTACGGATCTGCTTTCGTCGTTAAAGAAACAGTACCCGCAGTTGCATCTGAAGGCGTTCACGATGGTCGAGTTCGATCACTTCGCACACTTCTACAAGATGTCAGACGAAGACGTCATCAAGCAGTTGATCGATGCGGGTTTGGACTCATGTCCCGGAGGTGGCGCCGAGATCTTTCGCGAACCCACGCGCTCGATGATTTGTGCGCACAAATGCAACGCAGAGCGCTGGATGGAGCTGCAGGGAAAAATTCACGCCGCCGGAATGAAGACGAATGCAACGATGCTCTACGGGCATATCGAATCGATTGAAGATCGCGTCGATCATCTAATCAGACTACGCGAGCAGCAGGAGAAGTCCGGCGGTTTCCAGTGCTTCATACCGCTGGCGTTTTATCCGCCTGACACGCAGTTGGCCCACTTGCCTGGTCCATCCGGCGTTGATTCATTGAAAACGATCGCCGTCTCGCGCCTGCTGCTCGACAACTTCGATCACATCAAAGCTTACTGGGTGATGCTCGGCAAACGGCTGGCCCAAGTGGCGCTCCATTATGGCGCCAATGATATCGACGGAACGATAACCGACGGCGGTGAACTGACCACGAGCTACTCAGTCGAAGCCAACAATGCCGTGAAGATGAGCAAGACCGAGCTCATCGGGCTAATTCAAGAAGCTGGGTTCGAGGCGATTGAACGCGACACGGTGTACAACCGCATCGTCAGCATGGTCTAACAATATTTATGTCAGAAACTATCACTCTTGCACATTCACCGGATTCCGACGATGCGTTCATGTTCTATGGTCTGGCGACACACAAACTGAACACTGGGGATCTGAACTTCGAACACCTTCTCAAAGACATTCAAACCCTGAACGAGGAAGCGATGCGCGGAACGTACGACGTCACCGCCATCAGCTTTCATGCTTACGCGTACATTCACGAGAAGTACGCGCTGCTTCCCCACGGCGCGTCGATCGGTGATAACTACGGACCAATCGTCGTGTCGCGCGAGGCGGCTACACCTGACGACATTCCCAATCTCAAGATCGCAATTCCGGGAAAGTTGACGAGTGCTTTTTTGGCGCTGCGGATCTTCAACTCAGATTTCAAATATGAGGTTGTTCCTTTCGACAAAATCATCGATGCGGTTCAGGATGGCACCTGTGACGCCGGTTTGCTGATTCACGAAGGCCAACTATTTTTTGAATCCAAGGGTCTACACAAAGTGCTTGACCTTGGCGAATGGTGGCACAAGCAACATGGACTGCCGCTGCCGATGGGTGGGAATGCCATTCGGCGGAACCTGGGAAATGAACGAATCCGGGAGGTCTCGAAGCTGCTGCGGGAAAGCATCAACTATTCGCTGACGCACCGCGAAGATGCGCTTCAGTACGCGATGCAGTTTGCGCGAGATATGGATCCCGAGCTGGCCGATCGATTTGTAGCGATGTGGGTAAACGACCTGACCCTGGATTACACCGACCGGGGCCGTGAGGCAGTGCGACTGCTGCTGGATGAGGGCTACAAGAAAAATATTATTCCGAACCCGGTCAAGGTGGACTTCGTCGAGAGTTAGTTTGGACAAGATTTCAGGATAAACAGGATTTACATGTCAATCCTGAAAATCTCGTAATCCTGTCAAAAAGACACCCCGGATGTCCGGGTCTTAGCTTTTTTATTGTGTGTGTAATTAGAATCGGTTGAAGCTGGGGTGTGCGCGGTGATTTTATTAAGCCACCCCGCCCAGAAGGGGCAGCTAATCACCGCGCACATCATCGGCCTCAGACCACGTAAAACCAAGCTCCTCCCAAAGCTTGGTTTATCGCCCGCGCCGTGTAAGCAA
>JBKPPU010000057.1:0-27787 GCA_046733695.1 Acidobacteriota bacterium
TATATTAAAACAAATATAAAAAATAAATCCCCAATTTTTTCTTTCCACCGCGGGGGGGCACGGGTGGGCCGCCCCTACAGTACGTTCCACGCGTCACCACGTGCGTTCAAATGCATTGAAGTCCTGCTCGAGTTGCCACTGCAGCCGGCTCTTCTCGTTGCCTGCTAAGAACTGCCGGCAACTGTTCGAAGTGAGTCTCATTTCCTCGACGTCATGCGCGCACTGCGCGACGGGGACAAACTTTCGACCCTCGCTCCACAAACTCTCTCCGGCAATAAACGCATACTGCAGACTGTTGCGGGCCATCGTCTTGAGTTGAAGATATCCGAGACCCTGGTCCTCAGCCGCTTTCAGGTACTCCATCGAAATCTCCGAACGTGCGACGCCTTCATCATCTGTGGCCAATGCGACGGGCACGCCGTACTCGATGTAGGTAGCCAGCGGATGGCGAGCACCAGAGATTCCGAGAATCAGATCGTTGCTCGACAGACAGATCTCTACCATCACATTCCGGCGTGCCATTTCCTTCAAGAGTTCATAAGGATCGGTTTCGTGCATGAGGTCCACGCCGTGTCCGATGCGTTCGGCACGAGCAACCATGACTGAATCGCGAATGTGAAACATCAAACCGTCTGGCGTCACCAGTCCGGGAGCAAGCTCACCTGCATGCAGCGTGACTTTGGCTCGCGGATAGAGCGGCCGCAGAAACTGCAACATCTGCATGTGCAACGCAAAATACTGCATCGAGTTAAGACCATCCTCGCCCTGCACCAAATTCGTCGCCACCACTTTGGACTGCGGATCGTTCGCGAGTGCCAGACCGGTCACCATCTGCGCATAGACCTGACCCAGCGAGCTGTTTCGCGATACTTGCGCCACGTAGCGAGTCGTAACCAGACAGGCCGCTTCCGCCTGCGGCGTGCCACACTTCAAGATTTGGTTCTTCTGGGCCTCCATGTCCTGGATGTTCTTAATTCCAACCGCCGCTGCAGTGTCGATTCCATTTGCTTTCAGCTTGTTCAGCGTACTTTGGAAGTTTCCATCCCAGCCGACCTTTTCACCGATCTGACTGGAGACCACGCCCGTCGGCGTTCCGTCCGGAGTTAACATCAGCTCGACATAAAAAACGTTTCCGCGAGCGGCACTCTTCACGGCCTCGGCCAGCATCTTGCCGCTGTTGTCGTACGTAGCTGCTCCAAACTTGCCAAAAGCATCGAAGAAATGATCGTGCCCACTTTGTCCCGAAAGCTGCCAGTTGCGCATGGACCATGCGTCGACCATCTGACGGTACAGCACTGAATTTGTCAGCGCTGTATTCGCAGGTGTTTGCCCGGTATTGCACGTCGATGGCGATGCCGGGACGGCCAACGCCATAGTGCTGTTGTTAACGCACAATCCTTTTTGTGCCGCCCATTCAATGTAATGCTCTGCGTAAACCGCACCCGAAAGGTGGTTGTGTAGATCTCCGCCTTTCGGCATCTTCAACAGAAACGCCAATTGCTTCGGCGGTGACTTTCGGATCGATTCAAAGTAGCTGGCTGTTTTTTGTTCAGGTGCCCGCGACCTGACGTTGGTCTGTGCTGACAACGTCAGGCCGCTCGACAGGAGAACTACTAAAGTCGAGGCAAGCTTGCGGCGAAGTGCTGTCGCTGAAGAGAGCATTGGTGAGTTCCTTCTCTAGAGGTTTAAGAGAACAACGGAAGTTTATACTACGGAGCAGTGTGACGAATGAAGCAATTGAAGCTAAAATTCGTTGACCCCTAAAACAAATATTCAGCGGCAGTGAAAGGCAGGGAACTGTAATGGTCCACGAAACGATCGATGGCACATATCGTCAAACGAATCTGACGAACGAGCCGGCCGAATACCTGGCTAAGCGTGAAGAGTTGCGACTCGCGGAGATTGAATTTATGCGACAGCGTGAACGCGTTGCGGAGCTGCGCCGCGGGCTTCCAAAAGGTGCGCCGATTCAGGACTACGAGTTTCTTGAAGGTCCGGCCTCGCTGAACGACGGCGACGCACCGGTCACGAAAGTTCGGATGAGCGAATTGTTCACCGCGCCCGATCGTTCCCTCGTAATCTATCAGTTCATGTTTGGAAAGAAACAGACCAGGGCATGTCCGATGTGCACCGCCTGGATCGACGGCTTCAATGGCGTTGCTCACCATCTGGCTCAGAATGTTGACTTAGCGATCGTCGCAGCGGCCGATCCGTCCACTTTGCGTTCGTATGCCCGCGAGCGCGGCTGGGACAGATTGCGTCTGTTGAGCGCCGGTGAAAGCACTTTCAAATACGATCTCGGCAGCGAAGATCGCGAAGGACACCAGGACTCGACGATTTCAGTTTTCACTCGAGAGAGCGACGGCACATTGCGCCACTTCTACAGCGTTCATCCAGGATTGGACCATGCCATCAAAGAACGTGGCATTGACGAGTTGAGTCCGATTTGGAATGTGATGGATTTGACGCCGCAGGGCAGGGGAACGTTCTATGCCTCACTCGACTACGGCACGAAGGTTCAGGTGGCGAAGCGGTAGCGAAGCCGGGTTGAGAGTAGATTAGTGATCTGCGCGAGCGGAACTACGTTCCGCTCGCACTCACGATCACCAGTTACTTAGGCTCCTCGCCCAACTCACGCATTCGTTCGTTGATGAAGTCTCTGGGACTTTTACCAGCCGGCGATTTGCTCTGCGGTTCTTCGGAGTCGGAAGATTTCTCGTCCTCACACGCTTCATCCTTTTTTTTATACTTGGAGATTTGCGCTCGTAACTTTTCCGCCTTGCTCTTCCTGGCGGCCTCATCATCTGTAGCCACGGTACCTCACCTCCTTGTCCGCCCTTAATCCTAGACCTTCCATGTCAGAAAATCTATGTGGATGCTTAGGTTTGCCCCGCTTTGATGCTGGCGATTTGTTCTCTCCAAAGCGTCGCTCTGGAGTTCATCGGCGCCGCTGCGGCTGTGAGCGCGCTCGTGACGGATTTTAGTTGTTTACCCTTCGGACGCCGAACGCTAAACGCTTCCTTCGTCACATCATAAATCTGTCGCCGAAAGCTCTTGGCGGCGGCAGTCAACCTACCCAGGTCCTTGAACCTTGGTTTGTTGCCTGAAAAGAAGGTCTCCTGAAACCAATGATCTGTTACCGGGTCATGCCAGCTCAAATAGCCACCCTTCAACACCTGACGGGGCTGCTTTATTGCTCCGGTATGACTGTACCGATCAGCCGGATTGAAAACCGTAGAAAAGTACTTCGGTGTGTAAAAGTCTGAGACCGATACTCCGTTGATGACGTACCCGAACTCAGCAGCTTCACTCGGATCACAGGGTTCTACCAAAAACTGGACGCGCCCCTGGCCCGGTTTCGGTGATTGACCTTCCGTTATACGTCTGCCAAACGGGTCCACCAACATTTCAATCAGTTCGTGGCTAGCCGTCATAGACCAGCCTTCCTCCGCCGTGACCAGGGCAAAGGGCTGGCCGTCAGTATCTTCATGCACACCAGCCGCACCATCTTCGTCAATATCCTCCTCGATAATGATTGGCCATGTGCCTACGGGCACATCTTCAAGGTCCGCGAATGCGTCTACGGTTGCCTGTATGTTCCAGACTGGTCCCAAATCACGCATTGCCTGTTTCTGGAGAGCGGCACTGACGGTGCTCAGTTCTTTAAAGGAAATATTCTCCGTCTCCGAAACGACCGCCACATGACGTAATATCATGGTATTACTCCTTTCATTTGGTTGATTCCAATGTTGCTGAAATAGACTTAACGCTTGAAGGACGCCCTATATGCGACAGACCCCGACCCTCTCTGACCGACTCGATCAAATTAATAGGACACCTGCTCTTAATGACACCTGGCTCTAAAATGTTTCTCATTTTTGTGAGAGTTAAACGTCGTGTTCGCTACTGTTAGGAATCCTCACCGTTCCAGACTAATATGCCGCCAAACATGAGACTGCCGCCGTCTACTCTGCCAGCATCGTCAGTAAACACATTGTTGGGTTCCCGGGCGGTATTTTTGGTATTCGCCACCACGATCTTTCTCAGCGCGCTCCTGCTGTTTTGGGTTCAACTGATAATCGCCAAGATGCTTTTGCCGCGACTCGGTGGAACTCCGGCGGTCTGGACCACCTGCATGCTCTTTTTTCAGGTGCTCCTCCTCGCGGGGTATTCGTACGCGTTGTTTACAACCGCGTGGCTAGGACCACGCAGGCAGGCAGTTCTACACGTCATCCTCCTTCTTCTGTCAGCTCTTTACTTGCCTTTTCCACTCGTTGGAGGTTTCGGGTCCGTATCGGAACAAAAGTATCCCGCTCTGTGGCTCTTCGCTTACCTGCTATCGGCGATCGGGCTGCCGATCTTTCTGATTTCGACGACCAGCCCTCTGTTGCAGAAGTGGTTTACGCGCACAAGTCACGTTTCGGCGAAAGATCCTTACTTCCTGTTTGCTGTTAGTAATGCAGGCAGTCTACTGGCGTTAATCAGCTATCCGTTACTGCTGGAACCTAATATCAAACTGTCTCGCCAGAGCTGGCTATGGGTTGTAGGGTTTGTTGTCTTCCTTGTGTTGAATCTGGGTTGTGTGGTGTTGCTGTGGAAGTCGTCGCGGCCCGAGAAAGATCCGGTAGTTCAGAAAACTCCACTGCTGTTTAAGCGGCGCCTCTACTGGATCCTGTTGGCTTTTATTCCGTCGAGCTTGCTGTTTGGTGTCACGAGTTACATCACGACTGAAATCGCTCCAACGCCTCTGCTATGGACCATTCCGCTGGCGCTTTACCTCATGACTTTCGTGCTCGCCTTCGCGCGCAAGACTTTACTGTCCGAAAGAGTCACAAGTACCGCGCTCGGCGGCTTGGCGTTGCTACTTACTCTCGTGCTTTCTGCAAACGCGACTGAACCGACCACCGCCATCGTGCTGTTACACCTTTGCTTTTTCTTCGCTGCCGCGCTGGTATGTCACGGCAAGTTGGCGAGTGATAGACCAGGTGCGACGCGCCTCGCCGAATTCTACTTGTGCGTTGCGATCGGAGGGATGCTGGGAGGTCTTTTCAACGCCTTGATAGCTCCGATCGTATTCAAGACCCTGGTTGAGTATCCGTTGGTAGTTGTGCTTGCCTGTTTAATGAGACCGAGCGAGACCACGGTGGATTCGTCGCGTGACCGTTTGTTGGATTTTCTGTTGCCGGTCGGCGCGGGAGTGGTCACGGTGACACTCGTCTTCCTGATTAATCAGTATGACGTTCGGCCGGCCGTGGCGGTGGCGATTGTTTTTGGAATCCCGTTGGTGATGATCAATCACCGTTTCCGCAGCCGGCCGGTTCGGTTTGCGCTCGCACTCGGTGCGGTCATGTTGGCAAGCGTCGTCTATACCGAAACTCAGAACCGCACCTTGCACGACGAGCGGAATTTCTTCGGAACGTTGAGCGTCAGGCTCGATCCATCAGGCGCCACTCACACCCTTTTACATGGCAATACGATTCATGGCCGGCAGTTTGTCAATCCCAGTCTTCAGACCGAGCCGCTCTCATACTTTCATCGCGAGGGACCGCTCGGACAGATCTTCGACGCCTTCAACCAAAATCCTGCCTCGCCGAATGTTGCGATCGTCGGATTAGGCGCCGGTTCAATGGCATGCTACGCGCGACCGGAGCAGCGTTGGACTTTCTACGAGATCAATCCCGCGGTTATCAGCATTGCGCAAAACACGAATTATTTTACTTACCTGCAGAAATGCGCGGTTGGTCCAACCCAGATAATCCTGGGTGATGCTCGTCTCCAACTGCAGAATGCGCCCGATAACCATTATGGTCTCATCGTACTCGACGCTTTCAACTCCGACGCGATTCCGGTCCATCTCCTGACGCAGGAAGCAATCTCGCTTTACACGTCGAAGCTGGCGACCGGAGGGATGCTGGCGTTTCATATTTCCAATCGTAGTCTCAGGCTCAATTCGGTTCTTGCAGATCTGGCTGCGCATAATAGTGCAACGAGTCTCAGTTTTGCTGACGGAGAGTTTGACCCGGTCAGAGGCAAGGATCCTTCGGAGTGGCTCGTCATGGCGCAGCACTCACCCGCCTTGGACGTGTTGGCCCAAAACCCTCGCTGGCGAGCGCTTTCAGGACGCGCAGAATCAGATGTCTGGACCGACGATTTCTCGAACATCCTGCGCGTTTTTCGTTGGTACTAAAAGCGATTCTTAGGGCGCCTTGGTCAGCAGCGTATTGAGCTTGGCAAGCTGGTCTTCCAGAGACCCGGCCATCCATGCTTCCGGAGCCTCTTTGATGGCTTCGTTCTTTTCCGTCTCAGCGCGTGCTGACTCGCCGATTCCCAACAGAGCCTCGATCAATGTTGCTCGCAGCCAGAAAAGCTGCTCCCGATCGACATTACCTTTGTCATCTTTTACGCCGGCCTTGAGTCGCTCCTCGGCCAACTCGATAACACGACGTCGCACACGTTCTGCCCACACGAAGTCGGCGATTGCCTCACGTTGGGGAGTTGTCGCCTCGCCTGCGCGCACGTTGAGCATGAAGGCGTAGTTAATACCGTTGTAGTAATCGTCCTTGAGGTGAAATCCTTTCCCGTAGGAGCGAATCGACTCCTCGAGATCTTCCTTTTGCTTATCCAATTCCCATAGTCGCTTGTGGATCGCGCCCCAGATTCCAAGAGTTTCGGGATCGTTGCTGGTTTTGGGATTTAACTCCGACAGGATGGTCTTCGCTTCAGTGAGCGAGGTCTTGCGATCCGGCTGCTTGCCCTGGTAAATAACGAAAGCCAACTGTTGCGTGATAAACGGGTCGCCCGGCATCTTTAGTTTAAGTTGTTCCAGGGCCATCTTCGCTCCGGCCCAGTTGGATGCGGCCCGTGCCTCGCGAAACATTTTCATCAAAAGAGTCGCTGTTTGATCTTCCGCTGCCACGGGTGCGGCTGGTGACATAACACCCGGTTGAGCGTCTGTGTCTTCACCCGGCTTCGAGCGCAAAGATGGGAGGAAAGTGTGGACGGGACTATCGACCTCGTTCTCGTCGACGAGTTTCTTGATCGCCTTCGCCAGCTCCTCTCGCGCATTGGCGGCATCTTCCGCGTCGATATACTCACCTCCATGTTTGTAAGTCCGTATCAACAAACTATGGATGTCGAAAGGGAACTTGAAATTCTTTTCGGCGATGACGATGGTCGTGCATGGTCGCAAAGCGTGACGGACGCCCAGCTCGTAGATGGCGTTGGAGTTGGATGTCGATAGATCGGCGACCACAACGTCGGCACCCAGCAGCAATTCATACATAGGCTTGTCGATGATCCCTGAATGGACCACGTCGTCGGCCCTGATGCATTCAAGACCGGCGTCATTTACTGCCGGTCTGATGATGGTGCGATAGGTCTTGTCCAGATCGTACGCCTTTTGCTGTTGGAAATCGGTCTTAGTGCCGAATCCCATCACGACAAAGCATTTCTTTTTGGGGGTTGTTTCGTCGGACATAATTTTTTCCTTGATGAATATAGAGGCCTTCTTTCGTGAGTTCGTTCAAGATGCTTGCGAGGTCGAGCGTGAGTATAACAAAAATTATGGGAAGCGTACTTGGATAAGGTTAGAACCACCACGCGGTAGCGGGTGGGTACGCCGTAGGCTCGATCGGTTACTAATCTTTCGTGGCCTACGGCGTGCCCACCCGCTACCGCGTGGTGGTTCTAAATGTGTCCAGGTTTACGGCTTTAATTCTGACGTCAGCACTGCGCCGTTGAGACTCGGAATCACCGCAGAGATCTTCAACACTTTCCGGCTTCCTTTATCGATCCAAACAGTCTGCTTGTCTGCATCGTTGTCTGCGGCAACAATCTCCAACTTATATGCGTCGAACGTTCCTGCCGGAACAGTGACGCTCTCGGTCCCCACAACCTTCAACTGTTTCATTTGCGGCTTTTGCTTCATCACGTCGAAATTGCGAAAACTCAAACTGTAACCATCGGCCAGCGGCAGCGAAGCAATCACTTCAAACGCACCGGCCCCATCCGCAAACAGAGCACCACCGGGATCTACGTCAATCGGTTTCGACTCACCGTTCATGTTCGTGGTGCCGGTCAGTTTATTCGGCGCTACGTTCATTTCAATTGTTATTGGACCTTGCTGGATCCGGCGACGCTTCAGTACCAGACTTCCTTTCTCGATCGTACTGACATCGACAATCGGGCCTTGCGGAGTTTGCGCGGTTTCGTTGACGGTCCATGCTCCGTTTTCTTCCTTAATGTCGGTCTGTAAGGTGAGCGGAATCTCCTGGCCTCCGAGAGCAATCGACGCCTTGTAGTTGTAAGTGCCTGGGCGCAGGTCGACTGCCGGTTTCGGCGTCTCGGCGGATGCGGTCACCATCTTTGGCATCGTCACCGTCTTTGGATCGACTGTGATTTCGCTCAAACGCTGCGACACCTCAGGAGTCATACTCTCCTGATAACGTCCGCCCAGATATTTCGCAAGAAACTTCTCAGCACTCGCAAACATCGCCATGTTGTTTACCGGACGAGCAAAGCCGTGCCCTTCATCCGGCGCCACCATGTACTCAACCGGAAATCCTCGATCCCTTAGCGCGATCACGATCTGATCTGACTCGCGTTTGTTAACACGCGGATCGTTAGCGCCCTGGATCACGAACAGCGGCGTTTTGATTTTTGCAGCCGCAGTCAAAGGCGACTGCCGCAACAACTGCGCTTTTCCTTCAGGCGTGTTGGGATCACCCATGCGCTCGTTGAAAAGCTTTCGACCCTGCTCCCAATACGGCGGAATCGATTCGAGCAACGTGATTAGACTTGATGGTCCAACAATCGAAACACCAACCGCGTAAACATCAGGTGTAAACGCGACTCCCGCGAGCGTCGCATAGCCGCCATACGACCCACCCATGATGCCGATCTTCTTGGGATCGGCGATGCCCTGAGAGACGAGATACTTCGCGCCCCAGGTCAGGTCGTCCTGCATCTTGTCGCCCCACTGCTTGTTTCCGGCGTCAATAAACTTCTTGCCGTAACCAGTCGAACCACGGAAATTCGGTTGCAGAACAGCATAACCACGGTTGGCGAGAAACTGTGCCAACCCGTTGTAGCCCCAGCTATCGCGATACCATGGACCACCGTGTGGGAAGATCACTGCGGGCAGATTCTTCGCTTCGACGCCTTTAGGCAAGGTTAAATAAGCCGGAATTTCCAAACCGTCAGACGACGGGTATTTGACAGGCTTCATCGGAGCCAGATACGAGCGGTTCAACTTCTCGCGTATCTGATACTGCAAGGTCAGCTTCTTGCTGCCGCGATCGTACAGATAGGTTGAGCCGGGATCCGTATCGGCGCTTGCACCGATGATCCATAGCTTTTCATCTTTGGTCGAAGATGCGAAATTGAATTCCTTGCCGGGAAGTTGTTTCTGCAGGTTTTTGTAATCAGCTTCGAAGCCCTTGTCTTTGAAGTAAACTCGTTCATGTTCGTCGTCGTAAGTTGTGGCAATCAGATCATCGGAAACTTCTGAGAATAGTGCATTGCCGAGGTCCACGCGTTTCAGAGGATCCGTTTCAACCACCTCTTCTTTGCCGGTGGCGGGATTGAATAGTTCGAGACTAACCAAATCGACGCCGCTGCCCTTGTTGGTTTGGAAGTAAACTCGCTCGCCGTCTTTGTGATAGCGAATCGGTCCACAGGTCTCAAACACATTGCAACTGTAAACCTTCGTAAACTTGTCTGCGTCAACACGCAACACTTCCGTGTCGCCGTTCTCGGCCGCTCTGGTCGCGAGTCGCAACTGGTCCTTCAGATCGAAATAATAGGCGGTGATGCGTTCGGTGTTTTTGCGGATTAGCGTGCGTTCGCCGCTGGAGATTTTTACTTTGTAGAGATCGTGCCAGGCGGCGTCGCGGTCGTTTATACCGACGTAGATGGCATCGGGCTCACTGCGCGGTACCGAATAGATAACCGCTCGGATACCTTTTACGTCGGTGAGATTGCGAGCCGTGGGTACCTCTTGTCCCGAAGCCGGCGTGTCCGCGGGGTTGACTGCGTAGACGTTGTAGTTCTCATCACCGGCTTTGTCCTGGACGAAGAGAATGAACTTGCCATCTCGAGACCAGAAGTAACTGGGAATGGGTCGTTTCGTGTCGGCCGTGATTGGTTTCGCTTTGTCGAATGGCTCCGCAGTTTTCTTTACCCAGACATTGCGTGTGCCTTTGAACGGTTTGATAAATGCGATGAAGGCTCCGTCAGGAGAAATCTGCGCGCCCGAGATCTCCGGGTCGCCAAATAAAATTTCGCGGTCAATCAGCGGCGGACTCTGCGCCCACACCGGCGCCGCAAGTGCGACAAACATTAGGACTGAGAGCATCAAGAACCCGATAAGCGAGCGGCGACAGTGGCCGGTTGAACGCATAAACACCTCTTTCATGGGTAAAATTTGAACAGTGGTTTACGTGGTCGAAGCCCACAGGGTTTCAACTTGGACACAGTCAGTACCCACCCGCTACCGCGTGGTGGTTCTGACCCGGTCCAAGTGCGACGCTCGTCCTCATGGCTTTACCTTGATAATTACCTTGGATTTTTAGATTTCATTAAGAACGCCGGTGTAGTCGGCGGGTTTCGCTCTTTCCGTTACTCTGGAGTATAACAGACCGCAACCTCATGACTGTGAACAGAGCAAAGTATCTTTTGACCCTCGCAATGGCGATATCGTGCGCCTTCTGGACCGCTACACTCGTCGCGGCTGAGATCGCGTCGCAGAACCCCAAAACAGCCGAGGATTACAACAATCGCGGTCTCGATCGACAGAATAGCGGCGACCTGGACGGTGCAATTGCGGACTACACGAAAGCGCTCACCTTGCCGGCCATACCTGTAGTGAAGGCAACGATTTACAACAATCGTGCGAATGCCTTCATGGCGAAAAACGATCTTGCCGCTGCGATCGCCGATTACGGTAACGCGATCCAGGTGCAACCGGCTGCGTTTGAAAACTATTTCAACCGTGGCATCGCCGAGTATGCGAAGCAAGATCTTGACGCGGCCTTTGCGGATTTCAGCAACGCCATCGAGCTCGAGCCGAAGTTTGCTCGCGCCTACAACGAACGTGGGAATACACGAATCGGTAAGGGCGATGCGGAAGGAGCCATCGCTGATTATTCAAAGGCGATCGAACTATGGCCCAAGGACGCGACCTTCTATTACAACCGCGGCGTTGCGCTGCAAAACCAACGACAAACTGACGCCGCGATCAAAGACTTTTCCGCAGCGTTGACGCTGATGCCTGAGTTTCATCGAGCGAATGTTAGTCGCGCCGTCGCACTGATCGAAAAAGGAGATTTCGACGGAGCTATCGCGGACTACACACGCGCGCTCGAGTTTGAAGCCACCGATGCTTCAGTGTTTTTCGGACGAGGGACAGCAAAACAAAAGAAGAACGATCTGGAAGGAGCGCTCGCCGACTACACCAAAGCGATCGAACTCGACCCATCGCACGCGTTAGCCTATGCCAGCCGCGGCGTGGTTAAGGTATTACAGAAAAAGTCAGACTACGCCCCAGACTTCGAAACCGCCTTCCGCCTCGATCCGACCTTGCGCGCGAGTTACAGCAAGTTCTACGAAAATCGCCGCAAGCCTTAACGTTAACAGATGCCAACATTCGCATGAATCATTCGCGTATGAGCCTTACACCCATCCAGGAAGAACTCGTCCACCGCAGTGCCGAGCGCGTCGAAGAGATCGAATCAAATTGGGCAGCTGAATCAGAGGAACGGATCGATGCCGTTGACCGAGGAGAATTGCGGACAATTGATGGTCCGACTGCGCTTCGAGATCTACTTTCCCGTGAAGGTCGTCGCGAGCAGCGGGAGACCAAATCAATTTGTAAGCCATGAGGCTAGCTGTCTTTTTACTTCGTCGTGAGGAATGCCTTCGCCTTTGTCGAGTTGATCGAGACCTTTCTGGACCGCAGCCATAAACTCGATGCGTTCTGCGATCTCTTCGAGCGAGCAGTCGTCAGGTGAGGCGCGGATAGTTTCAAGCACGATCTCTTTCTCGGTCATAGCCGCATTATGAGATTAACCACGTTTCTGGGTCAATACTAATGGACTTGTTGCCGGTGCATCTTGTTGACCATGATTCTCATCCCATGAATCACTTAACACTGCGACGATCCATTTGATTCTAGAGGAGCGGTTGATGAAATCAGTCACTCTCTGCTCACTTATTGTCGGACTTCTTCTAACTCTGATTCCGCCTGTTCACGCTCAGCAGCGCTCGCGGGAGGAGATTCTGAGGGAGGCGGGGAGGCTCGTCACGCAGGCTGAGCGGAAGAAGGGTGAGGCGTATCAGAAGGTGCAGGAGGGTGGTGACCGCAAGCTCTTGGCCGAAGCAGACAAGCAAATTGCTGAGAGTCTCGAGAAGGCGATTGAGATGTGGCGCGAGGTTCGTCATGACAACCGGCTCAGGGCAGGAGTCGAGGAGCTTACACGGATTTATACCGTTCTCGGCGAGTACGACCGCGTCGTCGATCGACTCACACGCGAGGCTGAGTACTGGCGCCAACGGGGCGACATCGCGACACAAGCCTACACTCTGTTTTCACTCGGAATCCGCCAGTGGCAGATGAAAAGAGAAACCGCGTCAATGGAAACGCTTCAGCAGGTGCTGGCCATGAGCCGGTCCGCTGGTCTACGTTCGCTCGAGCCGAATGTTCTGACACAGCTTGCGAGTCTTTACGAGAAGGCCGGACGAGTGGAAGAAGCTGAATCCTGTAAACAGACGGCCAAAGAATTGTGGGCCATACAGAGCACTGCACCAGCCAAACCGCCCGAGCGGATTCCACCAGCAACGATACCAGCCCAGTGGGTTGATCTACCGAGTGCTCCAGCGGCTGCTGAATACCGCGTCATTGAGGGTGTGAGTGAAGCAGTACTGGTTAACAGATCCTCGAAAGGAATCGAGTGGGTATTCTTTGGCTGCGTTGCTCTCGAAGACAACAAGAAGGTGCGTGTGTTGTACAGCCTAAATGGCATGGGCTTAAATCACGGAGGCGTGCGACCGGGTTCTTATTACCGGCCATTCACTCTTCTGAATGGTCCATTGAATCAATGGACTGACGAAAGGATGGGCTGCGAGGGTGCTGCGAAACTGACTCTGATAGAAGCGACGTTCGACGATCGCAGCACGTGGAAAGTAGATGGAATTAATTGGGTACCGTAGTCCGTTTTTCCAGCGCCGGGACTACGTAGCGGAGTCGCCGTGATCGATCTGGTCGAGCAGCTTTTGAGCGGCCGCGCTCGCCTCTTTGTATTCGGGTTGGTAGTTGGGATCTGGGGTCATTGACTGGATCTTTTTGATTTCTTTGCGGGCGTCGTCGTTGCGGCCGACTTTCTTGTACGCTTCGGCGAGGTGTAGATGAAGGAACGCGTTGGGTTCGCCGAAGGGCAGGCCCTTCTCCATCTCTTCCACTGCCTTCTTTGGATCGCCACCAACAATGCTAGGCGCGTTGAGATAGACCAGGCCGAGCACCATGTACGCGCTGCCGTTCTGATATCCCTCGTCCAGACGCAGCACTGTTTGCATCTCGTTGCGAATGTCACTCACGGTTGCCAGTCCCTGGATGGCGGAGTGCTCGGCGGCGCCGCCGTAATTGGCGCCCAGCCAGAAGTGCCCATCCGGCTTTTCGTTCTGCAATTGAACGGCAGTCTTGCCGGCGCTAATACCTTCTTTAAACGCAGCGTCGCGCTCGTTCGAATCTTGAGTGTGTGTGGCGAGATAGTAGTTGAACTTTGACAGCTTCCACGCGGCATCGTAGTTTCCCGGATCTTTGGTGAGAGCCTGTCGTAAGGAAACTATGCCGCGGCGCAATTGCATCAGATCTTCGCGTTGACCGTAGAGTTGATCCCCGCTTGCGATGTCTCCGGCGGCAGAAGCGGTGTCCGTTGCCGTCGACTCGTTGCGCGTTCCCTCGTCGCATGAAGTGGCCACCAACAACAGGCACAGCAATATTCCCCCAATTATGTAACGATCGACATTGGTCATATTGGATCAGATGCGGCCCACGCTCGCGGAGTTCGAAGCTTTCTTGTGATAAGTGTTGCGAGTTTTTGTTAATACAGTGATCGGTGGGCATTTTCCACAAGTCTAGCGTGCTCGATAAAATCCGATTAAGATGAGCACGCCCTGAAAAGAAGCGCGCGACGTTCCATACGCGACCCAAGCTTTAAAATTATTCTCCATTGTCACTTGCTGAAGGTATAAAACTCGGCCGCTACGAAATACGTGCGCACATCGGCGCGGGTGGGATGGGCCATGTTTACCTCGCCCAGGACACGAGCGAACTCGACCGTACAGTGGCGATCAAGCTCCTGCCTGCCGACGTCGCGGCTGATCCGAAGTGGATGCAGCGCTTCATCCGCGAAGCAAGAACAGTTTCCAACCTAAATCATCCGAACGTTCTGACGATCTACGAGTTTGGCGTGCACGACTCAACACGCTTCATGGCGATGGAATACGTTGAGGGCGTCACGCTGCGAGAACACTTAAGCGGCAACCATTTGAATCTTCACGAGGTGCTGGACATCGGTATTCAGATCGCCTCTGCTTTGAATGCAGCCCATGAGTCGCACGTTATCCATCGCGATATCAAACCTGAAAACATCATGCTGCGCCGGCGCGACGGCATCGTGAAGGTGCTCGACTTCGGTTTGGCCAAGCCCGTTAAGCAGGTAGCTGACGCGAGCGCGCCACTTCACACTGAGACAGGAATCGTGATGGGCACAGTGAGTTACATGTCTCCCGAACAATCCCTGGCGCTGAAGTCGATCGACTATCGCACTGACATCTGGAGTCTGGGTGTCGTGCTTTATGAAATGATCGCCGGCCACGTGCCGTTCGAAGGAAAGGACCTGTTACAGCAGATAGTCGCGATTCAGGAGCAACCTCATGCCCCGCTGTCGACACTCGTCAAACACGTCCCCGAACAGTTGGAGCACATCATCGATAAGGCCCTCGCAAAGAATCCGGACGAGCGCTATCAGACAACTACCGACATGTTGTTCGACATGCGGAACCTCAAGCGTCAACTTGAGAATCAGGCTGAGGACGATCGCACCGCCATCTTCGATCAGTCGTCGTTTGGTCAAAGCTTGTCGGAATCGAATGCCGGCACACAACAAAGCGGGCCGTATCCGGTTTCCAGTGCGGAGTACATCGTAAATCAAGTGAAGCTGCACAAGCGTGGCGCATCGATAGTGACGGGTGTGTTAGCGCTGGCCGTGATCGCCTCGCTGTTCTTGTACGTTAAGAGCAGGCGAGTTGCGCTTCTGACCGACAAAGACACCATCCTTCTCACTGAATTCGACAACAAGACGGGTGAAGACGTCTTCGATCGGACGCTGCGGCAGGGCCTCGCCGTGCAGTTGCAGCAGTCGCCCTTTCTCGACATCTTTCCCGAAACACGGACGCGTGCGACTTTGCAACTCATGAGTCTCTCGCCGGACGAGCGCGTTACTCGTGAGCGGGCGCGGGAGATCTGCCAGCGACAAGGCTTGAAAGCGTTCATCGCGGGCGCGATTGTGAGGTTTGAGCGTAATTATTCGATCACGCTCGAAGCGCTGAACGGGCAAACCGGCGATCAACTGGCGCTGGTCCAGGTCGAAGCCGAAGGTAAGGACGACGTTCTGAAGGCACTTTCGCGTGCGGCGAAAGAATTGCGCGAGCAACTGGGTGAGGAGTTGAGCTCGATCCAGAAGTTTGACGCGAAGCTGGAAGTTACCACTTCGTCGCTCGAAGCGCTGAAAGATTACGCGCTCGGCAGAAGCGAACAGGACCGGGGGCAATTTTTCAAGGCCATCGAGTTCTATAAACATGCCACCGAACTGGATGCGAACTTCGCTACGGCGTGGCTCGGACTGGGACTCCAATACGCCAATACGAACCAGCCAGCGCTGGCCGCCGACTGTTTGTCAAAGGCCTTCGCTTTGACTAACCGCGTCAGTGAAGATGAACGCGCGCGCATCACTTACTTCTACTATCAAATCGTGACTGGTGAGTTGGAGAAGGCGATCGAGGCGCAACAGGCTTACGTGCGGAACTATCCTCGTGAGTCTCGCGGCCCAGGCAACTTAGGAAACCTCTATTCGATCACGGGCCAATATGAAAAGGCGGTGGCGGCGACGACTGAAGCGCAGCGACTGAATCCAAACACGACTATCTGGCCCGGCAACCTCGCAGAGGCCCTAATCGGACTAAATCGCTTCGACGAAGCCCGAGACGTATGCAATAAGGCACTTGCACAAAAGTTGGATAGCACGAGTATTCGTGAACGACTTTATACGGTCGCTTTCGTCAATGGTGATGCGCAGGGAATGCAACAGCAGACAGCATGGGCGAAAGGTAGAACCGACGAATATCGAGCAGAGTACTGGTTGGCCCAGTCGTCCGCGTTTAGCGGTAAGTGGCGTGAGTCGACTGAACATCTAAAGCTTGCGACTGAACTCGCAGGGCGGGCAGATGCGAAAGAGGTTGCTGCGAGCTATTACGCGGATCAGGCGCTCCGCGCTGCGTGGCTGGAGATTGAGGAATCGGCACAATTGGCTGTGTTTGCACTGAAGATCGAACGCAATCGAAATGTCCTCACGCGCGCTGCGCTCGTGTTCGCCCTTCGATCTGATATATCCAGAGTCGAAGAACTGATTCAGGAGCTCGAGCAGAAACATCCGAAAGACACGATGGTGACTCAGGTGTGGCTTCCGGTGATCAAAGCAACGATCGAACTGCGCAAGGGCGACTCCCAGGCTGCGCTTGAACTGCTGGAAACGACGAGACGTTACGAAGTAGCCGCCGCTTTTTTACCACAAACACTGCGCAGTATGGTTTACATGAAACTGGGCCAGGGATCGCAGGCTGCTGCTGAAGCACGAAAGATCCTGGACCATCGTGGTCAGGGGTCGCTTTCGATTCTGTGGCCGCTCGCGCATCTGACGCTCGCGCGCGCTTCGGCGATGCAGGGCGACGCGGCCCAGGCGCGCAAGTCGTATCAGGACTTCTTCACGCTCTGGAAGGATGCCGATCAGGACGTGCGGATCCTGGTTGACGCGAAGCGCGAGTTTGAGAACTTAAAGTGAATCAGCGCGGATCGTAATTCACTCGGACGTCGCTCGCAAAACCTTTCACACCCGATCGCGTGACTTTCGGGCACCCGCCGATTGAGATCTCGCGAAGACGTGGCAAGGTAGTTAGAAATGGAATGCCCGCGTCGGTGATGAACCTGCACCCTTCGAATGAGATTGCCACGAGCGATTTGATTTGACTCAGCATCTCCAGAGTCGCGTCGCTGATCAAGTTGTAGCCCGCATGATACTTCCTGAGGTTTGGCATACTCGTCAGGTGACTCGTCGCGACGTCTGTCGTCTCGCGGCAATACATCAGAATCAATGACTCGAGTTGTGTGCTGCGGCCGACGTGACGAAAACCGTCATCGGTCACGTCCATCGGCATGAGCTCTTTTAGAGAAGGGAAGTCAGGCAAACTCGCGAGCGCTGCGTCGTCGACGAACTTACAACTGACCGCCAGGCCTTTTAGTGCGGGCATCCGCGAGAGGGCGACAAAGCCGGGGCCGTTCAGCTTCGGACACTCACGACCCCAGAAGTATTCAATAGTTTTTGATCGACTCAAAGAGCCGAAGCCTTCATCAGTCGCGACGGTGCCCTGGCCCATCAGCATGCGAAGCTTTGGAAGAGCCGCAATGTGTCGCATCGCGTCGTCGTTGCAGAGTTCACCCTGACAACCGAGGTACGCCAGGTTCGAGAGGCCGTCGAGCGGTTGAAGATCCTCACCGCGCAAACGCGTCGTATGCCAGAAGAAACTCAAACCTACGAGCCCGTCGAGCCCACGCAGGTTATCGAGGCCTTTGCGCGTGAATGGCCCATCGATGAGAAGATTCGTAGGTTTAGCGCTAAACGACATCAGTCCGAATTGGTGTTCTTCACCTTGCCACGTTTTGAAAGCGGGAAACTGCGGTAACAGCGCGAGTCCATCGTCGCTAACGTTTCGCCCGGTCTTAAGGCGACGCAGATTTGGTTTTCCCGCCAGTGCCGCGATCGCGCCATCGCCTGTGTTGCAGCCCAACAGATCGACTTCCTCGAGGTGATCACAATGACGGAGGTTTGCGAGTCCTTCGTCGGTGATGTTGCCTTGCCAGTACATCTGAAAGACGCGCAGCTCGCGCAGCCCGCTCAGCGCTTCCAGACCACGGTCAGTGATCTGGCCGCCCATGATCAATTCGTGCAACTGCGGCATACGACCAAGATGCCGGAGTCCTTCATCTGTTAACCGCTTAGAGCCGTCGAGATTAAGCGAGGTGATTTGATCGAGCTGCGAAATGATTTCGAGATCGTCATCGCCGATAAGGCCTCCTGAGTTGATGCGAGTAAGTCCCAGCTCCCTGATTACGGCGCAAACGTTCTCCCAATCCTTACTCGACATCGGTTGGCGCGGTTCGATGCTGTTGTTGGTCCAATCAATGCGGTAAAAAGGAGGCTTCGAGCTCAGTACAAATGGCGCGGAATGCGGGTCGGTTGCCGATTGGTTACTTGATTGCACGAGCTCGTCCCAGTTCATGAACCGGCTACTCATCCTTTTAGCGAAGGAATTTATGCAACAAAATGATAGCCTTCGTTGGTGATTCCAGCAACGAAGTCCGATGCTTGGGATTTCTCTGTGCAACCTCTGTGTTCTTTGTGACTCTGTGGTTGTTGCATCGTGCAATCCTATAACCACAGAGACACTGAGAACACAGAGGTTCCAGAGAGAAGAATTGGAAATGCGCCACCGCGAATAAATCCTGTATCATCCTTCGAACCTGTGAAACCGACTCTAAACCCATATCAAATCGCAGCGCTCTGTTTTCTGTTAATCGTTCTCAGCCTTCAACTGTTCTTTTCGGTTCGAAGAGAATCGCAAACGTGGGACGAGGGGAATCACATCTTTACCGGATATCGCTCCTGGACACATGGCGATTACGGCCTCAATCCAGAGCATCCGCCGCTCGTGAAACTGCTCTCGACTGCGCCGCTATTGCCGCTACAACCGAAAACTCCCGCTCTTGAAGAACGCTTCTTTAAAGAGGACGCGTTTCTGCGCGGCAAGGAATTTCTCTACCAGAATGATCCGGACAAGATTCTCTCGCGCACGCGTACCGCCGCAGCAATTCTGACATTACTTGCGGCGTCGATTGTCTTTTTTGGAACAAGAGAAATGTTTGGACCGGGTGCGGCTTTCATTGCACTTACTTTGCTGACTTTCGATCCGAACCTCCTGGCCCATGGCGCGCTGATCACAACAGACGTGGGACTCGCCTGCTTCATGTTCCTGAGCGTGTATATGTTTTACCGGTTCGTGAAGTCTCCTTCGGCTTTGCGGCTGATTGTTGCGGGCGTTTCGGTCGGACTGGTTCTGGCGGTCAAACACACCGGCCTGTTAGTACTGCCAATCCTCTTCTTACTTGCACTCTGCGAAGTCATCGTCGAGAAGAATGGCCGTCGAGCTCTCAAGCTGTTAGGCTCGCTGGTAGTTATTGGCCTAATCGGCTGGGTTGTCCTGTGGTCCACTTACCGATTCCGCTACGACGCACGACCGAACGGTCTACAACTGAATCCGCCACTGGCCGCGTACGTTGAGGGTTTGAAACCGTACGAAGCATGGCCGATTAAAATCGCGGCTCGACTGCATGCGCTTCCGGAGTCGTATCTCTACGGGCTGGTCGATGTAAAACTCACCGCGACCTACTACACGAGCTACGTGCTGGGCAAGGTGTACGCACACAACGTGTGGTTCTACTTCCCAATTGCCTTTCTGATCAAATCAACGGTTGGTGTTCTCGCGTTATTTCTATTGAGCCTCGGTGTCGTTGCCACTCGCCGGCTGAACCACTGGCGAGAAATCATCTTTCTGCTCGTGCCCGTGATTTTCTATTTAATCGTCGCATTGACTGTGGGGATGAACATTGGCGTGCGACACATTTTGGTCGTTTACGTTTTTCTTTATGTGCTCATTGGCGCTGCTGCGTGGGCGTTGATCCGGACGAGTCGGAGGTGGGCGTACGTTGTTGGAGTGCTTCTGTTCGTCCACGCGGTTTCATCTGTGCTGGCGTTTCCAAACTATATTGCGTATGCAAATGAACTCTGGGGTGGACCATCGCAAACTCACAAGTATCTAACCGACTCGAATTCTGATTGGGGTCAACAACTGAAGAGCGTCAAACAGTATCTCGACGCACGTGGAGTGAAAGAGTGTTGGTTCCTGTATTTCGCGGAGGGTGTCGCCGAGCCGAGCTACTACGGGATACCGTGTAAACCTCTGCCAACGATTAGCACGTTGTGGCTGAATGTTCCGATCGATGTACCAACGTCGATAAGTGGGCCGGTGCTGATCAGCGCCAGCAACTTGTCGGGCGTCGAATTCGGACCTGGCTCGCTCGATCCGTATGGACAATTCAAGTCGCTTAAGCCTACAGCCGTGATCGATCAGGGTGTTTTCGTGTTTGATGGCAGGTTCGACATGTCTTTGGCGGCCGCGATCAGCAAAGTACAGAAGGCACGGAACCTCGCGCAGGCAAAGCAACTGGACCAGGCACTGAAGGAAGCGCAGGCTGCAGTTGCATTAGCCCCCGACGCAATACAAACGCAGCTTGCCTTAGGCGACATTCTTCGTGTGATGGACCAACCCGAACAGGCGCGCGCGTCTTACGAAAAAGCCCTTACGCTCGCGAAGACCGTCGAACCCGAATTCCAGATCCGCTCCGTTCCGGAAATCGAACAGCGAATTGCCGAGATCAAGTAGCCGCGGATTAAACTGATTACTCATCTCTAAGCGAAGCCATGTCGATCGAGAAGCGGTACTTCACATCCGACTTCGCCAATCGCCCGTAAGCTTCGTTGATCTTCTGAATCGGAATAACCTCGACGTCAGCAGTGAGGTTGTGTTCGCCGCAGAAGTCGAGCATCTCCTGTGTCTCGCGCAGGCCTCCGATGGCTGAGCCGGACAACTTGTGACGGCCACCGATCAAAGAGAATGCGTTAACTTTGAGTGGCTCCGGTGGCGCGCCAACCAGCGTGATGTTGCCGTCACGAGCAAGCAGGCTGAGGTAACTATTGATGTCGTGTTGTGCAGATACGGTGTCGATAATAAAGTCAAAGCTACCCGCATGCTTCTCCATCTCATCTGAATTTCGAGACACAACGACTTCATCTGCACCGAGCCGGAGCGCGTCTTCTTTTTTGTCAGGCGAAGTCGTAAAGACCACGACGTGTGCTCCGAGCGCATGTGCGATCTTCACGCCCATATGGCCCAGTCCGCCAAGGCCAACGACGCCGGCTTTCTTCCCTTTGGTCACACCCCAGTAACGCAGCGGTGAGTACGTTGTGATACCGGCGCAGAGTAGCGGCGCGACTCCGGGGGGATCTAGATTCGCAGGAACGCGCAATGCGAAGTGTTCATCAACTACAATGCTCTCTGCGTAACCGCCATACGTCACACCTCCCAGATGTCTGTCTGGATCGTTATACGTGAGAATTCTGTTCGGACAGAACTGCTCGAGGTCTGCATGACATTCGTTGCACGTTAGGTCAGCGTCAACCAGACAACCCACGCCGACCAGATCTCCGGGCTTGTGCTTCGTCACTGCCGATCCGGCTTCACTAACACGACCGACGATCTCATGTCCGGGAACAATTGGATACACCGTCGGCATAAACTCGTTCCACTCATCCCGAACGGCGTGCAGATCCGAGTGACAGACACCGCAAAACAGAATCTCAATCCGCACATCGCGAGCGGTCAGATCACGCCGCGGAATCGTACTGACAGCGAGCGGCGACGTTCTGCTCGCAGCAGAATAAGCTTTCGACTGATACATGAATCAACTCCTTTATTAGTGCAGGGTGTCTCCAATTCTATCCACAGATTACACAGATTGTTTTGCAGAATCTGTGCAATCTGTGGATTTCTGCGGTCACTTCACAATATCGCGGTATTGATCGATACTTTCGGGCAACAGTTCCCCCAACAATCGTGGTGTAGTTCGTCAGTACTGTAGGTCACGCATAACACGGATTGTATCCGGATTTAATCCGTGTTATCCGTGGCTAAATTGACATTGAGGGTACAAGGATGAAAGCAGCTCAGATTAGTAGAGCAAATGGAGATTGGGAAGTGGTCGAACGCGACATACCGGAGCCCGGCGTAGGGCAGGTGCGCGTGAAAGTTGAGGCGTGCGGCATTTGCCACAGCGACACATTAGTCAAAGAAGGTATCTGGCCCGGACTTCAGTATCCGCGGGTGCCCGGTCATGAAATTGCCGGACGCATCGATGCGCTGGGCGACAATGTGACTGTTTGGAGTATGGGTCAACGCGTCGGTGTTGGTTGGCACGGTGGACATTGCTTCGTGTGCGAGCAGTGTCGTCGCGGAGACTTCGCGATGTGTATCAATCGAAAGGTCACCGGCATCGACTTCGATGGTGGTTACGCCGAATACATGATCGCGCCGGCAAATGCGATTGCAGCGATTCCTGATGAAGTACCTGCCGAAGAAGCCGGACCATTCATGTGCGCCGGCGTTACGGTTTACAACGCGCTGCGCAATTCGGGTGCTCGGGCGGGAGACGTGGTCGCGATTCATGGTATCGGTGGTCTGGGCCATCTCGGAGTTCAGTACGCCCGACAGATGGGCTTTCACACCGTTGCAATCAACCGCGGCAACGACAAACAAACACTCGCGCAGACGCTCGGCGCACATCACTACATCGACGCGACCGCGACGGATGCGGTAGCTGAATTACAAAAGCTCGGTGGCGCGCGCGTCATCCTCGCGACCGCTCCGAGCGCGCAGGCGATCTCTCCGCTTGTCGACGGCTTATCGCCGAATGGACTGTTGCTTGTCCCCGCAGCGCCCGCGGAGCCACTTTCGATCAGCGTATTCTCACTGATCATGCGTCGTAGCGCGGTAAGTGGTTGGTACTCGGGCAACGCTCGTGATTCACAGGACACGATGGAGTTCAGCGCGTTGAGCGGCGTCCATCCGATGATCGAAAAATACCCGCTCGATCGAGTTGAGGAAGCTTACGAACAAATGCACAGCGGCAACGTGAGGTTCCGTGTTGTGTTAACTATGTAGATTACTAGCCACGGATGACGCGGCGGGTTAATCCGTGGCCCCCGCTTGTTTAAAATCTCTTCACCTGTTCTTACTCCTTTGGATCTACCGGAAGACCTGCTTTTTTCCAGGCGTCGAATCCCTCGAAGAGCGGGTGGACGTTCTTCCAACCATGTTCCATCAGTTTTTGCGCCACACTGGCGCTTGATCCTTCGTGCGGTCAAGTGCAGTAAGTGATGACTGCGCGGTCTCTAGGAATTTGATTGAGGTGTTGTTCTATTTCATCTGCAGGAATTCGAATTGCGCCGGGCAGTTTTGTGTCAGCCTCGGCCCATGCTTTTGGGTTGCGCGTGTCTATGAATGTGAACGCCTCGCCACGATCCATACGTTCCTTCACTTCATCGACAGTAACTCTGGTTGCTTCCATCTCTTCCTCCTCTCGCTTACACATCCTAGCAACTCGTGCGCCTCGTCAAAAACGCGGGGAAACTAAGCAAAAGTTTCGCGACTGTACTTCAGGAATACACAGGCGTCAGACCATTTTCGACAGGAGATGTTCGAGGGCTGCGGAGGGGTCGGCGCACCTGCCGGTGTGGACTGGAGAGGTCTGAATCACTGTGCTGCGCGGAGCGACGAGCCAGTGGAAACGTTGGCGCTGTGGTAGCTGCCCGATCGATCCGGCGCCATCGCCACCGCGACAGATTGTCGGAATCGTGCCCAGATGGTTTTTGACGAGATCTAGGTCGACCGTTGGATCGAGAGCGAGGAGTCGCGACTCGTTTAACTTTATGCGTGCTTCGAGAAAAGAGAGATCGGGACACGAGAGGATCACGCCGGCGTTGATAAACTCCTCGCGATCGACCTTTGGTACGACACGAATCACAGCATAGTCATACCTGAATTTATCGGGCACGAATCGCCTCCTCAACGAAGTTGCGAGGCGCTTCGAGTCGCCTCATCAGGTAGTCGACGTAAGCCTGTCTGTTTTCCGCAGTCGTACTGAATGGAGAGTCCGTCATCCAGTCGTCGGGAATAAGGCCCACCACGCTCTTTATTATTTCTTCGGTGATCGCTTTCGTCATTGCCTCGTCAGCCGATTCGAGCGCGCTAGCGAAGGGAAGCAGGATGTGTTCCTTGATCAATGGGAACGGATCTTTGCTGCGTTGGTCCATGTCCTTCCACGCATGATGAAAGTACAGGGCGGCACCGTGATCGATCAACCACAACCGCCGGTGCCACATCAACATGTTCGCATTCCGCGGCGTCCGATCTACATTCATCACATAAGCGTCAAACCAAACAATCTTTGATGCAAGCTCCGCATCCAGTTTCTCCGCCACCGGATCAAACATCGCCGATCCCGGCAGATAATCAAGCCCCAGATTCAACCCACCACTTGCTTTGATCAGATCCTGTATCTCGGGATCGGGCTCAGTCTTCGCAATCTCCGGATCGAGATTCACAAAAACCAACTCCGGCACCAAAAACCCCGCCGCCCTCGCCAACTCTCCGGCAATCAACTCCGCAATCAGCGCCTTCGTCCCCTGTCCCGCCCCTCGGAACTTGAGCACATACATCCCGTCATCGTCCGCCTCGATGATGGCCGGCAGCGATCCACCTTCGCGGAGCGGGGTTACGTATCTGGCGGCATTTACAGTTCGCATTCGTCTCGCAACTCCGACGTTAACCTCAGATGAACCGGAATCTACCCAAAAACGAAGGAGCCAACAAGGGAATTCTAGTTACAACAAGCGGATATGGGTCTGCCGCCTTCAATTTTGTGAAGGATAAACCGATTGAGCTGATTGATGGTGGCGGGCTACTTTATCTGCTAGAGCATTATGCCAACACTCAAGCCCGCATCGTGATGCCAGATGATGGGCGATAATTTTTAGCGCACATGCAGACGTGTTGTGATTTAGACTAGTAATTAGAACCCGTGCGTCTTGAAATGTGATATAGTGCCGGCACTCCACCAACAAAGAAGCGGGCCGGATTGTGCTAGCACACAACGCCGACCCTAAACCCTCAACCTTCCTAGAAAGGATGAAGATTATGACCAGTCATAGTAGCGCAACGACGCGCGAAACACCTCACGCAATGCGAAAATCAAGGACGAACACAATTGATGATGCTGTGAAACAAAGAGCGCAGGCAGTCTTGAACGATTCGGCGGCGCTGTTCGTGCTTATGGAAGCGTTGCAAACCTCGTCTGAACCCACGGCACTCGCGCACGTTGTGAAGCATTTTGCCTTTACTCGCTGTGGTGAGTTGAACGTCTTCGGTATGGTTGACTCGCAGGCGGCAGTGCTCGAGCGCGAGTTGTTCGCATAAGACATTCACGCAAGCCGCAAGAGACAGAGAAGCTACTCTTGCGGCTTGCGGAAATGAGATGGTAACTACACGGAAGCGGGAGGGCTCATGGATCGCCAAAGACTTGTATATCGATTAGGTGACGTCGTCCGCATCAAGTCGGGACCGTTCGCGGAGTTTAGAGGAAAGATAGAGGGCATCAATCAATCCAAGTCCCTCCTCAAAGTCAAGCTTGAGATCTTTGGACGTACGACACCACTGAGAGTGAGCTTCTCGGATGCCGAGAAACTGGAATCTCCGCCTCCTATCCCACCGTGGCACGGATGAATCTAATGGGAAGGACGCCACTCAGGAAGGTCGGCGAGATAGTCTCGGTTAAATCCCTTCAACCAGATCAGGTTCTCGTCGATTTTGGTGGGTGTCACCACTCTAACTCTCACGATTCCATAAACAGCAGTGGCAAGGATTAACAGGACACCAATCCCTGCGAACGTTAGGTCCTCAAACTGTATAGCCAGGAAGAAGCTTCCGACGGATAGCAGGCCAAGAGCCCACGTAATGACCATGTCGCGCTTTCGGAGAGCGGAATGATTCTCGCAAAGCCCGATCTCGATGGTCGCCGATTTCCGCAGAATCAATGCCAGGATTGCGTAAAACAGTACGCCGGCTAAGACCACGAGGTAGAGCGCTGGATGATGCCAGGACAGATTACGTTTCAGTTTTCGATCCGACGGCTCGTTACACTTGATGCAGCGATCAGGTAAGAGAGCTTGCCGAGTCATTATCAAGACCGAGTTCTTGCGCCAGATTGAGTTTCCGCCTGTGTTCAGAGCAGCTCTACACTTGAAGCACTGCAAGTCAGTGGAGAGGTTCTGAAACCCACAGCGAGCACATATTTCATATGTCATATTAAGTTCCTCAGTGATTTGGAATCGGAGGTGGTGACTAGCCCGGGATGGCGAGGACTCTCGCTGATTCATCTTGCCGCATCGAGCGGGAAGGAGTCAATACTTAAGCTTCTTCGGCAACTTCAGTAAGCACTTCGTCAATACTTTGATCCATCCAGTATCGGAAGAAATTCTCACCGGTCGTATAGGTGCGCGTCTCCATTCGATCAATGTATAAGGTCCCGTTCAAGTGATCGATCTCGTGCTGGAGAATTCGTGCGTACCAGCCGTGCGCGTGGATCGTTACTTCTTCACCGCGTTCGTTCAGGCATTCGACACGGACATCAAGTGCGCGATCGACGATCGCCTGGTAACCCTCCACGCTGAGACAGCCTTCGAAGAATACTGCTGATGAATCACCCACGACCGTGAGCTTCGGATTGATGATCACGTGAAAGGGAATTGCAGAGCGTTGACGTGCTGCGAGTTCTTCGGCGGAGAGATCTTTGATGTAGTTTGCTCGATCTTCGATTACGGCGAGTTGAATTGATTGACCGATCTGAGGCGCCGCGAGGCCGACGCCCGGCGCCTCGCGCATCGTGTCTCGCATCAAGGGGATTAGTTCCTGGATCGATGGGCTGAGGATCTCTTCCCTGGTTAGTGGGCGACTCTTTTTTCGCAAGACAGGATCACCAGCTTGGACGATTTCCAATTTCATTTACGTGCCTCTTTCAATCGCGTCAGTGATCCACAGATTACACCGATTACAAACGTGATCATATTCCGCAATTCAGGTCACGCGTAACAAAAGCGGTTCCCAATGACTTCATGTTCCATCTAACAAAAGAGAGGCAGGCGAAGGTGGCACATCCTAAAATCGGAACGCCTCCGATCCAAATCCAGCAAGATCCCAGTTAACAAATATCCAAATTGAGCAACAGCCGTACGCCTCCGTGGAGTGTGCCGACTTGTCGGCGCTTTAGTACCAAAGCGGTGACAAGTCACCGCACTCCAAAGTCCCGCAAGGAATAATGCTTGCCCCTTCAGCAGTGAAGCGACCCCAGGCGCTTCTCCGTGTTCCATTACTCGGACAATAAACTTCAAACTTTTGGAGGGGTATCCATGAAACGATCTCTAATCGCTGCTGCGCTGCTCCTGCTGTCGCTCAGTGGCCCACCTGCCTTGGCGCAAAGCGGTTCGACCGGTTCAATCGCCGGTACGATCAGCGATCCGACAAGTGCTGTTGTCCCTGGTGCAACTATCAATATCAAGAACAACGCAACCAGTCAGGAGTTCACTGCGACCAGTGCGGGCAACGGTACCTTTAGTGTCCCGGCGCTGATCTCCGGAACTTACACCGTGACTATTGCAGCACCAGGATTCAAAACTACAATTCTGCCGAACGTGAAAGTTGACGTCGGCACACCTTCAAGCGTCAACGTCAC
>JBKPPU010000058.1:0-7749 GCA_046733695.1 Acidobacteriota bacterium
TGCTTCGCGTGATGCTGGGGCAACTTTGGACGCTGCAGGAGCGACGCGCGCCGGAGGATTTGTCACTTTCGACATCTCTCCGTCGCGCGTCGAGCCTCATCTGATTGCAGTCAATCAGCCTCGCTCTGCGTACACCGAGCAGTATCGCTCGCTGCGCACGAGAATTCTCGAGGCAGGCGAGCGCATGCAGATGCGCGCGATTGTCGTCACCAGTCCCGGTGTCGCCGAAGGCAAGACGCTAACGGCGCTCAACCTCGCATGGTTGTTGGCTCAAACGGAAGGCGTGCGCGCGCTTGTGATCGATAGCGACCTGCGCCGGCCCTGTGCGACTGACTATTTCGGCATCGACGCACAGGTCGGTCTCTCCGAAGTTCTGGGCGGTCACCTGAGTCTTGAAGATGCCATCGTTCGCCTCGAACCGGCAGGCCTGCACCTCTTGCCCGGTGGAAGGCCGCGCGATGACGTCGCCGAATTGCTTTCCGGACCAAGCTACGCTCGTGTGCTGGCGGAAGTGCGACGCATGTTTGACTACATCATCATCGACGCGCCGCCGTTGGGAATTTTTACTGACGCGAACGTGTTGATGTCTCGCGCTGACGGTGGACTACTCGTAGTGAGAGCGGGCAAGACACGTTACGCGGCAGTCGAAAAGCTGTTGGAGCAGATGCCGAAGGAGCGTCTCCTCGGAGTGGTCCTGAATCGCACCGAAGAGCAGCCGGAAGCAAGCTCCTATTACTACCAGCATCGCTATTACACCCGTGAAAGAAGGGGCGACATACCGCCGATGGCTTCTGACGGAGTCGAAGAGGAGGTAGCAGCCGTCAATTGAGAGCCTTACGCCTCAACGGACGAATGATACTGTTGATCATCGCCGAAGCGGTGTTGGTCTACGGCGCGATGATCTGTGCCGTCTACATCCGCTTCGGTTTGATAGAAGGAGCTACTGAGCTCCTCCAAAACAATGGTTTCCTGAAAGCGGCCCTCGCCGCGTTCTTCTGCCTCACTGCTTTCTATCTTTTCGATCTTTACGACTTTCTGGTGATGCACGACCGGCGTGAGCTCGTGCTCCGGTTAATCCAGGCGCTTGGCCTCGCGTGGATCGTGCTGGCCTTCTCGTTTTACATGTTTCCGGCATTGAAGTTGGGACGTGGCGTCTCGTTGATTTCACTTCCAATCGCGCTCACGTTGATGGTCGCCTGGCGTATCTCGATTCACTGGCTTCTTGGCCATCCGGATTTTGGCGAGCGCATCCTGATCGTTGGCTCCGGCCAACTGGCAGTGGAAGTTGCTCGCGAGGTATTGGACCGTCCGGATGCCGGCTATCGCATAGTCGGCTTTGTCGGCACAGACGCTGACTTGCTCGGCAAGAGTCTCATCAATCCCCGCGTGATTGGCATGACTGAAGAGCTCGACGCCATAGTTAAGCGAGAACACATCGATCGTATCGTCGTGGCAATGGGAGAACGGCGCGGCCAACTGCCGACAAACAAGCTGCTGCAACTGAGTTTGGCGGGCCAGGTCAATATCGAAGAGGGCGCCTCGTTTTATGAGCGAATCACCGGCCGTGTTTCTTTGAACATGGTTCGTCCTTCCTGGCTAATCTTCAGCGGCCGTGGACGATCGACAAAGCTCTCGGAAGTATCTCGAAACGTGGTCCACTGGCTGGTGGCGTTGATTGGCGCAATTCTTTCGCTGCCAATCATTCTGGTCACGGCTGTGCTGATCAAGCTGGAGTCGAAGGGGCCGGTTTTTTACAAGCAGGAACGGGTCGGCAAGAACGGGCGCGTTTTTGTACTGGCCAAGTTTCGATCGATGCGCGTTGACGCTGAAGAGTCGGGTCCGGTGTGGGCCAGTAAGAAAGACACTCGCACGACGCGTGTGGGTCGCATCATACGCAAGATTCGAGTCGACGAGATTCCGCAGTTTTGGAACATTTTGAAAGGTGAGATGAGCTTCGTCGGTCCCAGACCTGAGCGGCCGCATTTCGTGTCGCAACTGGCCGAGGAAATCCCGTTCTACGAACAACGGCATCTGATTGCTCCCGGGCTCACCGGTTGGGCCCAGATCAAGTATCCGTATGGCGCTTCAATCGAAGATGCGCGACAGAAGCTGCAGTACGATCTCTTCTACATTAAGAACCATGGACTCTTTCTTGATGCCATCATCATGTTTGAGACCATCAAGATAATTCTGTTTGGACGCGGTGCCCAATGATCGTTGGTTGGAGGTTGAGATGATGAATACAAGACGAATAACGCTGGCAACGCTCGTGCTTTTGGCCCTGTTGATATCGTGTATCGGTGTTGCTGCGCAGCCACAGGATCCGCAAAAGGCGAGACCACGAACGACTGCGGGCGACCAGGAAAAAGACAAGAAGCCGGTTAACGGCGACCGGCTCGAGGGCGACGACACGTCGAAGACGCCTTCGGATGTTCCGCAAGACGTCCAGGCAAACCGGCAGCAACAAATGTCGGAGGAAGAAGCCGCAGTCTCTCCTTACTACAACAACTTCTTCACGACTTACCGGCTTGGACCAGAAGACGTGATTTCGGTTGAAGTGTTCAACCAGCCTCGTTACTCGCGCGCAGGTATCATCGTTCCACCAAGTGGCCGCGTTTCACTCAACCTGATTCAGGGCGGAGTTTTCGTCAATGGCAAGACTGTCGATGAAGTGGCGCAGATCATCAAGAAGCGCTACGACGAATTTATCATCGACCCGCAGGTGAACGTCTCGCTCGACAAAGCCATGTCGTATCGTTACAGCGTGATTGGCGACGTGGGCCAGCCTGGCATTCGTCTCATGAGTAAGCGCCTGACTGTCTCAGAAGCGATTGCCGAAGCGGGCGGTGTGCTGAATACGGGCAACAAGAGCAAGATTGTCGTGTTACGACGCCAACCGACCGGCGTGCTGGCGCAGATTCCAGTCAACTTGTCGGCCATCTACAAAGGCAAAGCTCCTGACAACACCTATCTTTCGCCTGGCGATCAGATCGTCGTGCCTGGGAACACCCTGAAGAAGATCCAAACCTTGATGAGTCTTACCCCGATAGCGAGTTTCGCTCGCGTCTTCGGCGCCCCAGTGCCTTAAGGAACAGCATGGACACTCAGATGGCAGGAACAGTTAGCAGGAGCAGGCGGATTGCATTTGCCTGCTCCTGTTGTCTGCTCCTGCTCCTTACATCATCTGCTGCGTTTGCCCAAACGGGCGCGTGGGCGCGCCAGCGTAGCGGAACAATGGCATGGCTGCACGCGGTCTTTTTCCTCGATCAAAACAGAGGGTGGGTCGTCGGCAGCAAAGGCTCTCTGCTCCACACAACTGACGGCGGTAACACCTGGACCGCCCGCTCTGGTCCCACCGAGGACGTCGTCCGCGACATCTTCTTCAGCGACGACCAAAACGGCTGGATGGTGTGCGAAGTCAACGCTTACCAGCTCAAGACCAAAGAGGAACCGCGTGCCTACCTGATGAAGACCACCGACGGCGGCGACCACTGGAAACGGATCGAGATCAAAGGCTTCGATATCGACTCCGTCCTCGTACGCGCAGTGTTCACCAGTAAAGGCCGAGGCTGGACGTTCGGCGACGCCGGTCAGATTTACACCACCAGGGACGCCGGCAATACGTGGACGGCGCTTCGTTCTCCCACGAGTTACCTGCTTTTGGGAGGAATCTTTGTCGACGAGGATCGCGGCTGGCTTGTTGGTGCAGGAGCGACGATCATTCAAACCGCGGACGGCGGGGATACGTGGTACCAGTCAATCATTCCGCAAGTTGAAAAATCCGTTCGGTTCACTGCCACTTCGTTTGCCGATAATCGCATAGGCTGGGCGGTGGGCAGTGGCGGCAGTGTCTATCATACGGTAAACGGTGGTCGCACCTGGCAGCGACAGCAATCGACTGTCGACGTCGATCTGTTTGACGTGAAGTTTGTCGACGCAGTTGAAGGCTGGGCCGTCGGTGCGGAAGGAACGATTATTCACACGAGGGACGGCGGCGAGCATTGGACGACTGAACGCAGTGGCACTCCACATCCGCTCGAGCGTGTGTTCTTCAGCGATCGGAATCATGGCTGGGCAGTCGGTTTTGGCGGCACGGTAGTGTCGTATCTCAGCCCCGAAGCCTCGGCAACCCGCCAAAGAAGGTCCCAGTGATGCAAAAAAGAATCCTCCTGCTTATCGTCGTTTCAGCGACGCTCCTCTTTTCCTCAGAAAGCCTTGCGCAAACGCGCACTCGCTCCGTTGATAAAGACGCCGGCAACACGCCCGATCCCGTGGTGATCTTGCGCGAACAGATTGCAGCGACTACTGAGGTCCCCGAGCGCAATCGTCTTCAACTTCAACTTGCCGAGCTTCTTCAATCCACTGACCACAAGTCGGAAGCAATTGCAGAGCTGAACAAGATAGCAAGTTCGAAGTCATTCGATCCGATTGGTTTCTACAATCTCGGCAACGCGTTTGCTCGTCTCGGTGAGTCGGAGTCAGCCGTCGCCGCCTATCGAATTGCCATCGAACAACGCAAGGGTCTGTATTCGCGAGCCTATAACAACCTCGGTGTGCTGTTGTTGCGCGCAGGCAAGTGGGATGAAGCTCAGGATGCGTTTTTGTCTGCTTTGAAGATCGAGAGCTTTCGTTATGCGGAGGCTAGTTACAATCTCGGACGTGTTTATGCGGCCAAAGGTCAGAACGATCTGGCTGCACGGGAATGGCGGCGCGCGCTTGCTGTCGATCCGCAGCACGACGCAGCGAAGCAGGCACTTGCAAATGAAGGGCGTGGCGACCGGATAGTGGTCGTCTCACATACGGCCGCAAAGAGTTCGAGGTCTACTGCTGGGCCATCTTCGGCGTCAGCTGCGGCCGCGAGGCCGCTTGAACTCGATCAGGCCAGTTTCGATTACCTGCAACGCGCTCGTGAGGCATCGGAGCGCGGGAAGAAGTCAGAGGCTGTCGACAGCTACAGACGTCTCTTGAGCCGCAATAATGGTTACTTTCCGCCCGCAAATCTCGAGTTGGGTTACGCGTTGGTGAATCTCCAGCAATACGACGAGGCGCTGGCTAATCTGCTCGAAGTAACAAAGCGCGATGGCGCGCGCTATCCCATCAGTTACTATCATCTCGGTCGCCTGTATGAACTGAGAGGCGAGTTAAAACTCGCCGAAGCCGCCTTCGTAAAAGCGGTATCGTTGTATGGGCCGGCCAATCCGCAATTTCTCCTCGACTTGAGTCGCGTGCGCGAGAAGCTTGGCGACTTCAAAGGTTCACTCGAAGCAATGGAGAGTTACTCGAAGGTGATGCAGGAACATGGACAAAAGCCTTCCTGGTCAGACGAACGCATCGCCGAACTCCGATCCAAAGCCACAAAACAGAACTAGCCACAAAAGGGCACAAAAAGCACATAACGATTGACATGTTTGTAGCGCAGTTGTACAAAAAGGCGCTCTAACACCCCCAGACCGCCCAGGAGTTGGACCATGAAAGTTCGATTAATCCTCGCGCTTGTTTTGACGTTCGTATTCACATCCGTTGCTCGTTCTCAGGAACCGACAGCGTCTCCGTCGCCCGCGCCGAAGCCGGCGATGTCTCGCGCGCAAAGCCAGAAGATTATCATTGCCACAGAGAAGAAACTCTGGGAGGCGTGGAAGAATAAAAACATCAAGCTGTTCAAAGCGACGCTTTCGTCTGACAGCGTGATGATTGGCGACACGGGCGTGGCCAACAAGACCGACGCACTCAAAGCCCTCGAAGCGCCATGCGAAGTGAAGTCGTATGAGCTCAGCGATCTCAAGGTGCTATTCCTGAACAGCAGCGCCGCGCTTCTGACTTACAAATCCACGCAGGACGCGACCTGCGGCGGTCAGCCGGTCCCGGCCACCGTTTGGTCCAGCAGTGCGTATGTGTTGCGCGGTGGTAAGTGGCTCGCAGCCTCACACCAGGAGACACCCGCGAAGTAGCCACAAAAAGGATTAGCCACAAAAAGGCACAAAAAGCACATAAGGGTGAGTTCGAAGGCGCCTAAGGACCCTTCAGAACCTTCGAATTCACCATTATGTGCTTTTTGTGCCTTTTTGTGGCTAACCCTCTTTCGGGCGCATGTGTGGAAAGAGGATCACATCGCGGATAGAGGTTTTGTTGGTTAGAAGCATCACGAGGCGATCGATGCCGATGCCGATGCCTGCAGCGGGTGGCATGCCGTACGAGAGGGCGCGAATGTAGTCCTCGTCCATCAACATCGCCTCTTCATCACCACGTTCGCGTTGCTTCACCTGGTCGCGAAAGCGATCGTACTGTTCGACCGGATCGTTCAATTCAGAGAAGCCATTCGCGATCTCCATGCCTGCGATGTAGAGCTCAAAACGCTCGGCTATGTGCGGGTTTGCAGGTGAAGCCTTCGAGAGCGGCGAGATCGGTTTTGGAAAGTCAGTGATGAAAGTCGGTTGCACTAGTCCATGTTCGACGTGCGCCTCGAAGAGCTCGAGCACTTTGTCGTTCGTGATCTGATCCGGTTCGACCAGTCCTGACAAACTCTCCTCCATGCCAACACGTCGAAACATGCTGCCGAAATCGAGCTCGTGCTCGCCAAACTTTACGTGCGTGTGGCCCAACACCGTAAACACGACGGTACGCAGCATACTCTCACAGAAATCCATCATCTCGTTCACATCCGTATACGCCCAGTAAAACTCGAGCATCGTGAACTCGGGATTGTGACGCCATGAGACGCCCTCGTTGCGAAAGTTGCGATTGAGCTCAAAAACTTTTTCGAAGCCGCCGACCAGCAGACGTTTCAGATACAACTCGGGCGCGATGCGCGCGTAGAGATCGATGTCGAGCGTATTGTGATGAGTCTTGAAAGGACGCGCCGCCGCGCCGGTAGCGAGTGGCGTCAGGATCGGAGTTTCGACTTCGATGTAACCATGGTCTTCGAGAATGCGACGCAACTCGCGCACTGTGGCGGCGCGACGCTCGAACACTTCACGCGATGTTAGCGATTCGTCCTTCTCGTATTTCAAACTCCCGGCTATCAAATCTACATAACGCTGGCGTTGTCGAATTTCCGGATCGTTAACTCCATGCATCTTGTCGGGCAGCGGCAGCAACGCTTTCGACAGGAATTGCAGCTTCTGCACGTGCACCGAGAGCTCGCCGGTTTTAGTGACGAACAGGTAACCTTCGACGCCGATAAAGTCACCATGGTCCAATAACTGAAACAACGCCCAACCATCGACGTCGCCACCTTCAGCGCTGTTATGCACTCCCGTCACATCAGCTTTGCGAATGTAAATCTGCAGACGCGAAATGCCGTCGGAGAGATGAACGAACGCGGCTTTTCCCATCACGCGTGGCGGCGAAGCGATCCGTCCGGCGAGACGAACGACGAACTTGTTCAGCTCCGCGTTTGCTTGATCGAGTACTTCGGGTGCCGGACGGCCTTCAGGTGACGGCTCCGGTTCGAAGTGCCGGAATTTCTCGACTGCGGCACTGATCGTGTCTTCTCTGTCGACGTGTACGATTCGACTGCGCTCGAATTTGTTTGGATAGACGTTGCCGACGAGTGCACGCAAGCCTTCCAGGTGCTCTCTGCGCGCGAGTGTTTGATCGTTATCTTCGATAAAGGGTATGGACATAAAAGTGGCGATTATACAGACATCCGTCAAATCCTGTAATCTTTGACTAATGATCGAAAAGATTCTGACCCCGGAGCAGATGCTCCGAGAACGCCAACGTCTGCGCGACGCGGGGCTTCGACTCGTT
>JBKPPU010000059.1:0-11918 GCA_046733695.1 Acidobacteriota bacterium
GTCTGGTTTGGCTCACGGCCTGCCACCTCGCGAAAGACATTCGGTTACTATCGGCTCGAGATCATTGCCGCACTCGTGAACGGTGTGGCGCTCGTCGTGATTTCCCTCTTCATTTTTTATGGCGCGTACGAGCGTTGGCTATCGCCTCCGGTCGTAAAGAGTGGACCGATGATCGTTGTAGCCGTGGGTGGCCTCCTGGTGAACCTTGCGTGTGCGTGGATACTCCACTCGCGTCATGAAGTGGATCTCAATCTGCGTGGCGCGTGGATGCACGTGATGGGCGACGCGCTCGGATCGGTCGCGGCGATTGTGGCGGGCGTCTGCATGTCACTCTTCGGCTGGTATGCAGCGGACGCGGTGTTCAGCGTCGTCATCAGTTTGCTCATCATCTGGGGTTCGGTGCGTTTGATCAAAGAGTCGACGAACGTGCTGTTGGAAGGCACGCCCGCACACATCAACCTGGCGGCGGTTGAGAATGCGATTCTCGACACGCGCGGCGTTTCCGACGTGCACGATCTGCATGTTTGGACAATTACCTCGGGCCGTGAGGCGCTGAGTGCGCACGTGATTCACGCCCAGAGCATCTCGCAACCGGATTTATTGCGGGAATTGCGACTGAAACTTCACGAACGTTTTGGCGTGGATCACCTTACAATCCAGATGGAGACGCCGGACTTTGAAGACGAGACATTTCATTTTTGCCACGCCGGCACAGCGTGTTTTAGATCGGAAAGAAACTAAACTGTCAGTATTCCAGTGGAACTCAATCTCCTTCTAACTCTGGACCTTCGCGAGCAGGCGGCTTTGCAGGCAGCCCTGGTTACTCACGGTGCGCCTGATGCGCTTGTGACGCTGGCACTCACGGGCGGGTGTCGTATCGGATCTATCGAAGAAGCGCGACAACTGCGCAAGTGGTTAGCGGAAGCGCGCAGTGCCGGGGATACGGATCTCGCCTCACTTCATTCAATCGAGAAAGCCTTGATTGATTTCGGTATCTAGCCACAGATGAACACGGATCGAATTGAACTGGGTTATGGACGCGGGAAGCTGGATTTCAACTTTGATGCGACGAGGTTCGATGTTATCACCACGGATAATGATGAGCCGCCGCTGAGTGATTTTGAAATCGGTGCGGCGTTCGATGCGCCGATTGCTTCCCCGCCAATAGATGAAATCGTAACCAGTAATGATTCGGTGCTGATCGTGGTCTCCGATGCGACGCGTGCAACTGCAAGTGCGCAAGTTGTAAATCTGCTCGTGCGACGCCTCGTGCAGGCAGGTGTTTCGCCGGCTCGGATGGCCGTAATCTTTGCGACCGGTATTCATCGCCCAGTCACTGAAAAAGAAAAAGTCGAACTACTGACTCCTTTCATCGTGCAGCGACTGCGAATCATCCAGCACGACGCGTACGATCAGAGTAAGCTCTTCTCATTCGGAATGGCTGAAGGCGGCATACCGATCGAGGTGAATACCGCGCTGAAAGAGTTTACGCACATCTTTATCACCGGCGGCATTACGTTTCATTACTTCGCGGGATTTACGGGTGGCCGCAAGTCAATCTGTCCCGGACTTGCATCGGCGAAGACAATCGAAGCCACACACATGCTGGCGCTGGACTTCGAAAGTGGCGGTCGCAGAGCCGGAGTGCAAACGGGACGTCTCGATGGAAATGCAGTTCATGAAGTCTGTCAACTAGTCGCGACCCTGGTAGCGACGACTTTTAGTATCAACACCATCGTCGACGAAAACAAAAACGCGCTAAAACTTTTCTGTGGAGACTTCCGGCGGGCGCATCGCGCCGCCTGTGACTATTACCTCGAACAGTACTCAGTTGCCGTGCCTGAAAAACGCGATGTCGTGATCGTGAGTTGCGGAGGCTTTCCTCATGACATCAACTTGATACAAGCTCATAAAGCACTCGACATGGCGGCGCTTGCCTGTAAGGATGAGGGAACGATAATTCTGTTGGCCGAGTGCAGCGATGGTCTGGGCCGGCCGGATTTTTTGAAGTGGTTTGAGGAGAGCGACTCGCGCGCGCTTGCGGCACGTCTGGTCAACGGTTATGAAGTCAACGGTCAAACTGCCTGGGCCCTTCTGACAAAGACCGAGCGTCATCGAGTCTATTTGGTTTCAGAACTGCCGCCCGACGCAGTCAGGCGCATGCGAATGATTCCCGTGCGAACGTTAGCGGAAGCGCTGGAGCAAGCGGGCAGCGGCGCTGGGTTCATCATGCCGAGCGGTGCGGCAGTATTGCCACGGATAGAAGCGCAGTGAGAATAGTCTTGAAGACTTGCAGTGTCAGGAGTTGGGAGTGGCGTGATCGGGATGCGATTGTGCGTCACGCAAACAACCGGAATGTGTCGATCAACCTGCGCGATCGCTTTCCTTATCCTTATACGGTTCGCGATGCTCGCAGTTGGCTCGACGGTGTCGTCGATCAAAAACCCGAGACAAATTTCGCAATCGATGTAGCGGGCGAGGCAGTTGGTGGTATAGGCTTCATACCGCAATACGACGTAGGCCGTCGCTCCGCTGAAATTGGTTACTGGCTGGGCGAGGAATTTTGGGGACGAGGAATCGCGACCGAAGCGCTGATTGCCGTGACTGACTATGCGTTTGCAAATTTCGATCTGTGTCGCTTGTATGCTCACGTATTCGATTGGAATCGAGCTTCCTCGCGCGTACTGGAAAAGGCCGGATATGAATTCGAAGGACGCATGAGAAAGAGTGTTATTAAGGAAGGTCAAACGATCGATCAGCTTATGTATGCGCTGGTCCGCGACTGAAGCCACAAAAAGCACAGAAGGCACAAAAGGCACAAAAGAGGAGACGAAACTATGAGAATAATCCTGGCTAGCGTGGTTCTGCTTTGTAGTGTGTTGTGCGTGAGTGCTCAAGAGACGCCGTTGGGAAGTAGTTTGAATGAGAAGCGCGTGGCGTTAACTGAGCCGGCGGTAGCCTTAGACGCGAGCGGAGCGGCAGCGCTTGAAGCGACGCTGCGGACCACAGCGCTCAACGGTGCGCCGGACGCACCGGTTACGAACATTCGCATGGTTGTCCGCAACAGGAGTGCGATGCCGTACGCGTTTGTGTCGGGTTCCGTGAGTTTCTACGATGCGGCGGGGGTGCGTTGCGGCGAAGGAGTCTTCAAAGCGGACGTGCTGGCGGTGGATGAATCGTTTGAGACGGACTCGCCCGGCATTCGCATTCGTTGTCAGGTGGCGACCTGGCGCCTTGTTGCGTCGCATTTGTTACCGCGAATACCTCCGAACGCACCAATCGGGGCATTGACCCGGACACCATCGAACTTCGTTATCAGCATCGATGGCGAGGAGCATCCGATTCAATTGGACAGGCCTCTGACTCTTACGCTCGGCGAGAAGCGCAGGACCATTATTGTTCGCACGGCTCAATAGGTCCTATTGGACCAATAGGACCTATGCTCTCAACACTGATCGAGCTTCAACGTCTCAAACGCCTGGATCGCACCGGGTGGACCCTCCGTGGTCTTCCGAACGGCACCGAATCGGTCGCCTCGCATTCGTTTGGCGTCTGCGTGACTGCGATGTTGCTGGCCGACAATTTTGTTGCGCAGGGAATCGGAGTCGATCTCGAAAAAGTTCTTCGCATCGCTTTGCTTCATGACTGGGCCGAAGTGCGTGTGGGCGACATGCCCCGCACTGCGACTCTGTACTTTGGAGCAGAAGCAAGAAAGCAGGCTGAAACCGCTGCGTTTTTAGATGTAGTCGACATTGTGGATAGCGACGCCACTTACGCGACTCTCTATGCCGACTACGAACGTCGCGAGAGTTTCGAGGCGCGTCTGGTGAAAGCCGCCGACATTATCGATTTACTGATTCAGGTTTATGCGCTCGAACGCGCCGGTGCACTTGGATTGGATGAATTCTGGGAAGTAGCAGAAAAGCCGGACTTCAATCTCGGGGGTACTGCGGAACAGATTGTGCAAGAACTTCTCGAATCGATCCTGAAGGCGCGCAGCGAACTGCATAATAATGTTTGATCTTTTATCGGATTTTATTTCCGGTCTTACTTGGCAGAAGGTACTCGTCGGGGCATTACTTTTTCTTGTTAGTTTTTTCGTTAACCTCGGCATCGTTTCACTAATCCTGGTCAAACTGCCGGCCGACCACTTCAGCAAGAGCAGAAAGACGAAGTTCTGGGCGGGACCACGGCCGGCAATTCATGCGGCCAAAGTAATCGGTAAAAATATCGCCGGAGTTTTGCTGGTGGCGCTCGGTATTGTGCTGTCATTGCCGGGCGTACCAGGGCAGGGCCTGCTGACAGTTCTACTCGGTATAATGTTGCTCGATTTTCCAGGCAGACACCGGCTGGAACAGAAGTTGTTGAGCAAGCCCAGTATCGTGAATACGATCAACAGCTTGCGCGGCAGATTTGGAAAGCCGCCGCTGCAGTTGAACTGAGATCTATCCACAGCTACAATTTCTCGATTCTTTGGCGTTTGATATGATTGGCGCCGATAGCTTGATGCTAAAAAATTTCAACGCCTCCAGAATTGTGCCCTCCCGTATACTGCTGTCAGTCATTGCTGTCTCAATTCTGTTGCTTAATACGGGTTGTGGTCTGTTCGGCGCCAAGAGAAAAATCTCGGTGCCGCAGCTTCTGACGCCGATAGTCGAAGCTCAAAAGAATCAACTCATCCAGGAAGTGAACCGGCTCTCGACTGTGAAGTCGATACACGGCAAGGTCGAGATTCAGTTTGAAGATACGTCGTTCGCTTCATCTGGTATTGCGGATCAATATCGACTGGTCGATGGCAACATTACTTTGCAACGGCCCGGACAGATTTATCTCGTGATTCAATTTACGTTCGTCGACATCGCTCAGATGGCGTCTGACGGCGAACACTTCAGCGTTGCGGTGCTGCAAGGCGATAGTAAATACCGGCGCTTCGTGAAGGGCACTAACAGCGCCAACTACCAGAAGCTCGAGGCAAACGGCACGACCCCCAAAAACGATAAGGAAAAGACCGAGAAGCAAACAGTCAGCGCGCTTTCGAATCTGCGCCCGCAGCATTTTACGGATGCATTCATGATTCGGCCGATCGAGCAGAACGGCTCGATGATTTACGTGCAGAGTCAGTTTTTCAACGAGGAAGCGGACACTCGCCCACAGGCTAAGAAAGGCGCTCGCGTAATGCGAAGTTATTATCTGCTCGAGGAGTTTTCTAACGCGGGCGGTGAGACTAAACTGTTAAGACGATTGTGGTTCGATCGCGTAAACGCAATTCGGCTCGCGCGCGTGCAAACATACAACGATAAAGCGGAGCTGATTACTGACGTGTCTTATTTCAACGAGCAGATTATTGGTAGTGATACGACGGCATCGTTACCGAGCCGTATCGAGATGACGCGGCCACAGGATCAGTATAAGTTGAGTATCAGTTATCTGGACAATTCGTCAGTGGAGTTGAATAAAGATTGGCCGGCGAGAGCATTTGTGCTGGAGAATAAGTGGGGACTGAAGGAACTCGATCTCGACGCTCAGGACAAGAAGGTCACGGCTAACCAGTAAACGATGAGAACTATTCTAAACGCCGAAGAGTTAACGAAAGTCTATCGCATCGGAAAGATGGACGTACCGGCGCTGCGTGGCGTTTCGCTCGAGGTCCAGGAAGGCGAGTTCGTGGCGATCATGGGGCCGTCTGGTTGTGGAAAATCAACCATGCTCCACTTGTTGGGAGGACTGCTCACTCCGACTTCCGGACGAATCGTGATCGACGGCGACGACATCACCGCCGCGTCAGACGCAAAACGGACCGCTGTACGGCGTAAGAAAATCGGCTTTGTGTTTCAACGGTTCAATCTTTTTCCCACTCTCACGGCTGAAGGAAATCTCCGACTGGCGGAGCGAATTCATGGCAACGGCGGAGGTGATCCGCAGCTTAGACGCGACGTCCTGCGTTTGTTGGGATTGGAAAACAAGCTGCACCACAAACCGCTCGAGTTATCCGGCGGCGAACAGCAACGCGTTGCTTTGGCTCGAGCAGTGGTGACGCGTCCTGCCATTGTTCTCGCTGATGAGCCGACGGGCAATCTCGATTCTGAAAACTCAGCTCTTGTCCTTAACATGTTCCAGGAGTTGAATTACCGTTTCAATCAAACCATCATCATGATTACCCACAACCCTGAAGCTGCGGCAATGTGCAAACGTATCGTACAGATGCGTGATGGTCACATTGTTGAACAAGCGCCAACGGTGCGACTTTAATTGCCGATTTCCAATTGCCAATTGCCAATTTAAGAAAAATCAACAATTGGCAATCGGAAATCGGCAATATAAAAAGGTTTACATGGGTTTCGGCGAACGCTAGAATCCCTTTGACCCGCCAGTCACGGCTCCACGTGGCTGCATACTTGCAAGCTTGAGAACGTGCGAGGCCTGTTCACCACACTGAAGAAGATCTTCTTCTGGAACTACGCGAGAAATACCTGGCAATGGGATCTTCTGTGTGTTGTCATTTTGATCTTCATCTTTTTGACACCAAAAAGCTGGTTTTCAAGTGGCGAACGAGTCGTAAATATGGTGCATCAAAGTCCGGTCGTAGCCACCGTGTTATTAAGTCCCGAACTTGTTGTTAACGAAGAAGATAAGACCCAAATCGCCGAGCGTGTGAAGTCGATGACGGGGCGGTCCACGGTAGAGGTTCTGGCGGTGCGGAGAGTGCTTGATCGGGAGGGACGGACACGGAGTTTTGAGGTTGACATACGGTAGTCTTTCCCTATAATTGCGAGGTTTTTTGCGAACCACGCGAAAGGAGAACAAAAGTTCAAGGAGTCTTTATGAAGAGATTGATTTCATCGGGCCTGATGTTGGCTTTCATACTGTCCACGCTCGTCATAGTAACCCCGACCACGACGAACGGTCAGGGAGCAGGCCTGGTTAGTTCGGTGCTGAACCGATTGGAGAAGAATCGTCAGAGTTTGAAGTCGTTGCGCGCTGGGATCAGCGTGCAGAAGGTCAATTCACAGATTGGCAGTCAGGACAACTATCAGGGTGTTGTCATTTATCTGCCGGGTGCAGGTCGTCAGGCTTCAGTCCGGATCGACTGGAGTAAACCGCGTCAGGAAATCCTGGCCGTAAAGGACAACAAGTACACGATCTACAGGCCAAACCAAAAAATCGCTTACACCGGCTCGGCCAATAAAATGACTGACAAATCAGCCGGTGGCTTGATGGACATGATGAGTATGTCGCGCGGACAGCTTGAGGCGCGTTTCCAGCCGGTGAAGGATGTGCGAGAGGAAACTCTCTGGGGCGGCGTTAGCACGATTCATTTGACCCTCGTTCCTAAAGGAAACGCTGGTTACAAGTACGCTGAAGTTTGGATCGACGCCGGCGGCATGCCAGTTCAGACCAAGATCGTTGAGAAGAACGACGACACTACAACGATGCGTCTGACCGGTTTAGAAAAGAACCAGAACATTAATAGGGGCGACTTCGACGTCAAACTCGATTCGAACGTTAAAATCGTAAAGAGCTAACGATCGGGTTAGCCACAAAAAGGCACAAAAAGCACAATTGATGTAAAAGCTGATTTTGTGCTTTTTGTGCCTTTTTGTGGCATATTCTCTCTCAAAATGCGGAAGACTACGTTTCTAAAAAGAAAGGTGCGCGAGTTTAGTTTTATCGGCCGCGCATTAGCCTCCACGCGTCATCCGGTGCTTGCTCACCTGATTCCGATGCGCCGTTGTAATCTGGCCTGCGGTTATTGCAACGAATACGATCACACTTCGAAGCCGATCGATCTCGATCTCATTAAGGCTCGGCTGAACAAACTTGCCGATCTCGGCACTTCGATAGTCACGCTTTCCGGCGGGGAACCGATGATGCATCCTGAACTCGATCAGATCCTTCATCATATTCGCGTTCATGGAATGATTGCCGGGCTGATCTCGAACGGTTACTACTTCACTCCCGATCGTATCAAACGATTGAACAAGGCCGGTCTGGAGTATTTGCAGATCAGTATCGACAACGTCGCGCCGGACGAAGTTTCGCGCAAGAGTCTCCGCGTCCTCGATAAGAAACTTCGTTACCTCTCGGAACACGCCGACTTTCACGTCAACATCAATTCCGTGATCGGTGGTGGAATCAAGAATCCTGACGACGCGTTGACGGTTGCTCGCAGGGCGGTTGAACTCGGATTCTCAACCACGGTTGGCGTCATTCACGATGTGGATGGAACGTTGAAGCCGTTGTCGGAAAAAGAGAAGGACATCTTTCAGCAGGTCAAGAAACTCGGAAACAAGGACCATGCGCGTTTGAACTGGTTCCAGGACAGCATCGCCGAGGGTAAGCCTTACAACTGGCGCTGTCGCGCGGGGGCGCGTTATCTCTACATCTGCGAAGACGGACTGGTTCACTGGTGCTCCCAGCAACGCGGTTATCCCGGAATCCCGCTCGACCAGTACACGATGGAAGATTTCGATCGGGAGTACAAAACTGAAAAGTGGTGCGCACCGACTTGCACCTTACAATGCGTCCACCAGGTAGGCATCCTCGATAACTGGCGCGACCCGCAAAAGACACCGGCCCAGATTGCCGAGGAACAGAAGAGTGGCGTCGGCCAGATGATCGGCGCCGATTAGGGTTTATTCGCGTTGGGAAGTTTTGCTCTGGCCGCGTGACAGCGATAATCCTCAGGCTGACAAGCCTCGCCTGCCTGATCCGCAATCCGAAATTCTTTAATCGCCTCGTCAATGTGACCCGCGTTTGCGAGTTCCACCGCGAGGAGTTTGTGCGTGTGCGGATCGTCTTCCAGCGCGAGTGCTTTCCGGTACTCGCCAATCGCAGTGTTCGAGTCTTCTACGAGCTTGGCTTGCGTGGCGCGTGCTAAGTGAGCATCGACGCTGCGACTATCGAGATAGAAGAAGATTCCAATTGCCGAAAGCGAAACAGCCGCGTACAGCAGCGGCAACGCATACCGCCATTTCGCAGGTGGACCAATCTTCTTTCGCCACAACGTGACTGCGAGGTAAATGGGCAAGACGATGACCGGAAAAAACAACGTTCCAATCGCGAGCCCTAACGCATGCAGAAGCTGAAATCTTTTGCGGGCGGAGGCAAGCACCCAGGTCGACAACAAAGCGGAGAGCGCATATGCGGCGGGCATGATGAGGTCAAATAGCTGACCCGCCGACATGTTTGTGCGAAGACTCAATTTTTTGTGGGACTCAATCTTTTTTGGGACTCAATGTCTTGTTGGGCCAAGGTCTCCACCCACTGTTGAGATCGATACGGAACTCGAGAGGCCTAGCCCGGACAGTCGTCCAGCCATGATGACGATCACGTCGCCCTTCTCAACAACGCCCGCTTCCAGCAGTCGCTGTTCGCCAATCTTCAGCATTTCTTCCGTCGATTTTGCCTTGCTGACCAGCAACGGCTCGACAGCCCAGATGAGTGCGAGCGCGCAGAGGGATTCGGGCCGATGAGTGAGCGCGATGATTCTTTGATCGTGTCGGAGGGATGAGAGTCTCCGTGCCATTAATCCCGATGCGGTAAAGACTGCAGTTACAGTAGTGCCCATCTCATCCGCGGCAAATGCTGCGGCTTCAGACAGCGCGCGGCTAACACGTCCTGACTGTTTACCCATCCAGCTGAACGCCTCATTATGTGTTTGCTCTTTGCCGCTTTCTGCCGACTCAATGATGCGGGCCATCATGGCAACTGCCGCAAGCGGGTGCTCACCCGCCGCAGTCTCGTTTGAAAGCATGACGCAATCGCTTCCATCCCAAACAGCGTTGGCAACGTCGGACGCTTCCGCGCGTGTGGGCCGTGGATTTGTGACCATCGACTGCAGCATCTGCGTCGCGGTGATAACCATCTTTCCGGCTTTTATTGAGCGCTCGATGATTCGCTTCTGGTAAACCGGCACGAGTTCGACGCTCGTCTCTACGCCTAGATCGCCGCGCGCCACCATGATTCCGTCGGCAGCCGCGATGATCTCGTCAAGGTGATCGATGGCTTCTGCCTTTTCGATCTTCGCGATGAGTGGAGCGCGCCCACCTGCGTCGCTTATCAACTTCTTTGCGTGCTCACAATCGCTCGCACGTCTGACGAACGAAAGCGCGATGTAGTCGGCGTTCTGCTCAACTGCCCATTTGAGATCGACGATGTCTTTTTCGGTGAGCGAGTCGATCGGCAAAGCGACGCCCGGCAGGTTGATGCCTTTTCGCTCGGCAAGCAAACCACCGTCAATCACTCTGCAAACAACATCTGTTTCGTTCGCGCTTTCTACGATCAGCGACAGGGCACCGTCGTCGAGCAGCATTCGCGTGCCTGGCTTAACGACGCGCGGCAGGTCGTGGTAGTTGGTGGAAACCTGCTGCTCGTCTCCGAGCACGGTCCTGGTGGTGATGGTGAAGGCCGCTCCTGGTATCAGTCGTATCGGTTGGTCGTCTTTCAGTTCCCCCGTACGAATCTTTGGACCAGAGAGATCTACAAGCACCGCGATCGGTTTTCCCAACTTCGCGGCTGCGGCGCGTGCACGTTCGATGTCGACAGCTTTTTCTTCGTGTGTGCCATGCGACATGTTGATGCGCACACCGTTCGCGCCCGCCGCGATCAGCTGTTCGACTATTTGCGGTTCGCGCGAAGCTGGGCCAAGAGTGATTAGAATTTTTGCTTTTCTCATTTTACTGAGCGGGAGACTTCAATGCCGTATCAACAGCGCTGTCGAGATAAATGCCTGTATCTGAGCCGAAGCCTACGAAACGTTGGACCAGTTGGCCCTGCCGATCGAAAACGAATGTTTGCGGAATCGCGTCGCTATCGTTAAGCAGAAAGCTGACGAGATCTTCGTCGGGCTTGGCGAGTGTGTACTGAATGTCAAACTCCTTCGCGAACGCAGGAACCTCCTGTTCGTCGCCTGGTCCACCGACGTTCAGTCCGACAACAGCCAGACCCTGATCTTCAAACTTCTTCTGTAGACCGATTAAATGCGGAACGCTGTCACGACAGGGAACGCACCACGTGGCGTAGAAATCCAGTATCAGCACCTTTCCTTTGTACTCTGAGAACACCGAGCGCTTTCCGTCGGACATTTGCCAGCCCATGTTGGCGAGAGATGTAGTTCGTGTCGGTGGCATGGGATAGGTAGTGCCGGTTGGCGGATTTGATATCACCGGGGTCTTATTCGAATTGACCGGGTCATTGCTATTACACGCCGCCATCAACAAGCTGAGAAGAATTATCTTGTTAATTCTGAAAATCTTTTTAATCTTGTAAAAAGGTTTCACAGGATTTTCAGGATTAACAGAATTAACAAGATGGGCCATTCTAAATGTCTTTTTCGAAGTCGGCATCACTTGGGTTAGGTTGATTTTGATCCTGCGGAATCTGTTCACCAGGCACACGATACTCGCCCTCGACCCATTTGCCGAGATCTACTAGTTGGCATCGTTCTGAACAGAAGGGACGGAAAGGGTTATCTTTCCATTCGACTGGCTTACCGCAGGTTGGACACTTCATGAATCTTGAAAGCCACTAAACGGCCTGTATCGCATCAAAGAGATGCCGGTCGTTTGATCAGAATTCGTCGTTTGACGAATGCGATCGTACCTTCGCGGCGCATGGCATTCAAGCGGACCGTGACGCTTTCACGGGTCGAGCCCACGATGGAGGCTATTTCGCGGTGGGGAAGTGGAATATCTATAAGGACGCCTTCCGGTTCGGAAACCCCATAACGCAGCGAAAAATCGGCCAAAAGGCTGTCCAAACGAGCCGGAATGGCATTTAAGGCAAAGTCAGCAAGGCGGCGTTCAGCATGATCAAGACGTTGACCGATCAAACGGAAAGTGTAATCATGAAGGCGGTCATCCTCAGCCATCCCCCGTTTGAAATCCCCGACCTGAATTCGCAGGAGCCTGGAGTTTTCA
>JBKPPU010000060.1:0-5859 GCA_046733695.1 Acidobacteriota bacterium
GTCTGGATCTACCCGTCCTGAATGTGTTTCGCATGTTCGCTCACATGAGCGGTCGGCGAGTGGAAGTACAGAGCGATGGAGCTGTGCCACTAAATCAGATGCTTTCGGAGGGTGTCCGAAGACAACCGGACGTCTCCGCAATTGCCAGCGTCACGAAAGACAAACTTTTCGTGATGATCTGGCACTACCACGACGACGACGTCCCTGGGCCAACCGCAACCATTGAACTTACGCTGGCTGATCTTCCATTTGTGAGCGGCAATGCCGTGTTGACAGAGTTTCGAATTGACAGTGAACACAGCAACTCTTTTGCATCATGGCAGCGGATGGGCTCACCACCAGCGCCAACCGGTGCACAATATGCTGAATTAGCGAGGGCCGGACAACTCGCCAGAATGGGAACAGCCAAAACCGTTGCAGTGAGAAACCGCCTGGCAAGCATTTCGGTGAATCTACCGCGGCAGGCCGTCTCGTTGATCGTGCTCGATTGGCCCAATAAGTAATCGCAACAGAATGAAACAGAAACTCTCGCTAATGTTACTTGCCGCTGTTGTTATTGCCGTTGTAGCGCAAGGCATCATCGGTCAGACAGCGCCACCCTTTCATCGCTGGGCCCAGAAACCGACCGTGACCGAGGAACAGACCAGAGCTCATGCAGACTTCATGGCCGATCGTTTGAAGCGTTACGGTTGGCAGTACGTCGTGGTGGATATTCAATGGTACGAGCCGGAAGCCAAAGGTTACGATTACCGCAAGGACGCGAAACTCGAGCTGGACCAGTGGGGACGTTTGTGGCCGGCAGTTAACCGGTTTCCCAGTGCCGCGAACGGGATCGGCTTTAAGGCGCTCGCCGAATCCATTCATCGCAGAGGACTGAAGTTTGGCCTTCACCTGATGCGCGGCATCCCACGCCAGGCTGTCGCGCAGAACACTTCAGGCAGTTTTTAACACTAACGATCCACCTCGCCTGACGGGTTCTGAAAGTTTGAAGGTGACTATAAAATCCTCCGATCTCGGTTTCGCCGGCACCTGTCGAGTTCGTGATTTGTGGCGCAAGCAGGAACTGGGAGTATTTAAAGGAGAAATTACATTGGCCATTAATTGGCATGGAGCTGGGTTGTATCGCGTGTCCAATCGGCAATAAACATCAGAATCGTCTCGACACGCAGTCTAATGGATCTCTGGCTCGGCAGTTTCCGATCCGGCCTCGAGAAAATCGAAATCGCAACCTCTGTCCGCCTGCGTCACGTGCGCCGCATACAAAGCGCCAAAACCACGTTCGTAGTGCGGAGGACGTGGTTGCCAACTCGCACGCCGCTGGGCCAACTCGTTCTCATCAACACGCAATTCCAACCTGCGCTCCGCGACATTCAACTCAATCAAGTCTCCATCGCGCACAAACGCCAGCGGTCCACCGACAAATGATTCAGGCGACACGTGAAGGACGCAGGCGCCGTAGGATGTACCGCTCATCCGCGCATCTGAAATACGAACCATATCGCGTACGCCCTGAGCCAGGAGCTTGCGCGGTATCGGCAGCATTCCCCATTCCGGCATTCCCGGAGCTCCCAAAGGTCCTGCATTCTGCAACACTAATACCGAATCCTGGTCCACTAGCAGGGCTTCATCGTCAATGCGCGCTTCGAGATCCGCGTAGTCTTTGAACACAACGGCGGGTCCGGTATGTTCCAACAAACGTCGTTCCGCAGCAGTCGGCTTTATCACTGCACCGTTAGGAGCGAGATTGCCGTAAAGAACCGCAGTCCCACCGGACTGTGAGACTGGATGTTCCAGCGAATGAATAACCCTGTCGTTATATACTCCCGCGGTTTCAATGTTGTGTCCGAGGGATCGTCCCGACACTGTTAACGCATTGAGATCGAGTAGGCTGCTAATCTGTTTGAGCAAGGCACGCAAACCACCTGCATAGTAAAAGTCCTCCATCAGGTATTCGCCGGAAGGACGGAGATTCGCAATCATCGGTGTACGCTGGGAGATCTCATCGAATTGGCGTAAGTCGAGACGTATACCGGCGCGGCCGGCCAAGGCCACGAGGTGAATGATGGCGTTGGTCGATCCTCCGATCGCCATGTCAGCCGTGATCGCATTCTTGAACGATGCCTCAGACAAGACGTCGCGTGGTTTCATGTCGTCCCAAACCATCTCCACTATTCTTCGCCCGCAGCTCGTCGCCATCCGAGCATGATTTGCGTCGACGGCCGGAATCGATGAAGCACCCGGCAACGTCAGTCCGAGCGTTTCCGCGATCGCGGTCATGGTTGACGCCGTGCCCATCGTCATACAGTGCCCCGGGCTACGCGCAATACCATCCTCCATCTCAGACCATTCACAGTCACCAATATTTCCCGCGCGCTTTTCCGCCCAAAACTTCCACATGTCACTACCGCTGCCAAGCACTTGACCTTTCCAGTTACCGCGCAACATCGGACCAGCGGGAAGATATACTGATGGCAAGTTCATGCTGATTGCGCCCATCAGCAAGCCCGGCGTTGTCTTGTCACAGCCACCCATCAACACCACCCCATCGATTGGTTGACTACGAAGCAACTCTTCGGTCTCCATCGCGAGGAAGTTTCGATACATCATCGGACTCGGCTTCATGTAGGTCTCGTTTACGGGCATTGCGGGGAGTTCTACAGGAAATCCGCCGGCCTGCCAGACACCACGTTTGACCTCTTCAGCACGATCACGAAAATGACTATGACACGTGGTCAGATCGCTCCACGTGTTGACAATAGCGATGATCGGCTTTCCGTCGAAGTCCTCGACGGCATAGCCCATCTGTTTGGCGCGCGAACGATGACCGAACGATCGCAAGTCGTTGCCGCCAAACCAACGGTGGCTGCGAAGTTGATCCGGTGACTTCTTCATAGCTCCTGAATAGGACCTATCGGTCCTATATTCCCACCTCCTCCGAGATCAAAAACCAATACGCCAACATTCCCACCGCGAGCACCACTCCTACCAGGCTGAGCGCCAAAGCGAACGAGCCGCTAGCGTGAACGATGAAACCAGTCAGCGATGGTGCAAGAATACCGCCGAGATTACCGCCAAAGTTCTGAATGCCTGAAACCGTGCCGACGATCTTCCTGTCACAAACGGCTTGTGTCAAAGTCCACGTATTGGGTGAGCAAATTCCGAGTCCACACAACGAAATAGTCAACAACCAAACCGCGCTGATCTTATCGTGGACCATTCCCGCAGGCACAATTAAACAACCGATAGCTAGTCCGACCAAAATGAAAATCTTTCGCACCAGTTTTTCATTACGACCTTGTCTGACCAGCCAATCGCTTAGAAATCCCGAAGCTATGATAATCGCGGACATGAGAAGAAACGGCGCGGCGCTATAGATTGCCATTTCGTTATCTGTGAAGCCGCGTTCCTTCGTTAGGTATCGTGGCAACCAGGTAATAAATACAAACCAGGCATAATCGTAAGCGAAAAAGCCGAGAAAGATCCCAAACACACTTCGCCTTTTCAACAGCGCCAGACCAGCTACAAACGAAGCGGTCGTTCCCGGCGTTGCCGTGCCTTCTTGAGCGGTTGCCGTTTCCCACTGCGAGAGAAATTTCCACCACGGAAGCAGCCAGATCAACGGAAGCAATCCGATGATGATGAAGAATAACTTCCAGTTATAACGCGCCAGGAAATAGACCCCGGCGAGGCTGCTTAGAGCGGTCCCCAGCCGGACGCCGGTCAGGTAGATACCAGTTACCAGGCCGCGCTCCTGCTCCTGAAACCAATTCGCAACTGCGCGAGACGAAGCGGGAAATGATATTGCCTGCCCGGCACCGAGCGCGACGCGCAGGCCAATCAATGTCGTAAAACTGTTTACAAGACCAGTACAGGCCGCCATAAGCGACCAGAAAGCAAAGCCGAGCGAGTATGCTCTTTTGACGCCGAAGCGATCCACCAACCAGCCCGAAGGCACTTGCATTAACGAGTAAACCCAGAAAAAACCCGAGAGCAAGAGGCCGATACTTGCTTCTGATAAATGAAGGTCGGTCGTCATCGAAGACGATTTGGCTCCGATGGCAACGCTCAGTGCACTGCGATGCACATAGCTAATCAGCATCGCAGTGAACAGGAGCACAAGCAGCCACCAACGCTGCGGTGAATGTTTTAGGGAAGCCACTTTATTTTTGATTTGTGGCAAGTAGGGACAAGGCTATGGGCGCCAATTTTTCTAATTGCTCCTCGCTCAGTGGCGAAACGTAAGGAGCGATCGGTCCTGTTTTTGCGATGGAAGCCAATTCGGTCGCGTGATGAAGCACGCGTGCTGGACCCCACGCATCGCGCAGATCTTCAAGCGGTAGGAATCGTTCGCGTACGTCGCTTGCTGCCGGAAAATCTTCACACGCACAATCCTCAAAAAGCGTTTGGCTCAGCCGCGGAGCAATGCAACCTGAACCAGTCGTAAATCCAGGCAACTTCCAGTCGCGCAAGTGGGCCACCGCCGGTCGTTCGCCGATGCCACTGATAACGTAGCGTCTATCGACACGGGCGAGTAATGCTTCCAGATAAGCGTCGTGCAGAGGATCTTCTCGAACGACCGCATACTTGATCCCGATACATACACCGTCATCGACCAAACGTGCGACAGCATCAAGGCCCGGCTCTTTGTCATAACCAAAATTGGTTTCATCTTTGAGATACACGATGAGTTGAGCGCCGGCAGCCGCCGCCATCTCGCGATAGCCGCGCTCGAGTCCGGCGGCGTCGCGTGAGTCAGCGCAAGGTAAAACCATGGCTGTGTTGAAGCGATGTTTACGCAAAATCGCAGCCTGCTCCATCGCTCGGCCGTAGGTTGGCCCAATACTGGGAATTACCCACTTTTGATCAGTCAATCCACTGAGCCATTCGAGAAGCGCTTCAAACTCAGCTAGCTTGATGTGATAAAGGAAGGCGTTGCCGCCATAGATCAGTCTCGTGATCCCGCCGTTGGCAATGTGTTTGACGATACGCTCATTCTCGACAAAGTCGATTGATCGTGCCGTGTCGTTCCTTCTTGCCAGCGGCGGCACCGCAAAAACACCGTTAGGATCGAATGTCATCTTCCGCTACTCCACCCACAGCACCGGCTGACGAATAAAGAAATTCCGGAGCACCTCATCCACAGTTGAATCCGCCCGAAGCGTCCTCCATAACTCGATGTATTCGGTTCGACCGAGGGCGCGGCCGGCGAAAAGGAGACTGATATGGCGCATGGGCCATTCCGCGTCATACATCACGTCAGGCTTCAGCGGCCAGGCCTTCTTGTCCTTTATATAGGGGTACATGTACTCCATCGCTCGCCCGATGCCACGACCATCCGTAAGAGAGAAGTTCCACAGGTTGTCGTCTGCCGTCGAAAGGATCTGACAGATGGTTGCCATCGCATCGAGATTGAAAAGTGAGTAGCCGTAAGGTTTCGTGCGCCGCAGTTCCTCAGGAAACCTTCCATTAGCAGCAATCTGATTCGGCACCAGAACGGTCATGAAACGATCGCGACAAAACGACAGCAGCTCCTGGTTTCCGATAAGCCGCGCGAAGGCGGCTACCTGCATCACCCAACACGTCCCATGGTTATTCTTCGCCTCGCGCTCTTCGATGCCGTTCCTGCTTGTCGTCAGCCACTGTACATAGTCGCCAAACCATTTCAACACTGCCGCGCGGTCAGTTGCGGTTAACGCTTGTGAGTCTTTGAGAATCTCGATTGCGCGTGCCACTTCGACCAGGTGAATCGTGTCAATAATGCCGATGCCGCGACCCGTGAAGCGCCCATGAATCGCCTGCGCATATTGCAGGTTGGGATTCATGCGCGTGCGTTCGTCGACGAACCAGGCTCGCAGGTGT
>JBKPPU010000061.1:0-49766 GCA_046733695.1 Acidobacteriota bacterium
ATTGTTGCCACCGTTTTGATCGTGCAGGTAGCAATACTGCATGCGAAACACCGAACCCGGATGCGCAAATTCATCAGTTGCCATGTAAACCGGATGCTGTCCAGTGCCATTGCCGCAGTGATAGACCTCGACATATTCCATTAACAACGAGCCCGAGTCAGTATCGGCCCCGAGTATTCCATGCGCCGGGCAATCGTGGACCACGCAATCGCGCAAGGTAATGTCGTCTGCGTGGTGATAGATTCCGCGAAAGCTTCCGCCGGTAACGTCGAAGCCTTCGAAGACGTAATGGTCTGACAAACGAAATTCCACCGTGTTCGTGCCGCCGGAGATAACCGGACGCAAACCGTTGACGCGAATCCCTCTGATCGTAATCTTGTTTACTGCAGTTCCGGGTCGAGTGAATATCAGGTCGCCGGGATACGTCGCATTGCCATCAACTTCCGCAATATCGCCGGGGTTGAGCAGAGGTGCGACGTCCTGCAGTTTTTTGAGTGTTCGTGTTGGACCAACCTGGTAAGTCACCGCAAACGCGGTGCTACCGCAAACAGCAATCAGGAACAATGTGACTATGAGGTGTTTCATCTAATCTCCCTTCGATCGCTTCGCAATCGCCTGCGCGAGTTTGTAGCGAGCACGTTCGTAATCATTTCCAGCTTCCGAGAAACCGATCGCTGGACCTGAGTCGGAAAACACACGGGGGACCACTGATTGGAGAACGTCGTTAACTACTGCATCGAGTTTTAATTTGCGCGCGAGGGTCAGATATTGATGGTCTTGCAGACCGCGTCTGAAATTTGCAAGCTGAATTGTGGAGATTGGTCCGGCGATGCCGCGGTCCTGTTCCGGATGAAGCCTGTCTTCACCGGGATAGATCAAGACACCATCGCCATTTATGTAACCTTGATCGGCGATTGGTTTATTCGGTTGACCGCGATTGTCGAATGTAATGGGATTGGCCCATACATTCTGTTTCCGCTCGCCAACTTTCTGGCGATTGTGCTGCCAGTGCACGCCGTGCCAGTAAAAATAGTTGTCGATGCCGTGTTTGAAGCAGGCCCAGATGGTGGCGCGCGCATCGGTGGCGGGCGCGTCGATGACAATTGCTCCCGCAGCCGGACGGCCACCGTTGTAGATCCAGTACTTGCGCCCGCGCCGGCGTTCTTCATCTGCGCGTTTTATCTCGTAACCAAGCGGGCCTGTGTCCCAAATGTCGATCGCTCCGTCGAGTTCCTTAACGTAGTGTTTGGTGACGAACGTCGGTAGCGCCTTGCCGGGTCCTGGATTCGAGTGAAGGTTCTCAGCAAGCTGGCGGATGTTGTTGTACTCGGACCGGCCGGGTTCATCAGGGAGATAGAGAAACGTGATTGCGTGCGGAAACTTCGCTTTTAGAAAAGTTATCCAGCTATCGGCTTCACGCCAGGCGGATGCACGCTCATCGAAGGTTTTCCCAGGTCCGTAAAATGTTCGCGGGATAATGTGGTTTCCGACAGCGAGACCTGGTCCTTCATAGCCTTTCGCTTTCGTGAAATCACTGCCGTCAAAGCGACCCGCCGAAGCCGTTGCTGAATCTATATCGTAAGCATGAACTAATTCGATTCGCTGGCGGTGTGCAAACCGGTGGTACTCCGGATCAAGATCGCGGCCCTGATAGAGTTTCGGTTGCAAACTCTCGTAATAGACCATCGCGTGCATGCTGTTTTGATCCGGCAGCGTAAAATCAAACAGCTCCAACTCGATGGGTACCGTCTGCCTTTGTCCGTCCGCCTCAACGGTGATGTTTCCGGAATAAAGGCCGGCGGGAAGATTTCGATCGGTGTAGATCTCGAACCATACGGCCTGATTTTGATTCGCCGCTACGCGTAGTGGAAATCCGCCAAGACCTGCGCGCGCATTCTCCGGAATGAGTTGCACCGGCTTCCATCCCGTCGGATCCTTTGGAGCGGCAGGAGAATCGACCTTGTACACCCACTCAGCGTGCGACGCGACTTCAACGTTCATGTAGTTGACGGAGAAGATTTGAATGGGACGACCGGCGTAGTTTGTCGGATCTTCAACGGGTGCGACGTAGGTTATCTTCGCCTTACCGTGTGTTAGCCGAGGTAACTTTAGGTCCAGTTTTTTGATTCCATCCTGATCCGCTTCGACGATGAGTTGAAATGCGATGATTTCGTTACGTGCCCCAAAGATCTTTACCCGACGACCATCCCACGCTGAGTTGGTTCGCTTGTTCGGATTGTTGAGATCGCCTCTCTCAACCTTCTCACCATCGTTCACCGCCCAGGTGGTGCGCACGGAACCCAGCGCTAACGAAGCGCCGAGTAGAACCAACAACAAAGTACTAAGCACGAAGTTCAAAGTACGGATATTCGTAATTGGCTGCATATGTCAGTCTGAAACTGGTTCTGCTGCGATTGCCTGCGCGCGCGTCTTGTCCGATTCGGTCGGCACACGACCTGCTCCGATGAAGACAAGACCGATCAGTGTCGTGACCACCGCATAGATTCCGACAATCAAACGATCGCGTCCCGCCGCACTTGCCGCAACAAGAGCGAAACACGCGATGCCCATTCCCGTGGTTACTTTCCCGACCAGCGCGAGTTGCCCCCGGCCCGAAACGCCAGTCGCACCCAGTTCAGTTGCCGTGTCCACGGGCGTCTTCAGCTTCGCGAAGAACGAATCGACACGCCGTGCAAATTCTCCTTCCGGTGCGATCAAAAGTACCGGAACGAAGAACGCAATCGTCGTCGTGATCGCGGGAATACCGATCAGGTAGGTTTCGTTCAATCCCATTCCCAGGTATCGATTCAAATAGAGATTGACGATTAGCGACGTAATCGCGCCGACAACGTAGGCGCAAACAGCCGACCACCATGGTCCACCTTTCGCAACAAATCCGTAGAGCAGTGGCAGGCCGAGCGGAATAAGAAACATCGACTCGAGAATAAACAGGAGAGTGAAGATTCCGGTGGCGCCTTGTGCAAAAAGAAGCGCGACACAAATCATCACCAGGCCGACTCCGAGCGACGTCAAACGACTCGCCGTCAGCATGTGACGATCCGAAGCATCCTTGCGCAGGTATCCCTGGTAAAGATCCTTCGCGAAGATGCCAGTGATGATGTGGTTATGAGCCGAGAGCGAAGCCATCGACGACGCCAGCATCGCGGCGAGCAGCACACCGACCATGCCCGGCGGCAACACGCGCAGACCCATCGCAATGTACGCAGCTTCAGATGGTTGCTTGAGTCCATTCGGAGCTGTGCCGAGATCAGGTAGAGCAACGCGAGCTATCAACGGCGGCAGATAAAAGATGAGGCTGCCGATCGTGAAAAGAATCATGCACAGAACTGCGATTCTCTTTGCCGATTGTTCGGTGTCTGCACAGAAATATCGTTGTGCATTGCCGAAGTTGTTGTAGCCCGTCGTTTGTGAAATCGTGTAGACAATCAAAAACAGCCAACCATAATCACCGGCAAACGGATTGAAGTAACCAGCCGGCGCGTGGGCCATGAAACTACTCAACCCACCCACATTCGCGAGCGATAGCACCATCAACACACACGCAATCGGAAACAAAAACATGAACTGGAACATGTCTGTAAAGCAGACCGCCCAGTACCCCCCAAGCACCGTGTACGCCAGAACCACTATGCCGCAAACGATCACCAGGTATTCAACCGGAACGCCCAACGCGATCGACATAAAACTCGAGAGGGCAAACAGTCGAACAGAGCCAAACATCAACTGGCTTGGACCAGTCAACCACGAAAACATCTTGTGCGTGCCTTCGCCAAAACGGCCGCGGATGTACTCAACCACCGTGCTTACGCGCGAACGTCTCCACGCCTGTGCGAAGAAAACGTACCCGAACAGAAAAGCCGGCACCGCCAGAAACATGAGGAACACACCGATCACGCCTTGCCGGTATGCGAAGCCTGCTCCGCCGGTGAATGTCCAAACAGAAAAGCCGGACATGAACGATGCCATTCCCGCTACCCACCACTCGACGCGATTACCGCCCTTCAGAAAGTCTGCTCCGACACGCATAAATCGCATGAAGTAGGCGCCGATGCCCGCCATCAGCAGCAGATAACAGACAAGCACAACGTAATCGATCACGTGAACTGAACTGTGCATGTTATTCCTTTAGATCAGTGCTGATCTGCTTTCGTAAATCCGTTTCATCCGCGGCCCAGGTATTCCGCCGAAACAACATCGATGAATAAATGCGCGTCGGGATGTGTGCGCAGAATCGATGCCGGGCAGCTCGTGCTTACCGGTCCTTCGACGGTCTTCTTAATAGCCTCGCGCTTTGCTGGACCGGGCGCGATGGCGAATAGTTTGGGTCGAGCCATTAACGTTGGGATCGTCAACGAGAGCGCGTCTTGGGGAACTTCGTCGAGTGAAGCGAAGGCGCCATCGTTGACCTGCTGGTTCCGGCAGATTTCGTCGAGTTGGACCACCTTCACGGCCTCGGGATCGTTGAAGTTGCAGAATGGAGGATCGATGAAAGCAAGATGGCCGTTCTCTCCGATGCCGAGCACGGCGAAATCGGGAGGGTTCTCTTGCAGTAGTGCTGCGTACCGTTTTGCTTCCGAGCTTCCATCTTCGGCATCACCACGCAGACCATGGAATTGACCGAGCGGCACTTTGTTTACCAGGCGATCAATTAAGAAACGGCGAAATGACTGCGGCGCTCGATCGTCCATCCCTAAGTATTCGTCGAGATGAAAGGCAGTGACGCGGGACCAGTCGATGTCCGGCGCCTCGGCGAGGGTTGCAAGAAACTCGTTCTGCGATGGCGCGGAGGCAAGTATGATTGATGCTTTGCCACGTTCCTGAATCGCACGTCTGATCTCCGCCGCTATCACCGACGCGGCAGCGCGGCCCATAGCCGGTCTCGACTCGTAAACGTAGACGTTGAGATTGTCAGCGCGAAAGTTTCTGGTTAACCCATCCTGCACCGTAGCGGTTGATTCCATATGCCTCCAATTTTGCAGCGCCAAAGGCGCTCAGAGTTACCCAATTTCGGGACCTGCGATTGCGATAATAAGCGGCGACGTTTTGGCTCTTGGCAGACCGGCGCTCATGCGAATCAGGTCGCGTTCTTTGACGAAGCCACGAACGGATAACAAACGAGTGCTGGCACCGCTTTCTTTGTTGAGGTCGACGTAAACCCGCCGATCGCCCAGTTGACTCAGTAACTGTTCCATGAGGATCTCCACCTTTCGTGGTTCCTTCGCGACCAGGGGACCGATGTAATCCGCACGCGTGCCACTTCTCGCAAATGCATAACCACTCAGCGCGCCATCCGCATCTCTCATCAGAACTGGGGGAACAGAGGCTCCTTCAATCAGTGTTTCGATCAACTTCGAACGGTCCGCATTGAATGCAATTTGGTCCAAGACCAGTAACTCGTTCATCGAATCGGGATCGATACGGTTAACATCACTATGTAGCGAGTGTCCCGTTCCACTCCATCGCTCGACTAAAGACTCCGCCTGAAATCCAAACCGCTCGTAAACAGGTTGGCCCAACGCCGTCGCATCAAGCTTTACGGTGCCGACCTTTCCATTCAGATAATCAAGCGCGACACTCATCAACTTCGCTGCAATTCCCTGCCGCCGATGTTGTGGATCAACCAGCACCATGCCAATCCACGCAAGCTCGTCACCATATGTCGTCGTCGTCGTGGTCCCTACAAGTCGACCATCCCTGATCGCGCCGAAACAACCGTTTGGTTCGAGCATCATCAACCGCCGCCAATCGGCTTCCGTCTGGTTCCAGCCAGCCGCTTCTTTGAGTCGCATCGCGGCAGGAATATCCGATTCAAACAACAAGCGAATCTCTATCTGCATCGCTCAACTCAGTGCCGGCGCGTGCTCGGCCCAGACATTGTTCGCAGGCGTCATACAAAACTCAGCCATCTGCTTGATGTTCCATTCAACCGGCCAGTCAAACAGGCGACGCAAATGTAAAAGCCAGGCGAGCAATCCCTCTTCGGGATGAAAATAGAGTTCGTGTAACGCGCGCGCTGTTTTGCCGCCCGTCTTCATGCTGTATTCACCGCTCGGCAGCTGAAAGAAAGTGTGAATTTGAAAACTGCTGGCGCCGCGCAACAAGTACTCCGCGGCGATACGTCCGGAGACGATGTTGCCCGTGGCGCTGATTGGCAAACTGCAAAACGGAATTGCTCCCTGTCGCTCGAGTGAGCGCAACTGCGCGAGCACGGTCAGATTTCGCGCACTCAGATCCGGTCCACCGTAGGCGATGCCGCGCACACCATCGAACTCACGCTCAGGATCGAACAATCGATTCGCGTAAACGAGAAAGTCAGGAACCGCTTCACCTGAACATTTCTCGTTGATCGCACGCAACATCTCCAGTTGAAACGCATCGTCGAGGATGGCATTGAAAACTTTCAGCCCGATCTTGATGCGCGCTGGGGCCGCACCTTGCCTGATCAACGACGTCACGCACGTCAGCCATTCAATTATCATTTCGGCTTGTGCGGCGCGATCGTCGGCTGCCAACGTGGGACTGAAATCCTTTTCAATCAACATCGGCGCGTCCGGATAATGGCGCTGCCAGACATCGATCAAACATCGCGTCGTGTATTCGTACTCACCTGTCTTCCAAACACCTTCCGCTGCACCAGGCAGGTGGTACTTGCAAGAAGGCACAACCAACACCGCAGAGCTACGCGCGAGCGTCAGTGCTTCGTCGAAAAATTCAAGATATTTCGCGAACGTGTCGTACCAACCTCGTCCTTTCCACGACACGGTCCAACCCGGCGTCTTCTCTTTACCAACGATTCGTTCGACTACCATCCGTGTCTCTTCGATGGCCCATTCGCTCATTGACTGCGCGCCGGCAGCATCTTCCGCGATGATCGACTTCAGAACGACGAAACCAAGCTGCTCTTCACAATCGCGCCGCACTTGCGACAGATTCAACGAGAGCTGACCTGAGGCTTTGCCGAAAGGGTTCTTGATCGGGTGTTCGCCGTATTCGCTGCTTAGATCGAGTTTGTACTGCTGGTGAACATACGTCTCCAGGTCTTCAGGTAAGGCAGTTCGAAATCGTTCATAGTCACGAACCAAAGACGCGTGGTCCTGAGAATCGAGTTCCGGATGTCCGCTAAGAAAAAACATTATTCGACTTGCACGTTCAGACTATTAAGGACGTTGGTAATACTCTCGAGCTCATGCTGAGCCAGTGGCGGTCCCCACGGATCGTTTGCTGCGTCTTCAGGAATCACTCCAAGCCTCGACAACGCAAAGAGAATGCGGCCGATGTAGCCTTCCATTGGCTCAATGAAAAGCACTTCAGCAAGCTGGTCGACGAGGTCGGACAGTTCCAGAAATCTCTCTGCGTGTCCTGCAAGATGGGATTTAATTAAATCAGCCTGTAGGTCGCAACAGACTGCGCCCATTCCGATCAGTGCTGCTTTCGCGCCTCGTATCAAGCTATAACCCAGAAAACGATCTTCACCGGTGATAAGCAGTTTGTCGGGGTGTTGCGATTGAATTTGGCGTGAGATGTCCTGGTAAGTCATGACGCTGTCGAGCGTCGCCATTTTGATGCCGATCACGTTTGGCAATGAGAGCAGCTCATCCAGCACTGTCGCGCTGTAGCTGAGGCCACCGGCCGCTTCGTAGAGATAGAACAGGATGAGTGGTAAACCGATGCTTGAAAGACGCTCGTGATGTTCGAGTATCAGAGAATCTCTTCGTTCGTGTTGCTTTAAACACGTTGGCGGATAAGCAAGCAGGGCGTCTGCACCACCATCGGCAGCAGCTGATGCCATGGACAAAGCATCAGCACCAACAATCAGCGGCTTATCTGAAATTTCCTGTCGCCATTGTTGCAACACGCGGCGCGCCGTCTCATCGTCAAGCAGCAATCCCCTTCCCGTGTGCGCCCAGACAGCAACGCCAGCGATCGGTTGCGAGCTCATGAACGAGACATAGGCCTCATGTGCACGTTCGTGAAAACGGTGTTCACGATTGAACATCACCGGCGTTGCAGGAATCAGACCACCTGTGAGCTTTGCCTTGAGTTCGTCCGGACTGTACTTCATCTCTTTAGCCCATGTGCGGCACTGACAACAGACTGTTCTGAATTAACGTCAGAGCGCCTTTCAGACTCGGGCGAACTTCAAACGCCGAGGGCCTGATCGCCACGCTATGCGAGCGAGGCGCTAATAGGTTGCGTTTCGTTTCCTGCACAACGATCGGCTCGATCAAACCCCAAACCTTTGTGATCTCACCTCCGATAACCACCACTTCCGGATCCAAACCGTTAATCAATCCCGTGATTCCGATACCCAGATAACGCGCTGTTTCACGCACAGCCTCTGTTGCCGCAGCATCACCGGCATCAACAAGCTCGACCAATTTCCGCATCGTCGAAACTCGTTTGCCGTTCGGGCCGCGCAGATCCGCATAGCGCTTCAGCGTAGCCTTGTCTGACGCGTAGAGATCCCAGCAACCTCTCTGACCGCAACGGCAATCAGGACCACTGAGGTCGATCGGTATATGTCCAAATTGCCCGGCTGTGTTATTGCCTCCCCTGTAAAGACCACCATCGATAACAACACCGCACGCCAAACCAGTGCTCACGCCAACGTAAAGTAAATTGCGAACGTGTGCGTATTGCGCTTTACCGTGCCAGATCTCTGCGAGTGCGGAACAGCGAGCCGAGTTGTCGATGATTACAGGAAGAGACGTTGCCTTCTCGAGCAGGTTCACTACCGGCACGTCACGCCATGGCAGGACCACTGAGAGAAGGAATTTTCCACTCTGATTATCCACCAGTCCCGGCAAGCTGACGCCGATACCCGGAAACTCGATAAAGGAATCATGCTTCATGCGAAGCTTTCGAATCTCCTTACCGAGCTTGCTTAAAAACGAAGGCGCTGCTGAGCCGGTTTCGAAACTGACACGCGCGACTATGCGATTATTGAAATCACTAAGCGCAAGAATCGTTTCATCCGCTCGAATATCTACCCCGAAGAGTCCAAAACGTTTTGCATTAAGCCGCAATGGTGTCGGTGGCTTACCACCGATCGGAGTCGTTCTTCCGGAGCCCTCTTCGATGATGCAAGCATCCTTGAGTAGTTCACCTGTGATGGTGGAGATAGTTGCTTTGTTCAGACCGCTAATTTTTGCGATTTCCGCACGCGAGATTGGCTGTCGATCTGAAAGGATACTGAGCAAGATCCGGCGGTTGACGAGCCGCAACATATCGTGTCCCGCAGCGGTGACGTCGGCAAGATTAGGTTTACGTGTAAAGTTGTGACGCGAAGCACTGCTCATGATATCGCCGGCCTACGTACGAAAGACCCGGCCACGACGAACGCGGATATCGGTGTAATCCGCGTTCATCGGTGGCAAAACCTATTAGAACGTGAGCCGCAGTTTCGCGCGAATCGAGCGGCGATTATCGATTCCCTCCTGCGTGAAACTGAAGTTGTTGCGTCCAAAATTGTCGTTCGTATTTACGTTCGTGATCACCGGCTGACCTGACGAGTTCAAACCAATGTCGAAGTCGCCGAGATTGCCGAACTGCGTATCGAGTGGCGAAAGTAACGGATGGTTGAAGACGTTATTGAAGTCTACTCCCACCTCGAGTTTTGTGCTCTCGCTGAACTTGAAGAACTTGCGTACACCCAGGTTTACACCCCACGTGCCTGGTCCAACAAGAGAGTTTCGCTTGGCCACAGCCGGGTTATCAAACACATCGGCGCCGGTAGTCGGAAGCGCGAAGGCGGCAGGATTAAAGAACTGATCACCACCCACACCCGCGTACGGATCGCCAACCACTCGAGGACGAAAACTTGGACCACTGAAGTCACCGACCGCGTCGACAAAGCCGCTGGCAATATTACCCGGGAATACTGGATCGCAGTTATTACAGGTCCAGAACGGTGTAAACCCGGTACCACTCTTGGCAAACATGTTCCACGTTACCTGGAAACCACCGGCGACAGCGTCCGCCCATTTGTTGATGGAATTGCCATACTGGCGTCCTTTACCAAACGGAATCTCGTATGCGCCATACGAGACGAAACGATGACGCGAAACAAACGAATCACGAGAGAGATCGGTATCGGTATTGAACTGGTTGTAGAGAGCCCCACCTAAACTCGAATTACCGATGTCGAGTCCGCTCGACTTCTGATCGAGCAAGGTGTATGAGAAGTTGAACATCAGCCCTCGCGCGAACCTGCGATTGACTTCAACTTGAAATGCATGCGAGTGACCTCGACCCACATTCCCATAGGTTGCAAGGAAGGAACCGAGCCCATCGGGAAACGGTCGTCGTGCTTCGTCCTGGGCCGACTCAACGCAGTTGCCGAGGTCATCCGTGATCACACCGGGTGTCGTGTCGTAACACGGGTTTCCCTCTCCGTCGGTAACGCCGAAAGGAGTGTTATTTGGCGCCAGTTCGTTCAGATCGAAGCCGGCGATTAGACCATGAGCGCGTGAGCCGATATACGACACGCGGACACCCAGATCGTTCATGAACTCATGTTCAAATGTCGCGTTGAACTGTTCAATGCGCGGCGCTTGCAGATCGAACGGAATGGCGTTAGCGGCGATTCCCTGAACTGACGCCAGCACGGCGTTATTGAATGGAGTTAAGCCGCGGCCGAAGTTGCCACCGGCAGGATTGATACCCAGTGGCAGGCCCACCCTTTGGTTTGTTCTGACGCTCTGATTGAATGTATTAGTCGCGATAGCGTCGCGCATTCCCTGAGCAGCCGCAGTCGGGTAGACGATTCCATAACCGCCGCGGATCACGCTCTTCTCTGTTACGCGGAACGCCGCGCCCAATCGTGGTGCGAAATTGTTTTTGTCCGTATGGACCAGACCGCGGCCCACGTCTGCTTCGTCTGCGGTAACAGTTCCGTAGTTAATGAAGAATGGATGAATTCTCGCTTTCACCGCTTCGGTAGGAACAACAAATCTTCCTTTCCTGCCGCCATTGCCTGTTCCGTTCGGATCGAAGTTAACCATCAAATCCTGTGCGTCGGCGAACGGGGTGATTAGTTCATAGCGGAGGCCGAGATTAAGCGTGAGTCGCGGGTGAACTTTGAAGTCATCCTGAAAGAAAACGCCTGACTCGCTGTTGGATACATCGAGAGCCGGACGAACATCGCGCACGAAAAGCGCCGAGTTGTTTACAGTGGAGGGCATTCCCAGCAGGAACGTGGCGAATCCATTAAAATTCGCGCCCCACGACAAGGTGCCACGCGGGTTGTTTCGGTTTAGAGCGAAGCCATCAACAGCCTGATTGCGAACGTAGTCACCCCCTGCTTTGATGGAGTGTTTGCCTTTGGTCCACGTCACGGTGTCGCCAAACGTCGCGAGCTTCTGGTCCATCGGCCGGTCGGTGTTGCGACCGCCATTCGGAATACCGGAAAAAGGTGCGAACGTAAACGCAACCTGCCCGGGACTATCAACCAGGTTGGCTCCAACGACAGAACCGTAAGCGGTGATTTCCTGGTCGTTGAAACCGATACTCGACAGGAACTGACCGGTAGTCATGTTGGCGCGACGATAGAGGTATTGGTAATTGATGCCACCGCGCGCTTCGTTTATTAAAGTGTTTGAAAAGAGACGCGTGTACGAGAGCGACACGGTGTGGTTTTTCTGATGTTGCGACTGTAGACCAAACGCAGGCAAGGGACTCGCTACCAGACTGCGATTACCTGAGCGAACCTGGAAGTTGTAAACGGCATAGAACTGATCCTTATCAGAAAAGTTGTGGTCCACACGCAAAGTAGCGAGGTCGCGCGTGAGCAAGCCACCAAAGCTTTGCGCAAAATCCTGGAGACGACCGGTGGTGTTTTGACCGCTGGCGTTTGCGTTCAACAACGGCGCCGCAGGATTAGCGTGCGGGTAATAGGCGTTGAGCAAGTTGAGAGCTATCGGATTCAACAGCCGCGTGGGGATACTTACAAAGCGACGCGTCGTACCCACGAGAATAGTATTGTTTGCCAGTTCCTGTGCCGTGAGTAAGGGAATAACTGAAGCCGGAACCGCGGGCTTGCTCCCGTTCACGATCTGAGTGAAGTTGCCGGCCAGAACGAGAGAACTCGGTATGTTGTTGGACCTGACTCGCACCGGCGCGAAATCCCAACGCCGCTCATACGACATGATAAAGAATGTTCTTTCCCGGCTGAGTGGAACTGGTCCACTGAAGGATCCGCCGAGTTCGTTCAAGTTGAAGTATGGCTTCACGTAATTCGGCACGGCGCTTGTCGGCAGAAAGTTAGCCTCGTCGATCTTGTCCTGAATCGATCGCGCGGCGAGCGCAGAGTTCTTGTTGTTGTAGAAGAGTGAGCCATGGTAATCGGCCCCGCCTCGCTTTGTCTCAATGCGGATGTTGGCGACGCCGGAGTACTCTGCTGTGAAATTCTTCGACAGGACGATCAGTTCGCCGACGGTTTCCAGCGAGGGCTGACTCGACGTGGGCTCGCCGAAGATTCCTCCATTCGTTCGCTGGCCATCGAGCGTGAAGGTGGCGCCGTAGCTCTGTGCGCCAAGAAACTTGAAGCTACCGTCACCGTTCGGCCCCTGCGTGATGTCCGGATTCAGATAAAGAAACTCCAGAATTTCACGACTGTCGCGGGGCACTTCCTGAAGCTGCTGATTGTTCAACGTGCCCGCAATGACAGGCTGATCGCGCTGGATTAGTCCCGCCTCGCCACCGGATACGGTTACAGTCTCGTTCTGAGTACCGACTTCAGCCTTAACGTCCGCGCGAACTGTTTCCGAGCCGCTAAGAACAGTGTCGACGATGGTCTTTTTGAAGCCGGTTGCGGTGACCATTACTTCATAAGTCCCTGGCTTTAGTGCCGCAGCTTCATAGTTTCCCTCGCCGTTAGTCGTCAGGTCTCGTGAGAGGCCGGTCACCTTGTCAGTGATTTTGACTGATGCGTTAGGAATTACGGCGCCATTGGCGTCGGTAACGGTGCCTCGAATCGTTCCGAGGTTTGTGCCTTGCGAAAGAGCCGTACTCATAAAACACAGAAGAGCCGCGGTCACCAAAACACTCGTCATGACTGTGCGTGCGATTTTCATATCTGACTCCTTAATGAAACTGTGCGTATCCGGGAGGTTTGTTCACGTTTCAAACGAACCTTGTACTGCCGCGATCGAACTGAGGCGGTGGATGCGGGTTAGTTCGTAACTAAAACTAACCTGTTGCTTTTCAACGCTTGCCGTTTTTCTAAACTCGCCTGAGTTGTTCGCTGTGCTGGACTCGAATTAGTCCGGGTCGAAAATTTCTGTCGCGCTTATAACATTCACTCTCGATCGTTTGCAAGGAGAAAGTTGGGTCTGTTAGACAGGATTTGCAGGATGTTTCAGGATTTACACAACCGATCCCGTTAATCCTGAAACATCCTGCAAATCCTGTCTAACAGCCCTTCGTCACGGAATTACCGGGAGAATTAGAACCGAGCTGTGTTCGCGGTCGTGAAAGATGGTTTGCTGGGCTTTCAACGATCGAGAGGCGCCGGTGTTATCCTCACCCGTGTTCATATTCCGATTGAACCGCGGAAAATTACTACTCGAAATGTACAGCCTAATCCGATGCCCGGCCTTGAACACATTCGCCGTCGCCCACAAATCAATCGTGTACTTGTAAATCTTCCCAGGCGTGATCGCCGAAGCCTCCTTCGTACTCTCACGATACCGCGCTCTCACAATTCCATCCGTAAGAAACCGCGCATACCCGCTCTCATCCACATCCACCAGCAACGCAGTAAAATCCGTGTCTACCGCAGACGTCGAGGCATACAACTCAACCGAAACGTAACCAGTAACCTCAGTATCCTCGGTTAATACCGGCGTCGAAAACACCAGAACATCGGGTCGTGTTTCGTTGGCTCTCTGATCTGCAGGACCAGGCGGAATTGCCCCGCCGCAGCACAAGCGACCACCGATCGTCGGCACAGGATTCTGCGGGTCATACGTAAACTGATCTTGTTTCTCGACTCCGGGCAGTGCGACGCTCAGCGAGCCATCGCCGCCGATACTGTTAGCGCCTTTGCTCGAGTGAAGGTAATACTTCGTGTAACGAGTACGTGCGAGTGGAAACTCCTGCTCATCACGCCAAACATTCGTGCCCATAATGAAGAGACGAACCGGAGCCCCGGTTGCAAACTCGTTCTTAATCCCCTTCAGCGTGTAGTCAAACCACTTCAAAGTGGTGTTGGTGTTATCCAACACCGCATCTTTGCCAAACACGACGTCGCCAATTTTCCCAGCCGGCGAGGTGCCCGCATGAGCCCATGGACCAACAAGCAATCGTTGCCCGGCGCGAGCTTCTGCTGTCGCCGCTTGTTGATGTAACCCGGTGTAGTTTTTGATCGAGCCTTTGAGAAATAGATCGTGCCAACCACCGGCATGCAATCCCATGACAGTCATTTGCGAATAATGATCGGAGACGCGCCATTGCGCCCAGTATGCATCGTCGCGCTCATGTGACAACCAATCGCGAAAATACGGCGCAAGCTCAGACGTCTGCGGTGTTTTTAGAAGAGGATAATCCTGGAGCGGAAGGGTGTTTACCCATTCTTTCGGCGCCTGTGCTCTGTCCGCGTAGCGGCGCAACGTGTCGATCGCGAGACCTGACGTCCACGAACTGCTGAACCATTGCATTAAAGCGCCGTTTTGATAGGTCCAGCCGTCGTAATACTCAGATGCCGTCACATAAGGAAAGATTGAAACGAGGTGTGGAGGCACTGCCATCGCCGCGAGCATCTGCGTTGCTCCGACATACGAACCACCAAACATCCCCACCTTTCCGTTCGACCGGTCCAACTTTGCAGCCCACTCAACCGTGTCGTAGCCGTCGGCACTCTCGTTGCGAAATGGATAAAACTCACCACCAGACGCAAAGCGCCCGCGCGTGTCCTGCAAAATGACGATATACCCGTGCGACGCCAGCTCGTTCGCGAACCGTGGATCGCCGGTCCGATTGTAAGGTGTGCGTGTCAGGAGAACCGGAAACTTTTCGTCACTCACCGGACTATAGGTATCGGCTACAAGCGACACACCGTCTCGCATCTTCACGCTGACACCGGGCTGAATCTTGACCCGGTAGGGTGTTTGAGAGCGGACACTCGCCGCAGTGAAGCTCAGACATAGAACAGCTAAGAGAATCGCCTGCTTTCGGTGGACAATAATCATTTGGCTCCTTCGCCCTGGTGTTGTGCAAAATAGATCAGCTGACTCGTGAATTGGAACGCCCAATTAAAAGCACGCGCGGGGCGGTTCATGTCAAGCTTGACTGCCAAATTCAGAAAGCGGTCGAACCGTTTCTTGTAAATCTCTCGGCGTCGCATGTCATTCGTAAAAAATAATCCCAGCGCGAACATGTACGCCATCTCGGTATTGTGCATCTCCATGTCTGGTCCAATCTCACCAGGCGACGCTTTCGGGTCGTTCGCTGCGAAACAATTAATCACGTAATACGCCTTAGATCCATCAGGCACGATACCTTTTCGATCAAGAAAGTCGCACCATTTCACGACGATCTCTACGATGCGATGGTCGCTTGTAAGCGTCCAGTAATAAAAGAGCGGATCGAGTAATAACGCCATCATCCACGCCGATGTCGCACCGGGAAACGTCGCTTCGTTTGGATCGTAAAGCTCCCAGTTTTGGCGCAGCGACCCATCGGGCGGACGTCCGTCGGGAGGTTGTTGCTGGTGTTTGTAGTAGGCATCAACACACTCACGTGCTTTGGTCCAATACTTTTTGTCGCCAGTCAGCTCCCAACCATGCAGAACGCCGAGTAAGCCGTAACCCTGATGCCGCAGTGTCCAAAAGTTCCGGCCGCGTTCCGGATCAACCCCGAGTGGAACGGCCTTGATGAGGTCAGGACGATAAACCGGATCTTGATGATTGAAGCAGTACTCCGCCATCAGCTTTGCACACGCTAACGCACGTTCGTCACCTGTCAAAAGATAGTGAATGTGCATTGCTCTGGGATAGACATACTTTAGATCAGGACCCTTCAACGTAAAGATCCCCGCGTCGGGACCATCCAATTTGGTGTGTTGACGGACAAAGTTCGCAGCATGATACGCCGCATCGAGATACTTGCTCTCTCCTGTGCGAACGTACATCTTGTAATAGCAGGTCGTGCGGTCAAACAGCCATTCTGAATAGACATTGCTATCGAGATACTTCAGCGAACCGGGGAAATTCTTTTCGACGAAACTGTCGTAACTCGCATAAGCACCAGATTGAGCGGCGGGAACCTGAGGCCCCACGACGCCTGAAGCACACAACCAATCGGCGGGTAAAACTGCCATGACCCGAGGACCTTGTAAGCCGTCAGCATCAATCAAGGTTTGTGAGACCGGCACGAAATTGGAGACAACACGGCGTCGCGCCCCCATGAAGCTGATTGTTACTTGTCGTGTCTTCTGTGTCGAAAAATCAGCCTTGAACTGAACTAACAACGACCTGATCGAACCTTCTCGTCCGCCCGTCCGCCACGGTTCGAGCGAACGAACAGCAACCGGAATCTCAGTTCCGCGTTCATCGACAACTCTGACTGTACGTGGATCATTTAGAAAACCAAATGGTAACGGTAACCCGAAACTCACGGTTTCGTTTCCCAGATCTTGAGCGCGGCCCTCAACCGTAACCGTCACGCGATCGTTTGCAGTCCAATGATGCAAGAGCGGAACAGCCATGAGCGACATCAGCCCGGTTTTCAAAAATAGTCTGCGCGAGTTGTCCGTCATAACAGTCAGAAACCAGACTTGGATAAGGTCAGTACCACCTCGCGGTAGCGGGTGGGTACGCCGTAGGCTCCAATCGAAAAATGCTGCGCATGCACCCGCTACCGCGAGGTGGTACTGACCCTATCCAAGCTCGATTCGGACTTTGAGGAAAGGTCATCACAGCTGGAGACCTAACAAGCGAGCCGCATTCTCATAATAGACTTTCTTCAGAATCTGCTCCGGCAACCCGATGCCGTAAATGCGCCAGCGGCCCTGCGGCGGAATCGGTGCGGGCGCGTAGTCGAAATACTCGTCTTCCGTCTCGAGAAAACGATAGTAAATTTCATACAACTCGTTGCCGAAGATTTGCTGCGGTGTTTCAACTCCGTGAGGTGTCGCATCGGTAGCAAACAAGATCCTGTCCTGATATTTGTCGAAGAACTTGCGCGTCATGCGCGGCTGTCGACCAAGCTCGCCGATACGAGCTGCGATATCCACGAACATGTTTGGATAACGATCCAGACACTCTGAAACATACGGCAGATTTTCCGAATTTGCGGTGTGAAGTGCGACGAACTTTGTGCGGGGGTGCCTTTGCATTACACGGTTCCGTGCTTCCTGAAGTTCAGCATTCCTCGGATAGTCTTTCCCATGAAACGACCAATCGGGGTGCGCGCTTAGTTCTTCATAACGCTCGTTGAAGCGATCGGTCGGCAGAAAAAACGCTTCCGGATCAGAGACGTGAATGGCAATCGGCATGTTAAGAGCGGCTGCCGTTTCCCACATCTCGTCGAATCTCTTGTCGTCGACTTTAACGAGCGGACCAGTCGTCACGTTTTCGCGCAGATATAGTCCAAGCGTTTTTAGAACCTTGAGCCCGCGTGCGCCCGCTTTGTGAGCACTCTCTATTTGTTCTGCCTGGAAGCGCGAGTAATTCGGCAGCGTGATCTTTCCATACCAGGGCTCGGAGAAAACGATGAATCGATCGGGATGCGGCTGCTGCCAGTGACGCACATTTTCCTCGAGCAAAGGCCCGTATCCGCCCGTTAGATTGACCATAATCCGCACGTTCTTCGCATCCATAACTTCGAGAATCTCGGCGGGTGCAGCCAAATGATTAACGACATCGCGCTGGCCTTTACGGTCTACCCACGACAGATGGCTATGAAAATCAATACTCGGAAACCGGGAACGAGGAACGTGCGTCTCCGGCACGTGGAGCATGCTCTTCGGCTCGTAATCCTTCAGCGCGAGTGGCTGATCCGTTTTCGCATTCGGTTGTGTCGACTGAGCGTGAACACGATCGAACAGTTGCGAACCGACAGCACCAAACCCCGCGGTCGCAATCGTCTTAAGCCATTCTCTTCTTCGTAGAGCCATGCGTTCTCTCCAGGAGCCACAGATAAGACGGATCTCAAAACCGATCAGCGCTGATCTCTTTTAAAAATCCGTTTTATCTGTGGCTAAAAGTCAACTGATTAAGGTATTGTTTGTAAGCAACCCGAACAAACCTTCGTTATCGCTAGGGAGTCAAAACAGTCAATCAAACTTTAGGGTACGCGGGTTTATAGCACTCGCATCCTAACCTGGCAAAGTATTTTTTCAATTTTGATGAATCTGCCTGACATTAAATCTGTTCTTTCCCATCTGCTCACCCTCGGTGATCCCGAACTCGACCAAACGGCAGCGCGCCTGACACGGCTAGTCAAATTGTTTTTGGATCATTATGGCGACGGCCCCGTTTCGCTTCTTCGCGCGCCTGCTCGAATCGGTCTTCTGGGCGAACATATTGATTACGTATCCTACCTGCCCACCGCTTCGCTGACGTTCGGGAGCCGCGAGCGTGACGCGTTGATGATGTACAGAAAATCCGCAGAACCAATGGTTCGCGGCGTCTCGTCATCCGCGCGATACGAACCTTCAAGGTTTTCTCTCAATACAGGCGTTCCCAAGTTACGCAGCGACACCAGAGCTGAATGGCTCGAGTTCTTATTCGCAAACGGCACCCCGAAACCTCATTGGCAAAACTACGTCGAAGCTTCGGTTACATTCGCGCTCGGAAAGTTCGCCGGCGAAATAAAGGATGGATTCGACTTCGCACTCGACTCAAACATTCCGGCCGGCGGAGGCGCTTCATCGTCATCAGCTTTGGTCGTGCTCAGTGGAGCAGCGATCAGGGATGCGAACGATGTCCAGTGGACTCCAGCCGAACTGGCAAGGGACTCAGCCATGGCTGAATGGTTTATCGGAACGCGCGGCGGCTCGATGGATCACATAACGATCTGTTTGGCCCGAACCGCCAGCGCGGTATTGATCAACTACGCCAGCGGCGAAACCAGGAGTGTCGGTCTTCCAGACGAGCCTTTCCAGTGGATCACATTTTTCACGAGGCCTGCCGATAAAGGCCGCGAAATTATGATCGAGTACAACGAGCGCGCGGCAGTTTCACGGCTCCTCATCCCGGCGGTTATTGACGGCTGGAAAACAACGGAGCCGGACCGGCATAACCACTGGCGTGAGACGTTGGACCTTCTGGCCGCTGGGTCGGTCGCCGCCGTTAGTGCAGCCGAAACTCACCTGAGATCGTTACCGGAAACGATCACGAGTGAAGCGATCAGCACCAATTATCCGGCGGTTTTTGACGAACTGCAGAAGTCCTTCCCTGCCCTGCTGGCCGCAGAGTCGCGCTGGCCTCTTAAGCTTCGCATTCGTGCGCTGCATCACCTGGGCGAAGTCAGACGCGTCGCGCTTGCAACCCAAACACTGGAGTCGCTCCAAAATGTGAACGATTCCGCCGCCAGACTCGCCGCCATGCAGTCGATTGGAAAACTTCTCAATGAATCGCACGCGAGTTTACGAGACCTTTACGAAGTCAGTATTCCGGACGTCGACGAGTTGGTCGAGATCATTCGTGACAACACACACGTGCTCGGCACTCGTCTAATGGGTGGGGGTTTTGGCGGAAACGTTCTTGCACTAACCACACGAGAGCACACCCAGAGTCTTATTCAAAGCGTGCAGGAACAGTATTACGGTCCTCGAGATCGCCATGGCATTCGCGAGGGATCGGTGATGGTGTCAACGCCAGGTCCCGGGTTGGCCCACGTCGATTCAAACTATCTTTTGCGTGAAGCGATCAGCAGGATCAACTCGATCGGACCGAGTGCCGCTGGTTATACAACCAGTCTAATCGACGCGTCGACTCTCTCGCCTGACCCGCAAGAGATCTGGCCCGTAATCGTGGCCGCTGGAAAAGGCACACGCGCAGCGGAAACCGGTCTTACGGTTCCGAAGCCCGTAGCGCTTGTTAACGACGAACCAGCAATTGTTCACGTCATCCGTAACATTCGCGCAGGGCTCGGCAAGACTCCGCCGCCCGTAGTTATCGTCTCTCCGGAGACCGAAGTTGTAATTCGGGAAGCACTTCAGAATGAAGACGTCGTCTTCGTCACACAGAATGAGCCCCACGGAACTGGCCATGCGGTGCTGCAGGCGCAGTCAGTGCTGGATGGTTTCGATGGCGCGACTCTCGTTGTCTGGGGTACACAACCCGTTATTCGACCCAAAACATTTGCTCGGATTGCAAAGGTGGCTGAACTGTTTCCGGCGTATGACATGGTGCTGCCGACAGTGTTTGTGGAAAATCCCTACGCGCCGATCCGGCGCAATGAATCAGGCGAAATTAAATCGGCAAAAGAAACTCACCTAGAGAACGCGAAACCCCTTGCATTTGGTGAATCGAACATCAGCCTCTTCCTGGTAAAGAACGGGCCTTTATTCGAAGTTTTGTTCGACTTGCACAATCGTTATTGGAACGACTCGACTGAGCGTTACGAGCGCAGTCGCGGTGAGTTGGGATTTCCAAATGAAGTTATCAGCGAGCTCTCGAAGCGAAGGTTTGGTGTATTCGCCAGTCCTTTTGCAGACCGGAGGGAAGAACAAGGCATCAAGCGATTCGCCGATGTGGCACGCTGCGAGAGATTCATCGCTGAACTCGAAGAAGTAGACAGGATTTCAGGATTAGCATGATTTACAAGAATCTGATCTTGTTCATCATGCAAATCCTGAAATCCTGTGAAGGGAACAAACCGTGAACTCGCGCGCGCACAGACCAATCTCAAACCTTCGGTGGTGGATTGGTGGGTTGCTGTTTGCCTCGACCGTGATCAATTACATCGACCGGCAGACACTCTCGGTGCTCGCGCCGTATCTCAAGCAGCAGTACCAGTGGAACAATCAGAACTTTGCAATGATCGTGATCGCGTTTCGAGTTGCTTATTCAGTGGGCCAAACCGTGTCCGGCCGTTTGATCGATCGCATCGGCACGCGCAAAGGGCTCACGATCACCGTCATCTGGTATTCGATCGCCGCGATGCTGACCTCGCTTGCGGGCGGTTTGCGTAGCTTTGCCTTCTTCCGGTTTCTTCTCGGCGCAGGTGAATCGGCAAATTGGCCCGCCGCAACGAAAGCTGTCGCGGAGTGGTTTCCGAAAAGAGAACGAGGATGGGCAGTTGCGCTTTTTGACAGTGGTTCTTCGATTGGTGGCGCAGTCGCTCCACTGCTTGTAATCGGCTTGTACAAATACTTCGGTGGCTGGCGACCTGCATTCATCATCACAGGCACGCTCGGATTTCTGTGGCTCATTGCGTGGCGAATTCTTTATCACCCTCCGGAATCGCATCCGCGAATCGGAGCCGCTGAACGCGAGATGATCCTGCGGGATCGAATCGAATTGAACCAACAGGACCAGCAACCGCGAGAACAGTCGCGGTGGCGAGATCTGATCAAGCTGCCGCAGACGTGGGCCGTAATAGCGGCTCGCACCATGACTGATCCGGTATGGTTTTTCATCACCGACTGGTTTGCGATTTATCTCGTAAGCAAAGGATTTAAACCCGAACAGGGGTTGCTTGCGTTTTGGATTCCGTTCGTGGCTGCGGATCTGGGAAATTTCTTCGGTGGCGGCGTTTCGAGTTGGTTAATTCGACGCGGCTGGCCCGTCATCAAAGCACGCAAAGCGGTGGTAGTTTTCGGCGGCGTTGGAATGACTCTCCTGATCCCTACGATCTTTACGTCAAGTCTGCTCGCCCTCGCAGGACTCTTTGCGGTCTCGACCTTTGCATATGCAGCCTTCTCCACTATGGCTCTTGTGCTTCCATCGGATCTTTACCGTAGCGAATCGGTAGCAACTGTCAGCGGGATGAGCGGGACCGGCGCTGGCCTGGGCACCATCATTTCCACACTTCTCATCGGCTACGTTTCAGATAATTATTCTTTCGAACCGATTCTGATCACGGCGAGCCTTATTCCTTTCGTGGGAATGATATTGGTCCTTGTATTGATCCGGCCGGGACGAGTTGCCACCTGAGACTCAATCATGCGCAGACGCACGTTTATCAAAACAGGAGCCGCGCTTACGGTTGCGAGTGCTCTGCCACACGCGAAAGCGCAGGAGGTCCCAACACACAACTGGGATAATTACGATTTCGGTCCTGGACCAGAGCTAACTGATCGTCTGAACCAGGGGCCATTCGGAATCGAGCAGGACGCCGGCTGGTACACGGTTCTCGTAACTTCTCAATCCAGCAAACCCATGAAGAATTACGGTCTCGGTCTGATGGGTTACACCTGGGAAGAGGGTGGGCCATCACTCGCCGCGCGCGCCGGCACCGAGACCCTCGAACAACACGTCGAGAAAATGGCGTCACTTCCTTTTGTCGACGTTTTGTATATTCGTTGTGATTGGCGCGACGTCCAGACAGCTCCTGGCAAACTCAACCTCCACCCGGTTTTCAAACTAACCCTCGATGCCGCCAAACGTCATAACCTACGCGTGGCCTTCCGTATTCAGATGTCGAACACAGAAGGTCAACCACGACGACTTGCCTTGCCGGATTTTCTGCAAAAACAAGTTCCCCTCGTGAAGATCGGAAAGACCTATGGTGTGAAGGACGACTTCGTCGAACCTCGTTACGATCATCCGAAATTTCAAAGCGCATTCAAAGAGCTGAACGAACTGCTGGTCCACGAGTTTGATAACAACCCGGCGATGGAATTCGTCGACCTCATGATGTACGGCTTTTGGGGCGAAGGTCACACGAGCAATCTTCCGAATCCGTTTCCTGATTACTTAACGGCAGTAAAAACGTGGCTGGGTATGACCAGACTCCAGCTCGATCTCTGGAAGAAGGTGCCGCTCGCAGTAAATACACAGCCTGATATCAGTAACGTGGGCAATCGAGAGGTTCAGGATCTATGCGTGCGAGCCGGTTGCTGGGTGCGCTCTGACAGCATTGTGATCGAAGAACCGATCCAGATTGAAGAACTGGCGAACCGGCCGCCGTGGTTGGCGACTATCATGGAAGATGGTTACTACCGGCAATACAAAGTCGATCCCAATTATCTGCCGGTCGATGAAGCAGGAATCAACGTACTCGAGAAGTGGATGCTTCACGCCCTCGATCTCGGAGCGAATTACTGGTCTCTATGGACTGAGTCTGACAATCTGCGACGCTATTACGAACTTTATCCGAATGGTTTTGACATGTTGCAGCGGCGACTCGGTTATCGAGTACGACCATCATGGATCTGGCAACGCAAACGATATGGGACCGACGAAGTAATCGTGGCCGTTTCGAATGATGGCGTGGCGGGAGTTCCGGGAGTCTTGCGATTGCACCTGGAAAGTGAGGACAGAAACATTCAGCTGTCCGGATCGCTGGACGCCGGTCATCCACACGCAGGAAAAATCAGACAAGCATCGTTTCTCTTGCCAAAGAATAGCGACGGACTAAAGCTCAAGATTCGAGCAGAGATTGAAACCAAAGGTGTGCGACGAGCGGTTGCGTGGGCCACGGCGCAACCAACAGCCGCGGATGGTTCGATCAGCTTTCAATTGTTACGGCGTGACGATCCCAAATGGCGGAAAGGCGTTTAATCCAATCACATGAGTTATTCAATCGGCGTAGATCTTGGCGGAACCAACATCAAGATCGTGGTGATGTCTGAAGACGGAACTCTGCTTGATTTTCTAACTTGCGATACCGCCGACACCGAAGGTTCATGGGCACAGACGATCAACACTAACCTGCACGAAATCCAAACCCGGCGCGGCGAGGCTCCTTGCCACATCGGCCTCGCCGCGCCAGGTCTTGCGGCAAAAGATGGAAAATCGATCGCGTACATGCAAGGTCGTCTGGCGGGCCTCCAGGGCTTCATGTGGGAGGAGTTCTTACAGTCGTCAGTTGTTGTGCTCAACGATGCTCATGCAGCGTTACTGGGTGAAGTTTGGCAAGGTGCAGCAAAAGGTTACCGCAACGTTATCCTGCTGACCCTCGGAACAGGTGTGGGTGGAGCCGTGCTCGTTGATGGTCGACTCATTAAGGGGCAGATCGGACGCGCCGGCCATTTAGGACATACATCGATCAACTCCGACGGCAGTCCGGATATTGTGAACACTCCCGGCAGTCTCGAGCAGATGATTGGCAACTACAATCTCTCTGATCGATCCGGAGGGCGATTCATTTCCACACGCAAGCTTGTCGAAGCACATCTCGGCGGCGACGCACACGCAACATCAATTTGGCTGCGGTCAATCCATCACCTGGCAGCGGCGCTCGCCTCATTCATCAATGCTTTTGATCCGGAGGTCGTGATAATCGGCGGTGGCATTGCACAAGCCGGGCTCGCATTGTTTGAACCACTTCGGCAAGACCTCGATCGATTCGAATGGCGACCGATGGGCCACCACGTTCCCGTCATCGCCGCCGCGCTCGGCGAAAAAGCGGGTGCTATCGGCGCGGCATACCACGCGCAGGTAAATAACGTCCTGTAAATCCTGTTACGTCTTGTTCATCCTGTCACTATTTAGACAGGATTGCAGGATGTAACAGGATTTACAGGACTTTCGTTTACTTTCGTTTGAAAAGTGTTAGGATGTGCTCGCACTCGATGCTCAATCTCGAACGCAGAACAAAGATCCTCGAACTCCTGGAAAAACATGGCCAGGTTGCGGTTCCCGATCTCAGCCGGCGATTCAAGACCTCGGAAGTGACGATCCGCAACGACCTGAAGGCGCTGCACGAGCGTGGACTGATTCGGCGCGCTCACGGCGGCGCAGTAAAAGCAGCCACCGTCAGCATGGATCCATCTCTTAAGATCAAAGCGGAACTTCATGCCGACGAGAAACGGAGAATCGGAGCCGCTGCCGCCGAGATGATTAATGATGGCGACTCAATCATTCTCGACTCCGGCACAACCACCCAGCAGATCGCTCGCCAGATCAAGCACAAAAAAGATCTAAAAGTCATTACGAACGGCCTGAACATCGCCATGGAACTCTTCGGCGCTAAGGACATTCAACTGATCTTTCTCGGTGGCGTCATACGCCAGAATTCGTTATCTGCAGTGGGACATTTTGCAGAAGACATACTGGCCCAGTTATCAGCGGATAAACTTTTTCTGGCAGTCGATGCGTGTGATCTGGATTTCGGCTTGAGCACACCAAATGTGGAAGAGTCACAAGTCAATCAAGTGATGGCGCGCATCGCACGGGAAAAAATTCTGGTCGCTGACTCGAGTAAGTTTGGGAAAAGGAGTCTTTCCCGGATCATTCCCCTCTCGGATATCGACGTAGTCGTGACCGACCGGGGCCTGCCGTCAGACCTCCAAAACGACTTGCGAGCACGTGAACTCAAACTCGTGCTGGTCTAGTCAAACTCAGCGTTGTCAAACACGCATGATCAATAAATCGTGACGTGCGAGACGACCCGGTTGATGGCGCCTTGAGGGCTGGGCTCGTCAGGTCGCAAGCCTTCACGAAGCGACGCAAACAGGCCTAACAACTGACCTACGATCACGAACAACGGCGGAAGGTAAAGATCTGAGATTGGTTCGGAAATTTGCAAACTGAGCCCGTTAGTAAAGTGGTTTTCGACCTCTGAGACGGCGGCAATCAAGAACTTTCCAGTCAGTTTTTTATCCTGGATCTCACAAAGCAAATCAAGCTCGAATGCTCTGCGTCGAGAATCACCGGAGAGAAACGCGACGAGAAGAGTGTCGCTATTTACCGCTGATAATGGACCATGTCTTAAACCGAGGAACGACTCGCCAAACCCGATCACCCGACCACCCGTCAACTCCAATACCTTCAGCGCTGACTCGATCGCAGCTCCCTTGAGTGGCCCGGTTCCCAGGAAACATGCCTTGGAAAACCCCTGCTCAACAATGCGTTCACAAACACTCATTGCCCCAGGAAGTAACTGCGACGCCGACGTCGCAAGACTCTCTACGATCGACCCGTATGCGGCAAGCGTTCGCATGTGAGCTACCGCTTGCGCCGCGATTACCATATTTGAAAAGGAACTCGTCATCGCGAGACCACGGTCGTTTACCTCATCATCAAGCACAAGACACAAAACGTTTTTTTCACTTTCAAATGACCGGGCCATCTTTCCATTTCGATTACAGGTAACAATGAGGTGTTTGATTCGCGGGAACTGAATCAAAGCTCGCTCCAAAACCGCCACCCCTTCCGAGCTGTCTCCGGATCTCGAAAAAGAGATCCATAAATAGTCGCGCTCCGGAATGACGTGATCTTCCAAATTCGTCAGGAGATCTGTGCTCGCAACCGCCTCGACATTGCACAGCCAACTTTTCTGCAACAACGCACAAACCGATTTCCCGATGTAGTCAGAAGTACCGGCGCCTACCAGAAATACGTTGAGCGACTTCGCTCCTATGCCGGCGCTTTCCAAAAATTGCACGATCGGCCCGGAAGACGACTGAACTCTCGCATAAGTCCGTCGCCAGGTTTGTGGTTGCTGCAGAATCTCGCGTAACGTGTGAACCAGACCGAGCGATTCACGTTCAGCGGCTGATAGATCGAGAAGTTTGGACATCGATTTCGGACTCTGAAATGGCGCGGGCCTGAAATATTCCTTTTGCAATTCGCTTTGACGTTATATTAGAATCCAAAACCATTCGAAAGCAATCAAAAGTATATCGATAGTATTTGAAAGCGCTTGCCAGATCAACATGAAGAGACCGTCAGTTCTCGTTATCGGCGAGTTGAACGTTGACATCGTGGCGACGGGACTGCGTGGATTCCCGGAAATGGGAGCCGAGATCCTGGCCCAGGATTGTGAGCTAACTCTCGGCAGCGCCTCTGCGATCTTTGCCGTCGGGATATCGAAGCTCGGGCACAAAGTGACATTTGTGAGTCAGGTGGGCCGAGACTACTTCGGCGACTTCTGCATAACGACGCTCAAGCAGTTAGGGATAGCAACAAGGAACGTGTTACGCAAATCTGATGAGAAAACCGGCGTCACGCTTGCGCTCAGCGGCAGGCGGGATCGCGCGCTGATCACCTATCCCGGAGCGATTGCTTCTTTCACCGCCGATTGCGCCAACGATGCGTTGCTGAAACAACACGATCACGTGCACCTGACTTCCTACTATCTACAAAAGCGATTGCAGCCCTCGTTCGGAGAAATACTGCAACGCGCCAAGGCACTCGGATTATCTACATCCTTTGACCCGAATTCTGATCCGAGTGACAGGTGGAACAGCGCAATTAATTCGGTTCTAAAGTATACAGACATATTGTTCGTTAATGAGCGGGAGGCTATTAAACTCACCAAGGCTAAGTCGGCGCAGGCCGCGTTGAAAGTGCTTGGTGGAAAGACTCCCTGTGTGGTGGTCAAACGTGGCGCCAAAGGCGCAATCGCGATTAAGAATAACGAGCTCGTTAGTGACTCAGGATTCAGAGTGAAAGCCCTTGATACAACTGGAGCGGGTGATTCTTTCGATGCGGGATTCCTGTCTGCATACCTGATGAAGGAACCGGTTTCGGCGTGTTTACGAATCGGCAACGCCTGCGGCGCATTGTCGGCCATCAACATCGGTGGGACAGCGGGTCAGCCAACTCAGTCAGAGTTGCAGGAATTTATAACAGTCAAATCATCCGCAGCGTACTTAGCGTGAAATGCATAAGCTCTGTTCCAGTCGCTCTTTGCTCGCCGCGGCAACGCGCGCAAACAAAGCTGTAGCAGCACTGAACTTCTACAACGCGGAAACATTGATTGCGCATATACGCGCCGCAAACGCGCTTAATGAATCAGTCATCCTGCAAACTACCGAAGCCACGATTAACTATCTCGGTTTCCGAATGATCATGGGAATGGCTAATGCTGCAGCGGATCAACTCGAACAAGCTGTAGCGCTGCATTTGGACCATGGCAGTAGTTACGACCTGGCAGCGCGGTGCATTGACGAGGGTTACACATCCGTGATGATTGATGGTTCGAAATTGCCTTTCAATGATAACTGTGCCCTCACGCGTCGCGTCGTGGATCTGGCACATGCACACGCAGTATCGGTTGAGGGTGAGTTAGGACACGTCGGACAAAACAGTGACGCGTTGACAGTGTCTCCCTTCACTGAGCCGGCTGACGCTGCCCGTTTTGTGAGTGAGACTGGCGTGGATGCGCTTGCCGTAGCGATCGGAACAGCCCATGGTTTTTACAAAGGAGAGGTTAAGCTGGATTTCGGAAGACTAAAGGAAATTAGCGCGGCAATACCGCAGACTCCTCTAGTCCTGCATGGCGGTTCCGGCGTTTCGGCGCAGCTTCTTCGGGAATCGATTGCGTGTGGTATCCGAAAAATAAATTTCGGAACCGAACTAAAGAATGCTTTTACGGGAGCAGTTAAAGCTTCCCTTTCGTCCAGTGATGACATAGACCTGAGACGAACTTTCGCACCCGCGATCTCGGCGGTGGAAGAAATCTCCAGATCTAAGATTCAAATCTGCTCGCAACCCGCTTACGAAAGGGATTTCGGTCGCTCATGACAAACTTCAATTGGCTGTTGGACGGCAGCATCGTTGGTTTGTACCTGCTGGTGACTATGGTCGCCGGTTTGATGGTCCGAAAGTACGTCGGCAAGGTCGAACACTTTCTGGTTGCCGGCCGAGAAATGGATGTCTATCTCGGAATCGCGTCACTCGCGGCAACGGAATTCGGCATCGTCACCTGCATGTACACCGCACAGAATGGCTACGAAAAGGGATTTGCAGGAGCGACGCCGGGAATTCTGATGGCCGTCGCAATGGCAGGAGTCGGTCTGACGGGTTTCGTGATCAAGCCACTTCGTGATTCAGGCGTAATCACGATTCCGGAATTGCTTGAACAGAAATTTGGCAAACGCATTCGTTGGTCTGCCGGAGTCGTAATCGTGCTCGGCGGACTTTTGAACATGGGCGTTTTCCTGCGGACTGGCGGTCAGTTTCTGGTCCTCGTCGCCGGATTAAACGTGCGTTACCTCGAGATCATGATGACGGCGCTTCTCGTCGGGGTAGCAGTCTATACGATTCTCGGCGGGATGCTTTCAGTGCTTGTCACTGACTTTCTACAGTTCGTGGTGATGAGCGTCGGTCTGATCCTGGTAACAATTCTCATTCTGATGAATGTGGGTTGGGAAAAACTGGTGACGACTGTAGAAACACAGTACGGCGCCGGCGGCTTTAATCCGTTCGTGAATCCAACGATGGGCTGGCAGTACGTGTTATTCAACCTGATGTTGAATACCGCGGCAGTGCTCACCTGGCAAACAATCATCGCTCGTGTTTTGGCAGCAAAGGATACACACACCGGCCGCAGGGTCTACACGGGAACTGCTTTCTTTTTTGTCTGCCGTTTTCTGATCCCCGGCATCTGGGGTATCGCCGCACTCGCGACACTCGGGCCAGTCGCAAACACACTCGAAGCGATGCCCACTTACCTCAGCACTGCTGTTCCGGCCGGACTCATGGGAATCCTGGTAGCTGCGATGCTGGCGGCTGATATGTCGACTGATTCCTCGTACATGTTGACGTGGTGCAGCGTGATCTACAACGACATTCTAGCGCCGTTTCGCAAAAGGCCGTGGTCGGAACGTAAGGGTCTGTTTTGGAATCGAACCATCATCGCCCTCATCGGCATTTTCCTTCTGCTATACGGTCTGTGGTATCCGCTCAAAGGCGATCTTTGGACCTATCTCGGCGTGACTGGCACGATTTATCTGGCAAGTATCTCAGTGCTTCTGATCGCTTGTTGTTATTGGCGCAAAGCAAATAGTTGGGGGGCAGGCGCTTCGATTCTGGTGAGCGCGGCCATTCCAGTGACGTATCTGGTGATGGAACAGTTACCTTCAACAGGCGCACTCGCGAAGTCTATCGGTCCCTACTATTCGGGAATCGCCACCTACATCTTGTCAGGAGCAGCGATGGTTATCGGCTCGCTACTTAAACCACAAAGCCACGTCGAAGGGAGAACAGCATAAATGCCGAATCATTGGTTTTGGTGGGCGCTGACTGTTGCGTGCGTGGTTTGGTATTCGACCATCACGGTCTATGTCGCGATCAAAGGTGCAAAAGACATCAGGAACATGCTCGCACGTCTCGACGCCACGAGAAAGAAAGAGGCCGAGGAACAGTAACTGGTTTCTCTGTTCAACTAAGACACGACTTTTATGCTCGTCTGCATCAGTGCCAATCCTGCTATCGATCGTCGACTACGACTCGAGAGTATCGCGGTCGGAGAGGTAAACCGCGCTTTGTCGGCACAACCCTTTCCCGGCGGAAAAGCAGCTCACGTAGCAATGGTGGCGAAGTCCTTGGGAATCGATGTGATGTGGGTTGGATTTCTCGGCGGTGCTGCCGGTGAAGAATGTGAATCAGGTTTGTCTGCGTTGGGTGTGCCCCTAACAGTAGTTCGCACACAAACTGAAACACGTGCGAACCTCGAGCTTGTATCGGCAGACGGCGTCGTCACTGAGATCCTTGAACCAGGGGGCGCAGTGACGGAAGGTGAAGTCGAACGACTGCTGGCATCGTGCCGCGATATTTTTGCTGAGAGCGATCGGGGTACACAAGTAGCGATCTCTGGTAGCCTGCCTCCGGGCGCGCCGGCGGATCTTTATGCCCAGCTAATTCGACTGGCCCATCTTTATGGATGTAGAGCTCTGCTTGATACCAGCGGCGAACCGTTACGCCATGGAGTCGCTGCCGGTCCCGACTTTGTAAAGCCAAACCGGACTGAGGCTTCAAATTTCGTTGGACATCCAATCAATGACGTTCACGCTGCGGTAGCAGTGACGCAAGATCTCTTTAACGCCGGGGCGAAGAGCGTCGCGATCTCACTCGGCGCCGAAGGAATGATTTGGCAACGTTCAGCCGGCAGCGATCCGTTTACGTCGCAGCCTTTGGCTATCGCGGACTGCTCATCAGTTGGGTGTGGTGATGCTGCATTAGCCGGCTTTGCCGTTGCACATGAACGAGGTCTATCGGACGAGGAAACACTTCGGCTTGCAACTGCCTGTGGCTCCGCGAATTGTCTTGCCGAAGCGCCCGGTCGAGTGAATCAACACGATGTTTCGAGGTTTGCGACTGAGATACGAATTGTTCCTTATGAGTCTGAGCGAAGAATCAGTGTGGAGGCGAATTGATCCGGATTGCGTTAGCAGGTTGCGGCGAGCACTCGAGAACAAGTCACGCGGCTCCGCTCGCGAGGTACGCAGCCGCGCACGGCGACGAGATCGAACTGGCGGCAGCGTGTGATCTCAATGAGGAGAAGGCAGAGGAGTTCTGCCGCTTGTTCGGGTTTCGTCGACACTACAAGAATCTCGACGAGATGCTGGAGTCAGAAAAGGTGGACGCGTGTGTTTGCGTGATGCCGATGGAGCGGATCGTCGACGTCGGCATTACGCTCCTTCAACGCCACATTCCCTGTGTAATTGAAAAACCGCTCGGAACGTCGCTTAGCGAAATTGAGCGACTGGCGGAAGTGGCGCGTGAGACTCAAACTCCACACATGGTATCGGTTAATCGCCGCTTCATGCCTTATCTCAACCAGGCTCATTCGTGGATGCAGGAACGCGGACCGCTGCGGTATGTGCGCGCATCGCAAGTGCGGCACCAGCGAAATGAATCCGACTTCATCTGGTCCACCGCGATTCATGTGCTTGACGCTTTACGTTACATCGCGGGCGAGGTGGATGAGTTTGAGGTCAGTGTCCCGCACACGATGTGGTATCTGATTGAGTTGAAATTCAAAAGCGGAACAACTGGGCACGTCGAGATCTTGCCTACAGCTGGGATGGTCGAGGAATCGTACGAATTGTTTGCTGACGGCTGTCGGGCCCGCATAACGGCTGGTTCCGGAACGCAGCGTTCGCTCGAATGTTGGCAGGATGGCGAGGTGGTTATCGAATCGCATGCCCATGAAGAAGAACCGGAGGATCTTCGCAACGGTTCATATCAGGAAGTGGAAGCGTTTGTAGGTGCTTTGCGAACTGGTGCCCGGCCACGACCATCAATAGAAGATATTGTGCCATCCGCGCGGATTAGTTTTGGGATTGCTAAGTTAGCAAGTTCTTAGCTCTTGAATTTTTAGGAGTTTTTCACGCAAAGACGCAAAGGAAGAACTCGAGAACGCTTTGCGCCTTTGCGTGAAAAACTTCTGCAAGCCATCGCAATGACCAAGTCCATCTACCTCGTGATCGTCGCGATCACTCTCGTGTTGTTCCGTGCGTCAGCACAGGAACCAAAAGGTGTTGGCGGAAGCCCATTTCCGAAGAACGACATCACCTACTCGACTGCAGTCGTCACGCCGCACGTACCCTGGGCCACGAAGTTGCCGCAAGGTCCGATAAAGGGTTTCTTCATACCGTCCATTCAATATGGAAGAGACATGGTCGAGTTGATGCAGCGCATCGCACTCGTTCCCACCACAGACTCGATCGATCGTAACTGGGACATCAACTGCTGGGGCATCGGCGACTTCTACGGTCATGAATATCGCGGCGATCGCGATGACTTTCGAACCGTGTACGAATACGTCGAAAAAGATCTAACCGGTAACACTCAGTACGAGGTGATGTTCATTCCCGGACTAAACGGGTGGTCGCGCATGACGCGTGCGACGCGCGATGCGATTCTGCGTCGGGTGCGAGATGGCGCCGGAATCGTACTCCTGCATCCATTCGTTGGCGATGTAAAGGGTCATCCGTTCAAAGGAGATGAAGCGACTGGAGACGAGCGTATCTGGGAGTTATCTCCCCTGTTCGGCGTGGCGGACGACACCATTAACGAGCGTGGATATCCGGAAATCAATCGCGATGCGGTCACAAAGGGTAAATGGGAACTCGGCGAAGCTCACTTCATCACCGAAGGCCTGCCATTGGAACTGCTTCCCGAAGGAACTATCGGCGGATCTTTTTATCGATACCAGTCAAAAGGCAACGTTTTGATTAAATCGGCGAATAACTCGATTGTCAGCGTAAGCAATTACGGAAAAGGCCGCGTCGTCTCGATGGCCTACGTCGAGGAAGGCTTTACACCTCAAAGCATCAATCCGGTGGAGAACAAGATCTACTGGAATTATTGGGAATACCAGTACTCACTTCTGGCCCGCGCTGTCTTGTGGGCCGCAGGAAGAGAGACGTCTATTCGAATTGAATCATTGAGTGCTGATGAGAAAGGCGTGAAACTTTCGCTGAATGCATCCGGCTCACAGTCAGTGCAGATTGAGCTCGAAGGACGAAATGAATTCGGGCAATCGCTTGGCTCAACCAAGGTCGATAAAACTCTGAATCGCGGTTCAAATTCAATTGAGATCTCAGCCGCCAAATTCCAGGCCGGCTTCGGTTTGCCCGGCGGCCGCCAAATCTTCGACGTCATCATTCGTGACGCTAACGACAAATCTACGCTTAACTGGGGCGCCGCTACCTTCACAACTCCAAAACAGGTGCTGATGACCAGTACCAAAACCGCTGTCGACGTTTACAAACGCGGAGAGACGTTGAGTGCCGTGTTACGCGCGGCCGGAAACCTGAACGGATTGCAGATGAGAATGCGCGTTTCCGATGACCTCGGCCGGTTACTCGGTACGGTTTCCGCACCTGCGCGTGGTGAACGAACCTTCACCTTTCAACTCAAGGACTTTCTCGGAAAGCTCGCTTTCGTTAAAGGTGAGCTCGTGGATCAACGTGGCGCAATCGTCGATCAATTACAAGCGAAGCCGGTGATGGTGGTCCAAGACAAACGCCGCGAGAAAGAGTACACGGCGCTCGTCTCCTTTGGCGGAACAAAACATTACCTGCAGGATGCGCAAATGCAAATGATCCGGGCCGCTGCGGCCGATACCGGTTTCACTTGGTCAAACGACGTAGATAATTCTCTCAATATCCCGCGCGGAACGTTTGGTGTCTATTGGTACGATCGCGGCCCCACTTCTCCTCAGGACATGGAACGCGCGATTGCCGACTATCAAAAAACCGGCGACTTCGAAGCACTCGGCTACCTGACAAAGAAAGAACTCTACAAGCGCACCGGCGACAAGAAGTTTCTGCAGCGAACTCCTTCATTCAACGATCCGGCTGTTCTCAAGAGTCTTGGCGACATCGTGCGCGCCTCGGCTCGTAACAAGGCGCGCTACAACATGGATTATTACTTTGTTGGTGACGAGGGCTCCTTGACTTCATACGGCGATGCGGTCGACTTCGACTGGAATCCGCATACTCTCGCAGAGTTCCGTACCTGGTTACAGCAGCAATACAAAACTCTTACGGCACTGAATCAGGAGTGGCGCACGAGTTTTACCGACTGGAATTCTGTTGTTCCTTACACAACCGATGAAGCGCGGAAGACCAGGAACTTTGCTCCGTGGGCAGACCACCGGACTTTCATGGAGATCACTTTTGCGCGCGCTTACCAAACTGCTCGTGACGCGGCGATCGAAGGGGATACGGAGGCCCACATCGCAGTTTCCGGCACGCAGGCTACAAATGCCTACAACGGCGCCGATTGGTCGAGTCTCGATCGTGTAATCGACGATTTCCTCTCCTATGACGGCGGCAATCAGTGGGACATGCATCGGTCTTTCGCGAAGCCAAACGCGATGATTGGCTTCTGGACCGGATATGGATCACACGGTCTGGCTGTGCAGAACGCGATCTGGACCGCGGCAATTCATAACGTGCTGCATCCGAATATTTTTTGGATGTACTCGTTTCTCAATCCCGACCTGACTCATTCGGCGTCGGCGCGCGATATGGGAAAGGCTTTCGATTCGCTGCGATCCGAGGGCGTCGGCAAACTGTTGATGGAATCAACGCGGCGCCAGGACGGGATTGCCCTCTACTACTCAATGCCTTCGATTCATGCAGCCAGCATTCTTGGTTACCACCAACGCAGCAGTGATGACGACGATGAAGTGGCGGATAAAGCCCGCTTGAGCTTCACTGCAAATCGTGACGGCTGGGTGAAAACGATCAAGGACCTGGGTCTGCAGTTTGACTTCGTGTCATCGGAAGATGTCGCGACGAAGGGAATTTCAAACGACAAGTATCGAGTAGTGATCCTTCCCTTCGCATTTGCTCTTTCGGACGAAGAAGTTGAGCGACTTGCGAACTTTGTTCAGCGTGGGGGCGTCGTGATTGCCGACGCAGCGCCGGGATGGATGGACCAACACTGCGCCTGGCGAACGAACGACAGGGTAGGCAAGTTGTTCGGCATTGTTTCACCACCTCCCGACAAGCTCGACATAAAGCCTGCTTCTGATAACAGCAACGCTCCGATCGTGAAGCGCACAGGAGCGGGTTGGACCGTTTACCTAAACACTACCTGGGATCAATATCCAAAGTTGCGGGCCGCAAAATTTGGAGGCGAGTGGTATCGCGAGACTGCAAGCGAGCTGTTTGAGAAGGCCGGTATCAAACCCGCGATTCAGGTGACGTCGCGGGACGGCAAGGCCTTGTCGCAGGCACAAATTGTTCGTTACCAGTTCGGCGATGCTGAAATCGTCGCGATTGTGAAGGACAACGTGGGCGTCGCCGGCGTTGTTGGTCAGGACGGAGTGACGACGTACACCGATGCCAACCTCGGACAGGTTGCGAAGCAGGAGCTGACCATAAAACTTCCACGCAAGTTCTACGTGGCCGATGTAAGGACTGGTAAACAACTCGGGTTCACGGATGTGGTTCACAGTTCGATTCTCATTGGCGATGCGCTCGTGTTGGGTTTGAGTCCGCAAGTGAATGAACTGAAGTTTGAAGGACCGGTCTCAGCGCGTCCCGGGGAGCACGTCTCCTTTGCTTTAACATCGAGCAAAAGCGCGACAAGTCTGGTGCGATGTCATGTGTACGCACCGGATGGAACTCGTCTGCCGGTTTATTCGAACAACGTTCTCGTCCAGGGCGGACGCGGCACGTTTACCCTTCCGTTTGCCTTGAACGATCCGTCAGGCAAGTACGTGATTCGTGCAACAGACGTCATGACTGGCGCCGTTGTCGAAAGGACGATCAGCTTGGATACAGTCAGAACCACCTCGCGGTAGCGGGTGGGTGCGCAGCCTTTTTGGATTGGCGCCTACGGCGTACCCACCCGCTACCGCGAGGTGGTTCTGACTGTATCCAAGTAAAGCCATGTATTCAAAAATTCTTCGCGCGGTTGTTGATTGCTTGATTCCTCCCGACGATTTTCCTGGCGCTTATGAAGCAGGAGTGTGCGACTACCTCGAGCGCAACTTCCAAACCGATCTCGCCGCACAGTCGGAGTTGTTTCTTGCGGGGATCGAAGGCATAGAGGCCGAAGCGCTTGCACGATTCAACAAATCTTTCGCCAATCTCACGCCGGATCAGCAGGTGTCGACACTCGCAGCTATCGAATCCGGTCACGTGAAGACATCCTGGCCCATATCGCCATCACTCTTTTTTGAAATGCTCGTCAACACGACTGCCGAGGGTTACTACAGCGATCCGCAACAGGGCGGTAACCGCGGCGGCCGCTCGTGGGTAATGACGGGCTTCGAGTCATGAACCATTTCGACGCAATCATTATCGGCACAGGCGCGGCAGGAGGAATTGTCGCATGCGTTCTGGCTGAAGCCGGCAAACACGTCCTGCTGCTTGAACGAGGCGCTGCGTTAACTTTTGCCGACGTAGGCCGAGACGATCTCCGGAATCAACGGCTCGCTGTTTACGGTCATAACGCTGGTCCCGACGTAACCGGTAACCCGCGTGTCTTTGTCGATCCGACGGGCAGATCGCGAATCGTCAGACCCCATGAACTTGATTACCATAACAATGCCGCTTGTCTCGGTGGCGGAACGCGGGTCTACGGGGCACAAGCATGGCGCTTTCATCCCGACGACTTTCGAATGGCGAGCAAGTATGGCGTGCCCAAGGAAAGCTCGCTTGCCGATTGGCCCATCTCGTACGAGACTCTCGAGCCATTCTATGAACGTGCTGAATGGGAATTAGGCGCAGCCGGCGATGGCGCATCCATTCAAAGCAAGATTCCACGCAAGCGCAATTATCCATTGCCTCCGGTGCCGCCGAGTCCGCAAACCGTAGCTCTGCAAACCGCCGCGCGAGAACTTGATTGGCTAACCAGCCCCGTCCCGTTGTTGATTAACACCGAAAGTTACGGCGGACGTCCGGCATGCATCCAGTGCAAATACTGCGTCGGTTTCGCATGTCCGACCGATGCGAAGAACGGTACTCAAAACACCGTCATCCCACGCGCGCTTGCCACCGGTAACTGCGAGCTAAAAACATCTGCCTTCGTAGAAAAGATCGAGACAGACAATCGGGGAAACGTCACAGGTGTCTCTTACTTTGCTGATTCTCGGCGTGAGACGGCCCACTCGAAGGTCGTCATCGTTTCCGCCGGCGCTATTGAATCTGCGCGGCTGTTGTTGAATTCTCACTCTTCGTTACATCCCGCAGGTCTTGGAAATGAGCACGACCAGGTCGGACGTAATCTACAAGGCCACCTCTATCCGCGAGCTTACGGCATTGCTGCGGACAGAGTATTCAATGGCATTGGACCAGGAGTGACGATCGCGACCATTCAATTCAATCATGATAATCCAGGGATAGTCGGCGGTGGCATGCTGGCCGACGACTTCATCAAACCACCGATAGATTTCTGGTACGACTCCCTGCCGCCTGATCTGCCACGCTGGGGAATCGATAACAAACGGTTCATGCGCGAGAACTACACTCGCGTGATGCATGTTCGTGGGCCAGTCCAGGACATTCCGAACCCTGAAGGACGTGTAACTGTCGACAACACAGTACGCGACAAATGGGGAATTCCGGTGGCGCGTCTCAGCGGTACGACGCATCCCGCCACCGTCGAAGCGGCAGATTTTATGCGCGAGCGTGGCGAACAATGGCTGCGCGCGAGTGGTTGTGAAAAAGTTTGGAGCGCGCAGCCAGGATTGATTCTGAGCGGCAGACAACATCAAGCCGGAACGTGTCGCATGGGTAACGATCCGCGCAGTTCAGTGACCGATGAATGGGGCCGTGTTCATAGTCACGACAATCTGTTTGTCGTGGATGGATCGCTGCACGTGACCAACGGCGGGTTCAACCCCGTGCTAACCATCATGGCGCTGGCGTACCGCTCCGCTGAATACATCGCGCGAAAACTGTGAGACTCGGACCTGATGCTTGGACATCGAAAGCCAATGGAAAAACTAAATATCGCATTGATCGGCTACGGCTTCATGGGACGCGCACACAGCAATGCGTGGCGACAAGTGCGCAGTTTCTTTGATGTGCCTTACGAACCGGTGTTGAAAGTCATCTGCGGGCGGAATGAAACCGAAGTGAAACGAGTTGCCGATCACTTTCAATGGCAGGAGTACGCAACCAATTGGGAAGAAGTCGTCAACCGCAAAGACATCGATGTCGTCGACATTTGTTCACCGGGTTACACGCATGGTCCTATCGCAATCGCGGCCGCACAAGCGAAGAAGATTCTGTTTTGTGAGAAGCCGCTCGCTAATTCGCTCACTGAGGCCGAAGAAATGCTGAAAGCGGCGGAAGCTCATGGCTGTGTTCACATGATCTGTCATAACTACCGGCGCGCGCCCGCGGTTTCCCTGGTGAGGCAACTGATCGACGCCGGTGAGTTGGGAAATATCTACCACTACCGCGCCACTTACCTGCAGGACTGGTTACGTAATCCCGAGTTCCCGACGCGTTGGCGATTGAATAAGTCTGAGGCGGGGTCGGGAGCGTTAGGCGATCTGTTTTCCCATTCGGTAGATCTCGCACGCTATCTCGTCGGCGAGATTTCTGAGCTGTCAGCGATGCTCAACACGTTCGTCACGAAACGGCGTGTCGGCAACAGCGACATTATGGCTGACGTCGATGTGGACGACGCCGCGTTAGCCCTCGTGAGATTTCAGAGTGGAGCAGTCGGAACGATAGAAGCAACTCGCTACGCAACAGGACGAAAGAATTTCAATCGCTTCGAGATCAACGGCAGCAAGGGCAGTCTTGCATTCAATCTGGAGCGCATGAATGAGCTTGAATTCTATTCCGATGCCGGCCCAAACAGCGGCTTCAGAACAATCCAGGCCACGGACCGTAGCCATCCGTACCTGAATGGCTGGTGGCCTCCCGGTCACATCATCGGCTACGAGCACACTTTTACTCATACCATTCTCGAGTTGCTACAAGCGCTCGCTGAAGACCGACTGCCGATTCCGAATTTCCATGATGGCGTAAAGAATCAGCGCGTGCTCGACGCAGTGGAAAGGTCTGCAACAACAGGCACGTGGCAAACTCCCTAACGAAGAAAGGCGAACGAGTTGCAGTTAGAAGTGTTCGATACAAAAACTGAATTGGGGCAGGCCGCTGCCCGCGATGCCGCAAAGATCATCCATGAAGCGATCAGAGAGCGTGAGTCTGCTTATGTGATTGCCGCCACCGGAGCTTCTCAGTTTGAGTTTCTTGACTCGCTAGTGCTTGAAGAGATTGATTGGGGCAAAGTGGTGTTCTTTCATTTGGACGAATACGTTGGATTACCTGAGTCGCATCCGGCGAGTTTTCGACGATATCTTAAGGAACGAGTTCTTGGCCGTGTTCAGCCAGCCGCTTTTCATCTCATCAATGGCGAGGCCGCTGATGTACGTGAAGAGTGTCGTCGCGTGGATGAGTTAATCTCGCGGCAAACAGTCGATGTGGCATTTGTGGGGATAGGAGAAAACGGACACCTCGCATTCAACGATCCCCCGGCAGATTTCGAAACAGATGAACCGTACATCCTCGTCAATCTCGATCAGCAATGTCGCCGGCAACAAGTGGGGGAGGGTTGGTTCAAGGGTATTGACGAAGTTCCGACCCAGGCGATTTCAATGTCAATCAGGCAAATTCTTCGCAGTCGCCACATTCTGTGCATTGCTCCCGATCAGAGAAAGTCAGTCGCAGTAAAGAACTGTGTCGAACTGGACGTAAGCCCAATGCATCCCGCCTCGATACTTCAGCGGCACGAAAGCGTGAAGCTCTATCTCGATCGCGAATCCGCCTCGCTACTCCGAGCGCGCTAAGCCAATCGGATGTTGGTCTTTATCCGTGTGATGTGTTACGTGAGACGTGGCACGGAAGGGGGCAAAGCTGTGAAGCCGAGATATCTACTGTTAACGATTACGGCTGTTCTGATATGTGCCTGGCACGTATCAGCTCAGGATCCGTCACTGCCGAATCCAATCCCGCAGAACAAGCACATCATCACCCCTGAAGACGTTCTCACGATCCGCGAACTCTACGATGTAAAGATGTCCCCTAACGGCAAACGGATAGCTGTTGTAGTTAGCGAACCGAACGATCCGAAGAAACCCCGTGAACCGCGCGCCTCGAATATCTGGATCGTGCCAACCGATGGTAGCGAACCTGCACGTCCATTGATTGCCGGAATTAAAAATGCCGAGACGCCGAGTTGGTCGCCTGACGGTCATAGCCTCGCGTTTCTTTCTGACCGCGAGATCTATTTGCTGCGTGATGGCGAGAGCAAAGCTTCGAAGTTGAGTGATGTGCCAGGAGGCATTGAAGAATACCATTGGTCGCCGGACGGCAAAATGATTGCTTTCATCAGTCGCGAGCAGGCGACTGCGGAAGAATTGGCAAGGAAAACGGCAGGTGACGATGCGATTGTTCGGCCCGAGTCTAATCTAAAGTTCACAAGGTTGTGGACCATCAATTTGTCAGACGGCAAAACCGTTCAGGTAACAAAGGAGAACTTCGAGATTGTTGAACTGGCCTGGTCTCCTGGAGGTGGGGAGTTCGCGTTGATCGTTGCACCCACTCCCAGGGATGAAGACTCTTACAATCTCTCGCTTATCGTTCTCGATCGCTCAACCGGTAAAGTGACGCGAACACTGACCAACAATGTAGTTCCCATAACTGGGGTCCTCAGATGGTCGCCCGACGGTCGCTGGATTACTTTTTACGAGTTTCCTCCCACCAAAGAATCCAATAACTGGTTCTCGGTAGCGCCTGCACAAGGCGGCGAAATCCGTCCGCTGTTTAAGACGTACCGGGGCAGTGTGTTGCGAGCAGAGTGGAGTCCTGACTCGAAAAGCGTTATTGCACTTAGCGTCGAAGGCACAAGCGAAGTTATTGCCAGGCTTCACATCGATACAGGCACGGTCCAGAAAGTAACAGAGGTGATACGGTCACAATGGGGGGCGAGTCTTAGCACGAACGGCGAAACTACTGCCTACCTGGCACAAACGCCGGAATCCGCAGACGACGTCTGGGTACTTGAAAAGAATCGACAGCCGCGCAAACTCACAGACTTCAACCCGCAAACGAAATCGTGGGTATTCGGGAAAGTAAACGAGGTCGTCTGGAAGAATTCGAAGGACGGACTGGTCCGTCGAGGGGTGTTAATCACACCGCCGGACTATAAACCAGGAACTCTCTATCCTGTCGTCGTCAATACACATCCCGGCGACACGGCATGGTGGACGGGATTTCACGCCAGCAGGTGGTGGGATTGGGGGCAGTTGCTGGCTTCGAACGGGTATGTGGTCTTGCTGCCAAACACACGCGGAGTTACAGGTGAAGGAGGAGCGATGCACGCAACAATCGACGATTGGGGCGGTATGGCTTTTCAAGATCTGATGGATGGAGTTGATTATCTAATCGCGGCGAAGATCGCGGACCCCAATCGTCTGGGTATCGGGGGGTGGAGTAACGGCGGCTTCATGACGGAGTTTGCGATTACGCACACAAACAGATTCCGAGCCGCCGTCGCTGAAGCTGGTCACTCAGACTTCTTCAGTCTGTATGGCACATCTTATTTGCGAGACTCGTTTCGCCGTACCAGCAAGCAAAGCCCTTACGATAACCGTGAATGGTATGATGAGCGCTCGCCGATCAGTTCTATCAGGAATTGCCGCACGCCTACACTCTTACTACACGGCGAGTACGACGGTGGAGTGCCCGTGAGCCAGGCCTACGAGTTTTACACGGGATTGAAAGATGCCGGCGTTGAAACTGAACTGGTAGTTTATCCTCGAGAGCGTCACAGCATTCAAGAGTACCTGCACAGACTAGATGTTCAGAAGCGCATGCTGGCTTGGTTCAACAAGCACTTAAAGTAGAAACGCTTTCACACTGATGACGATTGTCCTCGCAGGCATTGCCTGGATATGCGCTTCCGGCTGGCTCGTCTTCGCTGCCGTATCACTGTATGAGCTTGCGCGGCGCAAACCACTATTTCTCGCAGCACGAGATCGGCAAACGACGAACGCGCCGCTCGTTTCCGTCCTGATTCCATCGCGCAACGAAGCTGGCCGCGTTTTGGCTCACTCGATCCAGTCCGTTCTCGCGCAAGATTACAAGCAACTTGAAGTGATCGTTGTTAACGACCGTTCCACTGATGGTACGGAGGCGATCTTGCGCTCGATTTCGGCGACGGATAAACGCCTTCGCATCATAAACGGTGTCGAGCTGCCCGCCGGATGGCTCGGCAAACCCTATGCTTTGCAGCAGGCTTTGGAGGTTTCGCGCGGGCAGTGGATATTAACAGTCGACGCGGACATGGTCCTCGAGAAAGCGGCTGTTAGTGTTGCGCTCAGTTGGGCACTCGCGGCCGAGTACGACGTTTTGACGTTAACGCCGTACTTCGAAGCCAGGAGTTTTTGGGAACGCGTCTTCACGCCGGCCTGGTTGTTAGTTCTGTTCGTGTCGTATCCACTTGAGAACTTCAATAGTCCGAAGATGAAACCGAATGTCGCGTTTGGTGCGTTCATGTTAATGCGTCGCGAGGTGCTCGCGCGCGCGGGAGAATTCGGCGCAGTGCGCGCGGACGTCCTCGAAGATGTGAAACTCGCCGAGCTCATAAAGAGTTCGGGAGCGCGGTTTCACATCGGCCATGCGCCCAATCTGGCTCAGACGAGAATGCACTACAACTTTCGTGAGATATGGAACTATCTCTCGCGATGCATGTTTGCCGGGGTGCGTTATTCGTTTCTCTTAAGCGCGTTGTATATCCTGACAGGTTATGCGTTCGTCGTTGCGCCGCCGCTTATCGCCGGACTGTGCGCGCTGATGTTCGGAACGGGCTGGTCTGATGAATGGTCAAGTGTGCTGCTGCTTCCCTGTCTTGCGATCTGGGGGATCCAGGTTGCCGCTTTAATTCTTATCTGCAAAAAGTGTGGAGTCCCCTGGCGCTACGCCTTCTCCACTCCACTTGGTCTGTCGCTGTTTTACACGGCACTGCTGGTGTCGACGATCAATATTCTCCGCGGCAAGGGAGTGACGTGGAAGGATCGTAGAGTTTATGACCAATGAGACAGAGGCGATTTACTCACGCAGGTAGTGACAACTGTACCCACCGGGGTGCTTGCGCAGATAATCCTGATGATATTCCTCGGCGCTGTACCAGATCGACGCGGGCTCAATGGTCGTCGTCACCGGGTTCTTCCATTTTCCTGACGCGTTTACGCGCGCCACTACTCGCTCCGCGGTTTCCTGCTGCTCAGGCGTCTGTGGAAAAATCGCCGAGCGATATTGCGTGCCTACGTCGTTGCCTTGTCGATTGAGCGTAGTCGGGTCGTGCAGTTTGAAAAACCAATTCTCCAGTAAGTCTTCGTAATTGAGCACCGTGGGATCGAACGTCACCTTGATCGCTTCGGCATGCCCCGACTTACTGTGATGTGTATCGGCGTACGTCGGATTCTCCAGCCAACCGCCGGTGTATCCGACTTCGGTATCGATCACACCCGGCACGTTGCGCAGAATTTCTTCGACACCCCAAAAGCAGCCGCCAGCAAGAACGGCTATCTCAGTTCGCGTTTCACTCATTCATGGTCTCCTTCACTGCAAACATTATTCTGAGTGTTGGAACTGTAGTCAACGAAGCCACGGATAACACAGATAAAAATCCGATACTGATCCGTCTCATCCGTGGCTAACTCGACTCCGGCCCGTCTTCAGCCCCTCTTCTACTGTATCAGGCTCATACATTTTCAAAGTGCGCCAGGACCAAAGGACCAACAATTACTATTCAGCTTCAGATGGTCCTGCATTTGCTTGAGGCGGTACCGAGCTCTTCAATAAGAAGCTAAGGAGTGAACTATGGATGCGTTTGAATTACTCAAAGCCGATCACGAGAAGGTTAACGGACTCTTTAATGAGTTGGAGGCTGCGGCCCGCAAAGCCAAGCTAAGTGTGTTTAATCAGATCAAGTCCGAACTTGAGTTGCACACTCACATCGAAGAAACGATTTTCTATCCAGCTCTGGAGAAGCCCGAGGAAACGCACGACTTAACCTTGGAGGCCTATGAAGAGCATAAGATGGTCAAGACACTACTATCGGAATTGAGTCGAGCCAGGACAGCAAATGACGAGTGGCAGGCCAAGGCTAAGGTGTTGCGAGAAAACGTCGAGCACCACGTTGACGAAGAGGAAAACGAACTCTTCGATAAGGCTGGTGATGCGTTGAGTGATGAACAGATTGAAGAGTTGGGACAACTGATGGAGGCTGAGAAAGCGCGTCAACAAGGTCGCACGGTCCCAAAAACTTCGGCCCGCAAGAGCACGAAGAAGAAAAAGGGGATTGTTTCTCGCTTAGCCGAATTCGTCGGACTTGGATCGAGTTCGAGTAGTAAGAAACCCGCAACCGCGAAGAAAGCAGCGACCAAAAAGCCATCGGCAGGAAAAGCGACAAAAACGAAGAGTGCAACTAAGAAACGTGGTAGTAAGAAAGCTGCGTCCACTACCAAGCGAGCTTCCAAATCATCAACGCCAACACGCCGGTCTAAAAAATCAGCAACGAAGAAGAGGGGACGAAAATAAATCGAGGTCAACGCCTCTTCCGAATTAAACCAGCATGACTACTTCTGCAAACAGGTTAACGAAATACTCGATGAAGACTGGGTCGTTCGAGCAGCTTACGCAACGAAACATTGAGGTGGTTCAGAAGCTCGAGGAAGCTGCCAACGAGCAAAGAACAACCTCAGACCGCGTTGCGAGGATGATCGCAAGGTTCTGCGGCAGTATGACATTCGTTTGGGTTCACGTGATTGGTTTCGGCGGATGGATCGCGCTCAACCTTGTTCCGGGTGTCAGGCATATCGATCCCTTTCCCTTCACTTTTCTGACATTCCTCGTATCGCTCGAGGCGATTTTCCTTTCGACGTTTATTCTGATCAGTCAGAATCAAGACACGCGAATCAGTGAACGACGTAATCACCTCGATCTACAGATCAACCTGCTGAGCGAGCAGGAGAATACCAAAATGCTCATGATGTTACAGGCCATCGCGGAGAAGGTCGGCGCGGAATTTGAGCCTGATGAGGATGTGACGGTTTTAGCCCAGGAGACGGAACTGGAAAAAGTCGTGGCGCAAATTGAACAACATGAAGAGAAGTAGGCTGCCGTGACGTATGATAAAACTCGCGGCACTCGACAAAGAATCACGTCATTTGAATGGCATTATCGACACGCCCAAGGGTAGCCGTAATAAGTTCAAGTATGACGAGCAACTTGGTCTATTCAAGTTATCGGGGATGCTGCCAGTTGGTAATGTGTTCCTGCATGAGATTGAGCGGTTCTTCATCGCCTACAATAAGACGAAGGGAAAACGATTTGAAGTTCTGAATCGCCGTGGTCCGGAGCGCGCACATGACCTGGTTCTGGCCGGTATGAAAAAGTTTCGTCCGGCGGGCGCGAGCAAGAAAAAGCGCCGTGATTAGGCACGTTCGCTTCTGCCGATCAGTCGTACGCCGAGTGTGAACAACAACACGGCGAGTGCGGGCGCGAGTATGCTGAAGGGTTGCGAACGGAGCAGATCGAGATCGCTTGCGGCGGTGAGCATATTTCCAAGACTTGGTTCCGGTTCCTGCAGCCCGACGCCAAGGTATGAGAGAGCGACCTCAGCTAGCAAAAACGTTGGCAGCAGCAGGAGAGCGCGCGTTCGCAGCGAGGGCAAAATATTAGGGAGAATATGGCGAAACAAAACTCTCTTTTGACTGACGCCCAAAGCGACTGCGGCAACAACGAACTCGCGTTGTCGCAATGAGAGCACGAGCCCGCGTGTCAGCCGCGCCATTTCGGCCCAACCAGTGAGAGCGAAGATGAGTAGCAAAAGCAAAGCTGCCCTCGTCATTGGCAGCTCCAGCGGAAAAGCAGCACGCACACCGAGTATCAGGATCAGTGTCGGCAGGGCAAACATGGCGTCCGTCACACCCATCAGGAAGGTATCCATGAACCGTCCCGCATAGCCGCTCACTCCTCCTATCAAAATGCCAACGAGGCAAGCGACGAGAACGCCAATTAACGCGACGATGAACGAGAACCGTATCGCGTAAAGCAAACGTGAGAAGCGGTCGCGGCCTAATAGGTCAGTTCCCAGAAGATTAATCCTCGGAGTGATGCCTGCAATGCTTTTAATTCCGAACAGGTGTAAGTCGGTTTCCGCAATTCCGAGCAACTTGTATGAATAGCCGCGGACGAAGAATCCGACCGGAAAAGCAACTGACGTATCTTCCGTGTACGTGCGACGGAGTGGATCTTCGACACGTCGTGAATGAATGTAAGCCGTTAGACCGCTGAAGTGGATCGTCGTCGCCGGCGCGGATGGTTCAAATCGCGACTGGGCACTGTGATCGTACGGTGCAAGAAAGCCGGCAAAAATAGCGCACAACCCGAACAGTCCGATAACGAGCCAACCAAAGACCGCAACGCGATCGGTTCGCCGCTTCGTGAAACCTTCTTTTGATAGCTGTTCGTTCAAAAGCCGAGGTCGCGAATTCGCTTGTCATTGACTGCCTGCAGCAACTCGCCAATCGCATTTCCGAGCCAGACTGCTGTACTGGTAAATAGAACGACTCCCATGACCAGGGGCAGATCGCGCGCACGCACGGCTGCAACCATCAAGGTTCCTATTCCCTGGCGTCCAAGCACAGATTCGACGATCACCGATCCCCCGAGCACACTGCCAAGCGAGAGGCCGGCGATTGTCAGCACCGGATTGAGTGCGGGCCTAAGCGCGTGGCGAAGAATCACGGCACTCTCAGTCAAGCCTTTCGCACGTGCAAGCTTGATGAAATCCTCCTGCATCGTGCGCTGTAACTCGCCATGAAACTGGGCCAGAAAAACCGAAATCAATGGCGCCGACAGGGCCAACGCCGCCAGCCAGAAAAGAACCGCCGAAGAGCTATCCGTGTGCGAAGCAGTCAACCGGACGGATATCGCGAGCGCGACGAGCGCGAGGACGATCCGAGGCGTCGAGGCTGAGAGAAGGATCACAAAGTCGATCAATGCAGCAATCGCGGTTGATTGGTAACGCACGCCGATGAGACTTAGCGGCACGGCAAGCGTGAGTGCGATTGCAAAGGCGGCGGTCCCGAGCAAAAACGTACTGACCGAACGGGCCAATACGAGACCACTCACCGGCACACGAAAGTAAGTCGACTCACCCAGGTCTCCTGTGACCGCGCCGGAAAGCCACCGAAAGTATCGTTTCGGAAGTGGTTGGTCGAGACCGTAGACGCTGCGAAGGCGCTCGATCGTCACGGCTGAGATCTGCGAATTATCCCGCAACTGTGTCAGGGCGTCGCCGCCCGCAAAACCGAGTAACGCAAACGTCACGGCCGAGACGATCAGTATCATCATTAGACCTTGCACAAATTTTCTTAGCAGCAACCTGATCATTCTTGAACTCTTCTCTGTGCAACCTCTGCGTTCTCTGTGCCTCTGTGGTTATAAGAGTGAACGAAACATCAACCACAGAGGCACAGAGAACGCAGAGGTTGCACAGAGAAATCCAAATTCTTACACTCTCGACGGTCTACTCCTTCGAATTTCGGCTTTCCCAGACTTGCTGCCGGAGAATAGCATCATGCGCCCGTCCAAATACTCCCGTCTCCTCGCTTTTCTTCTGCTTCCACTACTGTTTTCGTGCCGGCAACCGCCGCTAACAAACACGACGACCGGCGCTGCCAGTCCGGAACAACGAGGAATCGGAAAACGCGGCGGCACGCTGGTCTATCGTCTTTCTTCACCGCCCAAAACCTTCAACTATCTTCTCGCAAATGATGAGTCGTCGATTGTAACGTCATTCTTCCTGCTCAACAGCCGATTGGTGGAGTTCGATCATTCGACACAAACTTACGTGCCTGGTCTCGCAGAAGCATGGACCACGAGTTCCAATGGGCATTCGGTCGACATCAGGCTTCGGGATGGACTGAAGTTTTCGGACGGGCAACCTCTGACTAGTAGTGACGTGGCGTTCACCCTCGAGGCTGCTTACGATGAGCGGAACAAAGCAGGTGTGTTCCGCGATGCTCTCCTTATTAACGGCAAGCCGATATCTGTAAAGGTGATCGATAATCGAAATCTTCAATTCGTCCTTCCTGAAACGATCCCGGCCCCGGACAATTATCTCTATAACATTGCTGTGCTGCCCGGGCATGCTCTCGAAGCAGATCAAAAAGCGGGCCTGCTCTCCGAGGCGTGGAAGATAACAGCGCCGCCAGCGTCCGTAGTCTCGAGTGGTCCGTTCGTTGTCGAGTCAGCAGCAGCCGGCGACAGGATTGTACTCAAACGCAATCCTTATTATTGGAAGCGTGACGCACAGGGAACCCAACTGCCATATCTTGATGAACTCACGCTCGCGGTAGTCCCCGACGCAAATCAAACACGCGTCGGGTTGGACCAGGCAACAATAGATATCGTGGACCGTTTACGACCGGCGGATTACGCTTCCCTTCTGCACGCCGGCGGACCAGTAAGAGCCTTCGATCTCGGGCCAAGTCTGGGGGTCGATTATATTTGGTTTAATCTAAATCCCACCAAGGCGGACGGCACGCGGCAGAATCCAGTCAAGTTTGCGTGGTTCTCGGATGCACGGTTTAGAAGGGCGGTTTCAATGGCGGTAGACCGCGATTCGATCGCCAAGTCGACGCTGCAGGGTTTGGCAACGCCACTCTATGGTGTCGTATCACCGGCGAATCGAAGCTGGGCTGATCCGGATCTGCCGAAGATCGCGTACGACCTTGCTCAGGCAGGTTCACTACTGGAACAAGCCGGCTTCAGCAAACGCGGCACGGAACTATTTGACGCGCAAGGAAATCGTGTCGAGTTCTCGCTGCTGGTTCCGGCTGAGAGCGAACCGCGCAAGCTGATGGCGGCGGTGGTCCAGGAAGACCTCGCGAAGCTCGGTATAAAAGTGCAGGTCGTACCGGTCGAGTTTTCGGCTGTGACGACCGCATGGACCAAGTCATACGAGTACGAGGCGATACTGCTCGGTCTGTCTGTTACAGACCTGGAACCATCGACGTACGCCAACTTGTTGCTGAGCAGTGGCGATGCGCATCAGTGGAGGCCGAATCAAAAGTCGGCATCGACTGATTGGGAAGCGAAGATCGATCAGCTTTTTGCAGAGCAGGCTCGCGAATCGGATGCTGCGAGACGGAAGTCGAAGTTTTATGAGATTCAGAGAACCGTGGCGGACGCGTCGCCTGTCATTCCGATCGTTGCCCGCCACGTTGTTTCGGCCGCGAACTCACACGTGGGAAACTTCTCGCCCAGCCCGTTGTTTCCGTACTCCATGTGGAACGCGGACGAGCTTTTCATCAAGTGACGCCTCGGAACGTACTGTAGGGGCGGCCCTCCGTGGCCGCCCGGCGCGGGAATCGATCTCTTTGCAACACGTCGGGCAATTACAGAG
>JBKPPU010000062.1:0-39433 GCA_046733695.1 Acidobacteriota bacterium
CTCTTTCGATTTTGACTGGCGAATTGTGCCACAAAAAGGCACAAAAGGCACAAAAAGCACGAAAGAATCAGGCACAAAGACGAACTAAAAGTAACTCAATGCATCACCAAAAATCTTTTATGTACCCGTTGTGCGTCTTTGCGGCTTTTGTTGGTAAGATGGCGACTAGACAAAAAGAGAGGGTGCTGACCTCCCCCAAGACCAGCACCCTTGCCTTTATCTCAGTTCTCCCATGGAGAATTAACGACGGGCAAGATACTAACTGCCAAACGGCCGACGTAGGTTGCAGCTAGCTTGTAATGGACTTGCGAAGTGTTGCGACAAAAGTTGCGAGATTGTGGCAAAAGTTTGGCAACGACACGTAAACGTAAAACTACCTGAGTTCGTAGATCAACGAATCGAGGATCGACCTTGCTAAAATCACCGGCGATTGCACCATACGGCTCGTGGAAATCACCGATCACCTCAGACCTGATCGTGGAAGGGTCAGTCGGTCTTAGCCAGCCGCTATTTGATGGCGACGATATTTACTGGATGGAAATGCGTCCCAAGGAAGCGGGACGCAACGTCATAATAAAGAGAAGCCCGACAGGAACTGCGGTCGATGTGAACCCGCCTCCCTTCAATGCTCGCACGCGGGTTCACGAATACGGTGGTGGCGATTATCTAGTCAACAAAGGAATAGTCTGTTTTTCGAACTTTTCGGATCAAAGGCTTTACCGGCAGGACGCGCCCGACGCCACGCCTCAGGCACTGACAGCACCAGGCGAGATGCGTTACGCAGATAGCTGTTTGGACCATGCACGAGGTCGCCTGATCTGCGTCCGCGAAGATCACACGCCCAAAGACACCGAAGCCGTCAATTCGATCGTCAGCGTAAACCTCGAACCGGGCAATGACCATGGAACCGTCCTCGTAGAGGGAAATGATTTTTATTCGACGCCGAGAATCAGTCCGGATGGCTCACAACTGGCCTGGCTCACCTGGAATCATCCGAATATGCCCTGGGATGGCTGTGAATTATGGGTCGGCGAGTTTGCCGAAGACGGCACCTTGTCTTCAACCCGATGGGTCGCCGGCGGCGCCGCGGAATCCATCTTTCAACCGGAATGGTCGCCTGATGGTGTCTTGTATTTTGCTTCGGATCGAAGTGGATGGTGGAATCTTGAACGGATTACGGCGGAGGGCGGAATCGAACGAGTTTGCCAGTCAAAGGCTGAGTTGGGCATGCCGCAATGGGTTTTCGCTATGTCTGCCTACGCTTTTGCCTCAAACGAAACCATCGTCTGCAGCCACGTCGATCAGGGCGTTTCGACTTTCGCCACAATCGATACCAGCACAGGAAAACTGACGCCAATCGATTGTCCTTACACTGACATTCAGTTTCTGCGTGCCGCGAATGGTCAGGCCGTGTTTCGTGGTGGCTCGCCCACTGACGTCGGTGCGATCGTAAAATTCGATCTGGGCACTCGCCAGTTTGAAACACTCCGAAAATCAAACGATCTTGAGGTTTATCCACGGTATTTCTCAGTGCCACGTGCGATTGAGTTTCCGACGGAAGGTGGACTGACCGCACACGGTTTCTTCTATCCGCCGCAGAATCCTGATTACCGCGCCCCAGACAACGAAAAGCCGCCGTTGATCGTGAAGAGTCATGGTGGACCAACTTCTGCTGCGTCTACCGCGTTGAGTCTCTCGATTCAGTATTGGACGAGCAGGGGATTTGCCGTCCTCGATGTGAATTACGGCGGCAGTACCGGCTACGGTCGGCAGTATCGTGAAAGACTTAACAGAAAATGGGGAATCGTCGACGTTGACGATTGTGTGAATGGTGCGCGTTACCTTGCGGAACGTGGTGAAGTCGATGGTAACCGGCTGATCATTACTGGCGGCAGCGCCGGTGGCTACACGACTCTCGGTGCGCTCACTTTTCGAAAAGTCTTCAAAGCCGGCGCCAGTCATTTTGGAATCAGTAACCTGGAGTCGATGGCTCGCGACACGCACAAGTATGAGTCGCAGTATTTGACGGCGTTACTCGGTCCGTATCCCGCGCGAAAAGATATTTACTACGATCGTTCCCCGATAAATTTTCCCGAACGGCTTTCATGTCCAGTGATTTTTTTCCAGGGACTGGAAGACAAAGTGGTGCCGCCGGATCAGGCGGAGAAAATGGTCGACGCGATCAGAGCGAAGGGAATTCCGGTTTCGTACGTGGCCTTTGCGGGTGAACAGCACGGCTTCAGGCAGGCGAAGAACATCAAGCGAGCGCTTGATGGCGAGCTTTATTTTTACTCGCGAGTGTTTCGGTTCGAGCTCGCTGAACCGGTCGAGCCGGTAGAGATAGAGAATTTAGGCCGCAGATCCCGTGGCTAATTAATTGGTGGATCGGATGACGAGGCCGCAACGCCACTCTTATCGCCCCCACGCAAGATGTGAGTTTGGTCCAGGAACAGAGACAGCCTGCCGCTCTTTCCATATTCCACTGGCACTGCTGACACTTCGAATTTATCTCCGCTGACAGTCAAATCAAATCTATAGCCGGATCTCTCAATCATGTCTTTGGGAACGAGATCTGCGGCCATCAACTCCTCGAGCGTTGCGTAGGCGCCGGCATTTTTCTGTTTGTACGCCTCTTCGGCGCCCAGAATCGTATACATCATACCGATCGCCATTCGCTCGTTTTGCACAACGGGCGTTGGATTGACCTCACCTGAAATCCCGGTCACAGCCATCAGGATCAGATTTCTCGGTATGTGTATTTCGTGTAATGGTCCGAGTCCTTCGTTGGACAGCGAGTAGGTGATTGGCAGTGAGACTGTGCTGGCGCGCGTTAAGAACGACTTCACTTGATCCGGGACGAGAGCATTCGATTGTTGTGTCCAGGCTTTAAGTCCGTCCATCAACACAGGCGAGATATAGAGTTCACCGTGCAACGGTCTTGGTTGCCAGCGGGTGGAGTTTTTGAATTGAATATCGCTGGAAAGTGTTTCGTGTTTCAGGTACGAGTCGACCACATAACGCGTCGCGGCGACGTCGGAAGAAAGTACGATAAAGTTACCGACGAACGCGTACGCCACAACATTCCCAAACGAGACGAGTTCGGTGTCTTCGCGTCGCTCCGTTTGCATTAATGAACTCGCGCCCTTGAATCCCAAACTGTCGATCAGTTTAGGCATCAGTGCACGCAGAGCGTCTTTATCTTTGACGGCTATCGCCAGCACTGGCGCGGCATTGTTAGGTTTTGGATCTGTTGTCGCGGGCATGCCAGTTATGACTCCCGGCAATCCCATTATGTTTGCGTCCTTCATCGGCAGGCGAAGAGCGACTTCCGATCCAAGCAGCGGCAGCAGATCGTCTTTCAAACTAATCTTTAATTTTTGTTCGATTGCCGCGAAGGGCGACTCAGGCTGTACTTCTTTGGTCTCCACAGCCGGGCCTTGAGACCTGGTATAGACTTGTTTTGGTTGCGGCTTCGACATCGCTGCATAGATCTGCGGTAGATCGAGCGACATAGTCGCGAGTAATTCAGTGTCCGCCGGAAAGATGTTGGGCGCCTCGGGCGATAAGCCGGGGCCGGTGATCAGCATTGGGACAAACGGTATCGCATCAGTCTTCGTTCCCGACTGATTAACGAGCAACGCCCGCAGATCAAAAGAATCGCCTTCAAACGAGAGTGCGAAAGCGACACCTTCAGGGTAGCTTGTCTCGCCCTGGAAGAACGACCAACCGATCATGTTCAATGCCGTCGAGATTGGATCCGGTTCCTGGCTTTCTTTGGGTTCTTCCGACGGAACAGCCTCGATCTTCGCGGTTAGTTGTGGCTGGACATCTTTCTTCGGTACGAATGAGGGCTCATCACGCGCTTCAGATTGCTTTGGTTCTATCTTAGCCTCGGCCTGCTCGCGTTTTATTCGTTCTTCTTCAGCTCGTCTCTCTTCCTCGAAGTGCTTTTGTCGTTCTATCTCTTCTCGTTCTATTGCTTTCGTATCCAGGTAGACGAAGAGTGGCTCAGTGCTGAAGCGGTTGCGGGCGGCGCGGAAGGTCGGATCTTCAGCGAGCAATTTGCTGCCAGCGGGTTTCAACTGCTTCATGGTCCATGGACGCTGGGTGACTACGATTAGCGAGCCCATGCGTTGCAGGTGAAAGCCCGGCTCCGGAGGTGTCACGGGTTTCGATTTGTCAGTTGTGGTAGTGTCAGCCGATTTTGGAGAAGGCTCCGGCGTCGGTGTGGGCATTATCGTCGGCAGAAAGTCATTCAACGTTCCGGCGAACTTTGTTGCCTCCTCGGCAGAAGCAAACTCGATCGCGATGAGCGTCTGCGGCGCTTGTTTGGCGTTGACTGTGGGCCATGCGGCAACCAGCAAGCGAGACGTCATCACTTCTTCCGAATGCGCATTCAGCCACTTCACTACGGTTTTGAATTCTTTCGGTGGTCCGGAAAGTTTCAGAATGGGTTCAAGCAGATCATTCAGCGCACTCGATCGGATAACTTGTCCTGCGCCTCTTACCTCGCCGTAGATCGTATATGAATTGGCTGGTACTAAAGTGTCGAATGTTGGCGCAGGGGTGGATGCTGGAGTCGCTGGCGGTTGCGGCTTCGGAGCTGGCCGTTTTTGCTGGGCTATAACCGGCGCTGTGAGGGCGAGCAGAAGCAGCAACATAGGCGCTGCCGCACGTTTGATAACGTTCATAGGAGTCTGCCTTCTTGTGTCAAAAAAACCTTCAAGTGATTAACGCACGATTAGCTATCCTGGTGCAATAATTCTGCTCTAACTGACTCATGAATGTTTGGAGACAAACGCGAAGCGTCGACGCGGTGGATCTCCCCTCATCACCGCGTCGACGCAGTTCCGGGTGAGCGTAGCCCTCACTCCTTCCCGGAAGGTTGTGCGCACCGATGTGCGCGAGAGCGATTCGGCAAGTGCAAGTACGGGGCCACAGCGAAGATTAAGAATCCGTGGCTGTGATCCGCGTCACACGCGGCTAACGGCGCTCCAGGAATACTAACTGTTGACTACTTGTATTTGCGTGAGTCGCCGGTCGATACATCAGCTCTGCACGTGCCGGCGGGATAACAAACTCCCCAGGTATCTGAACACGCACGGCATATTGAAAAGTTGCATCACCATCGAAACGATCGAGGAAAAAAACCGTGCGCCGATCGCGAAACTCGCGCGAGCTATACCAATCGGTCCAGTTTGACTCGCCGTATCGCAGGTTTAGATTCCCAACCGCGTCAATTTGTTCCGCCCCTGACGGGATCGGATCTTCCAGCATCAGATGACGAGCAGCCTTTCCCGTCAGATGAAGTTTCACAACGATAAGATCGCCGGATTGAATTTCTCCAGTCAGCGGCGTTGTGGACCATTTCAGCTTGTAACCATCGGATTCAACTTTCAGCCTCCGGTACTCGCGCGTGACATTCAAATCTTCCGTGCCCTGTGCCGCGATGTTTTCGTCGTTCGTGTAATAGTCGATAGCGCTCGAGAAGTAGAGTGTGCCTCTGCCACGTTTCACTATGCGGATCTGATTCGTCTCAGCGAGCCAACCTCCCTTTCTCTTGAACTCGAATACTTGCGTACTCTGGGCCACACTTACATGTTCGGTAAGGACACTTTCTCCATTGACATAGATCTCGAGATCATAGGCAGGAGTTAGCTCTTGACTAATTTTCGCGTAGTCGATGAGAGCGAAAATTGCGAAGGCGGTATCCCTCGTTGAATTCCAATAAGCGCCGTTTTCGCGATCAGCCACGAGCCAGCGAGCCGCGAATGGCAATAGTGGACTGGTCGGCCTGATACGAGACAGCGCTTTCAGCGATAAGGCAGTGCTTTCAGTCTGATCGTATTCGGCGAAATCGAGTATCGGTGTTCGTTTCGACTCCCAATGAGCCGTCATAATTTCGATGCTGGCCAATCGTTCGATCTCGAACGCAACTTCCGAAGCCCGCTGATCCATTTTCAGAGATGAAAGAGTCAACGCGAGCAGGGCGCGACCGTAAGGTTGCAGGCTGTCGCGTTCGCCAAACAGTTGTTCGACGTGTTTCGTATCGGCGCCGCCACTCTCGGCTGAGGCATAGACCATCAACGCTCTCGTGTCGCTGTCGCGAGTGTTTTCAGAATCGAGCATGCTTTGCAATTTTTCACGTCCGCGGGCGAGTCTTTCATCATCGATCTCAAAGCCCGCTTGTTTTGCGAGTGTTAGACCGTCGATCACGTACGCCGTCATAAATGGATCGCTCTGATCGTCTTTCCACCATCCCCAGCCGCCGTCTTCGTGCTGGAACGAGTAGAGACGATTTCGTCCACGCTCAACTTTTTTCTTCAAGTCGTCAGGGTTCCGGATAGAAGCCGTCTTGAACTCTTTTAGTGTCTGCGAAACGATGATGTTTGGAAGAAAGCTCGACATCGTCTGCTCCGTGCAGCCGTACGGAAAGGTAGTGAGATAGTCGAGCGCGCCCAACAAAGTCCCAGAGATTGAGGGCGTAGCTTCGATACGAAGCTGGCGCGAGCCGGAGTCAGTATTTGGCGGCAGGTTGATACTGAATTCCTGCTCTGAATTCTCATCGCTTGTGGTCCATCGTGCAGATTTCGTTTCGTGCAATCCCCGCGGCACTATGTCGAACGCCATCTCCACCGCGTCAGACTCGGTATTCGTCAAAGCTTTCGCGAGCAATCTCACTTCACCCGTTGCGGGCGCGGAGATCTGCCAGTCGACGCGATGTTCGCCCTGTTTCTGAATCGTGATTGTTTGTTGCGCAGGACCAAGCAGACGGGCGCCAACGACCGAGATGGAGATCTGTGTCGATTTATCCTGCTTTAAATAGTTGTGAACAATGCCAGAGAGCGTGACGGTGTCTCCTTGTGTGAGAAACCTCGGCGTTTCCAGACGAATAATCACGTCTTTGCGAGAAATGACTTTCTGTCTGGCAACTCCGACCTTAGTGTCGGCCGTTATCCCTCGTGCCGTCGCGCGCCAGGTGGTCAGGTTATCCGGCAAACGAAACTTTACTGTCGCGCGTCCGTCCTTCCCCGTTACTGCATTTGCTTCCCAGAACGCTGTGTCCTGGAAATTCTTGCGTATGATTGGCTGGACCGGCTCACTTTCGTTCTTGAAGTCGGCTAACTGGTACGAAGGCTTAGTGCTCGCAAGGTTCACGGGCTTGTCGCCTGCAAAGCCACGGAATGAGAATGACAGCGAAAGGTGAGTCTCAACTTGGTTGTAGAGCATTCCGTAAAACTGCTCGCGGATATTGCCGGAGAAGTCCGGCGCGATGTTGTAGATGGCTTCGTCAACCACGCCGAGGCTGATTTCTGCGTCCGGCACCGGTGCGCCGTCCTCATCGCGCGCGACAATCGTATATGAGGCTGTTTCCCGCGGCTTGTACTCGTCTTTGTTCGAGATGACCTCGAGATTCAGCATTTTGTCACGAGCCGGAACTACCAGACGTTGATCGGTCGAGTACATGTCGCCATCCCGCACAAAGGTGACGTTCAGAAAAACATCAGGCGCGTAGTACTTCTCGATCGGCACGTCGATGATTGTTGTTTTCCCCTGAACGTCGAGATGTTGCGCTGAGATGACGCTGCCGAGTTCGGTCGTGACGAGCAGATCAGCGCGCTCTTTTGGAAGGATCGCAAGCACATGCGCCGTTTCGCCGGGTCGATACGACTTCTTGTCAGGAACCAGTTTGATCGACCCGGTGCTCTCGTTGTACTGCGAGTTGGCCCACGCCTCGCCAAGGTTCACGACCCACATGAAACCACCGACAGAAACAAACTGCGTGTCCGCATCGTGGACCACTGTTTTGATAGCAATGTTTCCGGCGGAGAGTATTGGGTAGCTGTACTGGGCGTGGCCTTCACGATCGGTTGTAACTTCCGCAGAGCTCAACTCCTTTTCCTGAACCTCATAGTCCGGATCGTATTCGTCTTTTTTGTGTTCGACTTTGATCCAGTTGCGCGACAGGAACTTCAGTGAAACCCTCGCGGGCACGGGGTGGCCCACGTAGTCCGTTGTCGATACGGTGATCGTTGCGGTTTGATCTTTGGTGTAAACGTAAGCGTCCGGGGTTGCACGGGTGATGACATTTCCCCGCGTGGCGACAAGCGTGGCGCTGCCGTTGATACTGCGTCGCGAGGCATCAGTTATCTCCGCTTCGAGACGATATTGAAAGTCCCAGACATCGTTTTCATTGCTTGCTGGAACGTCGAAGTCAACTTGCATGTGACCTGAAGAATCCAGCTTGCCGTCGCTCTCGGCCACGAGGTCGCTGTAGTAGTTGTCGTATTGTGAGTATTCCGCTTCTTCGTCGGAGTCTTCGGCAGGTTCATCGCTGTCGTTGAAGTTTGGATAGTAGCGAGAGCGATAGACGTAGTAATGAACTTCTGCGTTGGAGACGGGTGCGCCGAAGAAATACCGGGCATCGATATTGAATTTCGACTTGCTTCCTGCCGGTGCAAATCTTTGCGGCGTGATGACGTTAACTTTGTATTCGGGTTTCTTGTACTCCGCGACATCAAACGTTCCGCTTGAACTGCCTTCGTCAGTTTCAGCCTCGATGCGGTAAGTTCCGACCGGTGCTTCGTCCGCGATTGTAAATTCGCCATTGAATGTTCCTCGCTTCGAGAAATGGAGATCCTGTTGAAAAACTCGCGCGTCGTTTGAATCTTTGATGCTGATGCTGGCTGTGTCGCCTTTGATCGCGCGATATTGCCGGTGCTTATCGAAGCCACGCAGGATTCCTTTAAAGAACACTTTGTGATTTGGACGATAGACTGGACGGTCCGTGTAGATATAACCCTGAACGTTCTCGCCCTCCTCGCCAAAGTTGCTGAAGTAAAACGACTCGAGATCCGAGATCGCAAAGTTGTCCTGGTGGGAGCCGAGGATCACGAAGTTGGAATTGTTAGCTTCCTCCCCGGTGGGATCGGTACCGTCGTCTTTAGTGGGAATCGTCGCGCGGAAAATTCCGTCGTTGTTTGTTCTTCCACTCGCAATTGTGTTGCGTTCTCTGACGATCTCGACTCTGGTGTCCGCGCGTGGTTTGCCAGTCTTGCGATCGACCGCGTAAACGAGCAAGTCGCCGCTCGGTGAGAGTTTTTCGACCATCGCGAGGTCAGTCACGATCACAATCGTGTAGGCGCGCAATTCACCACCGATCGCTTCAACCAAATAGACCCCGGTCTCGCGTTTGCCGAGTGGAATCGAGCGTTGGTCGTACTGGTTTTCGAGATGCGGCAACTGCTCGCGCCAACTCGTTACCAGTTGATTTGAATTCAATAGCGGCACGCGCAGGTAATCAGCGACGTTGAGTGGAACACGGTTCGAGGAGTTCGTGGCGGGAAACGTTTGGTTGAAAGTTCTGCGTGTGTTTTGGTTCAGATGTTCTCTGAAATAATTTCTGATTCCGGAGTAGGCCCAGACTTTTACCCCGCGAATTTGTTCGAGCAACGAGCGGTTTGAGGGGAGGTTGTTTGCGACCTGCTCGCGTTCGTCTTGGCCCAACTGGTGCGGATCGTTGAGTTGATTAAAAAAGCTTTGCGGATCGTTGAGGTGATAAACGCGGAACTCGAGGCTGTCGAGGTTGCGATGGTCCAACCAGAAACGCGGGTTCTCGGAGGTACCGAAAGTTCGAATGGTTGAAAGCGAAAAGAAGGGAGTTGTTTGAACAGCGGGCGTGTCAGTCTTCACCACTTGTTCGGGTTGTTGTCTTGAGTTGGCGATTAAGAATGCGGCGGAAACGATTGCAGCGTAAATGAGAACCGTCGATAAATGGGGGCGCCGAAACATGGCGCGTATTATTGCGGCCACGTCGATGTGCAAACAGGCGCTTGGTCTCAGCGTGAGGTCAGGTTAGCCCCGCACTAAAATGTGGAAACCCACACCGTTAAAATACACTTCGATACAAGGAACGTACTGTAGGGGCGGCCCTCCGTGGCCGCCCGGCGTGGAATTCGATCTTTTGGGGGATTGAATCGATCGGGTTTCAAAAGATCGCGTTCGACGCCGGCCGGCCAGGCAGGGCCGCCCCTACAGTACGTCCGTAAAGACGCAGTACATCGGACGCAATATTTCGGCATAAAAATGTAACTATGCGTGGGCCAACAATCATGGAAAAAGACTGTTGCAAATTCCAGCGCTCACGGGTAGATTGATTTGGTTGCTTACAAGGTGGCGATGCTCTCCTGAACGAGATGTATCCCTGCCTTTCACTCATGCTGCGGGGAGGAAGAAACTGTGCCGACCGGAACTTGCCCGGAATGTGATGCTGATGTCCACGTAGATCTGGACACGGACAAGGGCGAAATAGTGTCTTGTGAGGAGTGTGGAACAGACCTTGAAGTCGTGGGACTCGATCCTGTCGAATTAGACATTGTCGAAGAAGAAGGCCTGGACGAAGACGAGGACGAGGACGAATACTGAGAATCAGATTGCCAATTGCCGAGTGGCGAAAATTGCAATCGGAAATTGGCAATCACTTACCGGCTGCTCGATACTCAGAGCGGCTTTGTCTTAAAGTTAACCCACGCGGTCCCTCGACTCTAATCGTGTGCACCTGCCCATCGCGCCTCTTTTCTTCGGGTGGATAAAAAGCCAGGACATACGCGGAACTAACTTCTTCCGCGAGTGCACGAAACAGTGGCGCGTAGTCTTTCTCGTTGGCGTAGACATTGCGACCGCCTGTCGACTCCGCTAACCCACTCACGTCGAGTGGAGTCGGCAGCGGTGTCTGCTCGGAGGATGCGATCACGCGCGAGTACGATGGCAGCGTGACCACGAACACACTCACGTCCGCGGCATTCGCCCGCTCGATCACTGTCTTCGATGAAACCGTATCACCCACGGGAAAACCGTCCGTAACAACCATCACCGTGCGTTTCATCAAACGCTTCTCACGCGTGCGCGGTGCGCTTCTCACGAGCATTCGAATCGCATCGTCAACCGCATCGTAAGTGTGCGTAGACAATCCACTAGGCGCGTCGCGTGAAAGTTTTTCCAGCGACTCATCGAGCTTGTCCGGATCAGACGTAAACTTTTGGATTGTCTTGACGCGCATGCCGAAAGTCATCACTGCGTAGACAACGGGATGGCTTGCCAGTTGATTCGAAAAAGACTGCAGCGCATTCCGAAGACGCATGAGCTCGTCCGACGTCATGCTGCCTGAAACATCGAGGGCGAAAACAATCGCGAGCGGCCGGCTTTCACCCTGCCGTTTCTCAATTTGAAAGAACGAGATCGGCTGTTCGACGCCGTCTGAGTAGACTTTGAAATCTTCCTGACGCAGGCTTCTCACGGGACGTCCCTCGACGTCCATGGCGGTTACGTCAACGGAAACCAGATCAGTGTCGACACGCACTACGTCTTCCGGTTCCTGCTCCTTTGGAAACACTTTGCGAGGTCGCTGCGAAGGGGATGCAGGGTCCTGGTTCTGCGGCACGCTGGGCGTCGCAAGGGCGACGAGTAGCAGGAGAGGAAAGGATAGTTGCGCTAAAAAAGCCGCCGGTCTTTTTGGCATGAATACTCTTTCCAGGGGACGTGCTCAGGATTATACGGGCGCGACCTGGGGAAGCAAACGGTGATATCATCCCGAGCGTCTTATATCCGTATAGTCAGACGTATTACGTTAAGGATCGATCATGAGATTCATGAAAACTCTTTTTTTGTTTGCCATCATCCTCGCATTCGCCGTGGTCGCGGTGGGTCAGGACAAGTCCCTCGGCGCTATCAAAGGCAAGGTTCGGGTCGAAACCGGGTCACCGTTCGGAGTTACTGTCGTCGTGAGACACGGGGAAACGGAAGTAACGCGTTCGACCACCGACAAAAATGGAGATTTTCTTGTATCGCGACTAAAGCCGGGGATTTATGGCGTCACTTTTCGCAAACCCGGCTTGAGCATTGGATCGCTGGAGGACATCGAGGTCAAAGCGGGCAAGACGCGTTCGCTCGGTGATCGCCTGATATTGACAATCGACGAGGGCTCGATCGCGTTTCTCAGTGGCAGCGTCTTCGGTGCTACGGGACGTAGCGTGCCGAATGTGAAAGTTGAGTTGCTGCGAATACTGGAAGACGGAAACACCAAAAAGATCGACAGCCGCGTCACGACGGAAACTGGCTCGTTCAAGTTTCGACTGTCACCGGATCCGGGGAAGTATCGTGTGAGTGTTAAGGCTGAGGGCGTAGAACCTGTGACTAAGGACGTCGAGATAGATGGCGCTGCAGTTTATCGCGTAGCTCTCAATTTACCTGCCAAATCTCAATGACGCCTCAATGACCGACCAGCGTGAAGAGTTCTTAACTGCTCGCCAGCTTGCTGCACACCTGCAGGTCAGCGAATCGACCGTCCGGCGATTGGCCGCAAAGCGTCGCATCCCTTCGGTAAGACTCACACCACGAATTATCCGCTTCCACCTCGACGCAGTTCGCGAAGCCCTCGAAGTGCCTCGTTATCGCATTCGTCACGGCGAGTACACCGAAAAAGTCGACGACGCCCAAATGTCGTTCGAAGATCTCTTACTCTTGAGCTGATCCGGTGTAAATCGTGTTTTAAGATCCGTTCTATCTGCGTCCTGGAGTGAACTGAACCCACTGATTATTCTGTTTGACGAAGACCTGTGGCTGCTTGATCTTGAAACTTTTACTGAAACCGGGATTCGCAGCCAGAACTTTTCTCACCGTTGACTGATCGCCTGTGGCCACGCGCCACTTTCCGTCTTCACGCAACAGGTACTGCTGGACCACGATCTTTCCTTCCGCTTGAACCGGAGTGACGACACGTCCGTAAAGTACTGTGTCGACCACCGCGAGAATGCCCATCACTTTTGTCGCTCCGATCTCCATGCGGTCGAGCTGATAAAAATCCTGGGCGCGTTGTAGGGCGCTCACAAAACGTTCGCGTGACATGCGACTGCGAGCCGAGCCGGGTAACAGATCATAGAGGCTGCTGTAATCGTGAGACTTCAATTGGTCAAAGACGCTCTGAACCGTGGCGCGTACTTCCGACTGATCTGACGCCTGAACCACCGTTGCTGAAAACGATGCCGCAAAAATCAAAACCGCAATACTAAGAACTTTTTTCATCAGACTCCTCATTCTCCCCGTTCTCATCGTTTCGACTGGCCAGTCGCTCTTTTAGTTGCACACGATAGTTTAGAAACCAACACACAGCGCCGCCGGCCGCCGCCACAAACGCGTTCTCGTAATTTCCGCGAAAGACAAACACGACTGCGAGGATGCCGCCGATCGCGGCCAGAGTCATCCAAACTGCTTTCACTTAATATTCACCGGCACGACTAAATCGAGAGCGCCGGGTGCGTAACAAACTTTGTCGTCACACGCCTGTACGCGCAATTTAGCGGAAAGGTTGTGTTTACCCGGCGTGGCCTTCTTGTCAGCTTTCAGATTCACCTTCAGTTGAGTGTTTCCTTCGTAGACTTTAAGTGGTGTTTCGGAAAAGGAGAACTTTCTAACAAGCGGATCGGGGTAAACGATGAATCCGACTGAGATGCCTTCGGCGGATTTTAGTTCGAGTTCAGTTGGCTTTAGATACGGCTGGCTGGGAGGATTCGCATTTACGTGGTAGCCGTTTGAGATCTGAATCAGGACCACGGTCTCGCCCGAGCCGCCCGGCGCGAGCGTGGCTTCCTGTGGTTGAGCTTTCACCACGTCAACTGAATTGATCGCCGGCGGATCGTTTGCGTTTGAAGTTGTAGTGTCGGTGTTATTTGTCGGAGCCTTACTGCAACCGATCAAGAGTAAGCTGAGGAGCACTAACGCTAAGCATGTTTTCATTTCTTCGCGACCCTCTGCGATATCTCTGCGTTCTACGTTACGCGCCTCAGTTTAACGCAAGAGCGCAGAGATACGCAGAAGGGTCGCAAAAGTCACTTAATCGGCGGCGGGTGTTGCCAATGCCTGAGCCAGGCGAACTCTCTTCGCGCGACGGACCAGATAACGACCGACGAGACCTGACGGCAATACCACAAATATCAGTATGGGAATCATCAGGATGACGAAGCGAGTAAAGAAGAGCACCAGCTCTGACGCGATCCCCACGCTGTCGGAAACAGCGTCGCGCAGGTTCTGCCCGAAGCCGGGCACTGTGACCGCGATAGTTGGTTTCGGGGTTTGAATATTGACGGTGATAGTTGAAAGGCTGGCGCGATTCTCGAGGAAACGTTTGCGACCTTCGAGCTTCTCGATGTCGGTTCGAACGTCAGCAATCTGGCGTTGTACTTCGAGTGCGTCGGCTACTTTGTTTGCCTGTCGCATGATCTCGAGAAACTGCAGTTCAAGTGCTTTCTGCGTCTTGATTCGTGCTTCGAGATCGATGAATTCCTCGGTGACGTCCTGGCCGCTCACGTTTTCCTGAGGCATGTTGCTGGCCAGTTTCTTGATTTCGTCGAATGTGACGCCGAACTGGGTGGAGGGAACTCGGACCACCAACTTGATGTCGAGAGTTCGTTGCGCCGGATCGACGTTTTCGCGTTGTTTTGCTTCTGAAGTAACGACAAAGCCGCCGTTCGCCTCGGCTATTGAAGTGACCTTGTGTTGCGTGTCGGTGGTTGAGGGGACCTCCATTGTGATTTCGGCGTTACGGATGATTTTGCGTTCAACCGCCTCGGCCGTTGCACCAACTTTATCTACATCGTTGAGTGAGACTCTTTGTTGCTGGACGCTGTCGTAGAGTAGTTTTTTTTCAGATTCTTTGGCCGGCACTTCGACGTGCTCGGCGACATTCCTCGAGGTGTCAGTCTTTGAAGATGCGTTCTGCGCTCTCTCAGAAGGACTGCTTCCGCCACACGAAAGTGAAAAACTCAACAAAGCGAGCAATAGAATGATGGGAGATTTCATGATCGGCCTCCATGCAGTCAAGGGATAACAGCCTTTGAACGCGCGGGCCCGTCAAGACTTGCATAGGGGTTCCCTTGTTCTATGTGGGTTTTCTACCGACATGATGAAGGTTACTGAATATTCAATAAACGCTTGCCGTGAACGATGGCCGCGATTATGACCGCGTCGTCTTCAACCTGATATATGATTCGATAGCTATATGCAAACCATTCGCGGATGTTTTCGTCACTGAACTCAGGAACCATCCCCCGCAAGCGGAAACTGTGAGAACTTGCGGCTGATCTCTAAAATCTTTCTTACGACAGCTTTGGAATAGGCGCTTGAGTCGTGAGAAACGTACCTGGCGATTTCCGCGAGGTCTTCAATGGCTCGTGGCGACCACTCTATTCGGTAAGCCATTTCCCTAATCGCTGCTCGACATCTTCCTGAGAGACCGTTCCCTGACTATGAGCTATGTCGAGACCATTACGCACCTTCTCAATTACGTAAAGGTGATACTGAATATCCTCAAGCGAGCAATCGTCAGGTAATTTACTTAAGAGTTGGTGAACTTCTTCCTTAGCAGTGCTCATATACAGAATATAGCATAGGCAGGCTAAACACGGAGCACCGTAGCGATCGTTCAAAAACTACCATCGACTTCTCGCAATTTGTCGTAGTCGAGTCTGACATTTTTTTGTAAATGGTCCATCTTTACCCGAAATTGGTTTGCGGTAAGGGTAAGGCATTTGTGCTCCCGTGGGCACAATCAGAAGCGTCGTTTGGAGGTGGCCGTAATGCCCGTCGACTCTCCAGCCAACCCGATTCCACGGAACGCCACGGTGCTCGACAACATATCTCTTTGCGCGTATGGCGCGGGCTTTTGCCTCTCCCGGACAGCCTCCGTCCGCATCAACAGTCACAATAAACCCTATGGACTTCTCATAGTTTTGCAGCTGAATAGCGAAATTATCGAGGCGCGCCATCTCATCGTTCCACCGGATTGCGCCGTACTGGTCGAACGGGCTGCTCGGAGACGGCGCAGTAGTTACGAACGAAGTGTTTGCTATCAACGATGATGTGATAAATACGACAAGTAAGGCCCTCATTTTTCAGCCTCAAACTAGGTTGACGTTCGTGCGCTCGACTTATTGCCCATGTGATATCGGCCTTTAGCTTAGGTGCAGAATTCGTTAATTTAGGCGCAGACTTTGTACTTTTCTTAGCCATGTGCCTATTAATTGGTCCGCTGCATGAAGAGTTCGACGCGACCGCAGGCGGGGCAGCAGTACATTTCCACCGGTATTGGCAGACCCAAAAGCAACTCGACTATGTCGCTGACCAATTCTCCGGTTGGGCCCTGTTGAATTCTCGTTGTGCCGGCGTAGGTGAGGATGGCTTGGCAGGCCAAACAATACTTATCGCTCGTCTTAGCGTTTAGAAATGTTTTTTCGGCGCGATCTTCGATTTCCAGATCAGAGAAGTTTGGAGGCACAAGACCTGTTCGATCGCGCTGGCAGTTCCAGCAGACCTCGAACTGGCTTTCAACTTCTTCGTTGCAGTTGAGACAGCTCCAAAAGGTTTTTGACATGCAGCCTCCTCGAGAGAATAGGAAACTACTACAAACTCTACTCGCCGTCGTCCGGATCCTTGCCGTCGGGCTTCTTGATGCCAAACTTTTCCAGACGATACTGCAGTGTGCGGAAGGTGAGGCCCAGGAGCTTGGCAGCCTTGGTGATGTTGTAATCCGTTTGCTCCATGGCCTGCGTGATCAAATTTCGCTCGACGTCTTCGAAATTGATTCCTTCCGCTGGTAACTTGAATGCGCCGTCCGCTGTTGGTCCAACATCCTGTCGAACTTCCGTAGGCAAGTCTTCGGGAACGATTAGATCGCCTTCACTCAGAAGAATCGCTCGCTCGATTGCCGATTCCAACTGTCGGACGTTTCCGGGCCAACTGTAGTCGTTCATCAACTTCTTTGTTTCCGGTGTTAGACCACTCACAAGACGCGACGTGTTCCTGGTGTGCTTCTTGAGGAAGTAGTCGATCAGGACCGGAATGTCTTCCCGTCGCTCTCGAAGTGGCGGCACATCGATCGATAAGACATTGATGCGGTAATAGAGATCGTCTCGGAAGCGGCCATCGGCAACCATTGCACGCAGGTCTCGATTCGTGGCCGCAATCACGCGCACGTCGACACTGATTTCATGGGTGCCGCCAACACGACGTATCTTTCGTTCTTGTAGCGCGCGCAAGAGCTTCGCTTGCATGCCGACGTCCAATTCTCCAATTTCGTCGAGAAACAAGGTCCCTCGATCGGCAACCTCAAACAGACCCTTCTTCTCGGCATGTGCACCCGTAAACGATCCCTTTTCGTGTCCGAACAACTCCGACTCGAGCAGGTTCTCGTTAATTGCCGCACAATTCACCGCCTGAAACATCTCCGTGGACCGGGGTGATTGATTGTGAACCGCGCGCGCAATCAACTCTTTGCCCGTTCCCGACTCACCTCTGATCAGCACAGTAGAGTTTGAGCGCGCGACCTTCAAGATCATCTTTTTCACTGCTTCCATCTTCGGAGACGCGGAAATGATCTCGATGTCGATCGCATCGAGCCGATCGAGTGCACGATTGATTGTTTCCAAGAGCGCCGATTTGTCGTAAGGCTTTTCGAGATAGTCGAACGCACCCCGTCGCAGCGCTTCTTTCGCTGATTCAATCGAGCCGTGTGCAGTCAGCAGAATGACGATGATCGAGGAATCGTAACCCAGCAGTTGCTGGAGGAGTTCGATGCCGTCCATCCCAGTCATCTTCAGATCCGTCAACGCGAGATCGAAGCGCCGGTCCTTCGCGAATTTCAGTGCGGCTTCGCCGGAGGCGGCGGTGGTGACGTCGTAACCTTCCTCCGCGAGGATCATTTCAAGGATTTCTCTCTGCGACTTCTCGTCGTCAACTACCAGAATGTTCTTTCGTGGCATGTGTGTTCTCTTTAGCCGGTAGAATTATCGTGAAAGTTGTACCGCCACCTTTCTTAGACGCTACGTTGATCGTGCCGCCGTGATCGTCTACGGCCTTCTTCACAATTGCGAGACCGAGACCGGTTCCGGTCTCTTTGGTTGAAAAGTAGGGCTCGAAGAGCTTTGATATGTCGTCAGCAGCGATGCCGCATCCAGTGTCAGTGATTTCCACCTTAACAGAGTTTGCGGGAGTGTTCGAAAGTCTGATTGTGACATTGCCGCCGCCCTCGCCGTTGATCGCTTCGACGGCGTTGATAACAAGGTTAGTGAAGACCGAGCGTAGCGACTCGCGATCAGCCATCACCGGGAAAAGCTCACCCTGCTGGATGATGTTCGTCTTGATACCACACTCTTCCGCTCTGCCTTCAACCAGACGTAATGCGTCTTCCGCTTCCGCGCGAATGTCGACACTCTGCAGTTCCAGTTTCGATGGTCGCGAATATTTCAAAAAGTCGCTGATGTGACGGTTGATGCGTGCGACTTCAGTCTTCAGTTGTTCGGTAAGCTTTATAAAAGTAGCTCGCTTGTGTTCATCGGCGGGTGCAAACGAGGAGCGGAGATGATCGAGCGTCAGGTTGATGTAGTTGAGTGGATTACGAATCTCGTGCGCGATTGCTGCCGCTAGTCGACCGACCACCGCGCCTTTCTCGGCCTGATGAAGTTGCATTTCGAGCTCGCGCGCGCGCCCGAGCTTGGCAGTCATTTCATTGAAGGCACTGGCCAGTGTTCCCATCTCGTCGAGCCTGTCTACGGGTACTTGCACCTCGAAATTGCCGCCGGCAACTTTTCTTGCTGCACTCGAGAGCTCTTTGATGGGGCGAGTGAAGCGCCAGACAAAAAAGCCGGTGACGAGAGTAGTCACAAACAATACGGCGAGAGTGTACAGTGCAGAACGGGACGACTGGCGCTCGAGTACATTGGTCAAGGTGTGCGCTGAGTCGAGCACGACGATAATGAAGCGCCGCCCTTTGTCAGTCTGCACGGGAAAATAGAATGCGCCCGCTTCACTGAAGTCGACGTTGGTTGACGGCGGAATCCAGGAAGGTAGCTGTTCGTGCTGGTTCGTAAACTGAACCGCGCTCCTGAGCGGCAGCAACTGAATGTCTTTGAACTGAACGTATTGTGTGGTCTGGTCCTGGCGCTCGCGAGGAGTGAATTCTGGAATCAGGCTATCTCTGACATTGCCATCGTCGTCGACAACGAGGATGTTCCTGACGCGAACCCTTTTATCGTTGAGCAATGGCTCGCGCAGGTCGCCGATGATCTGGTCGAGGTACTTGTCGCTTTGCAGGCTCTCCATGCCGAGCGCAATGCCGGTCATGATTGCCTGTTCCTGTTCGACGATCATACGTGCGTTTGCGCGTACCGTCCGCAGGTTGAAGTAATACTGGATACCGAGAGTGAGCCCGAGCATCAGGGCCAGCAGCAAGAGCAGCCGGGCACGGAAGCTTCGAATCTGGGCCGAAAATCTCATTTCGGAAACTAAGAGCAAAAAGCTGGCATCAGAGGTTGTTCAGTTTTGGTAAACCTGCTGCATTGACCGTTTATCTTTACTTTAGGGTCCGCGAAAGTTCACGGGGTGTTTCAAAAAATCTGGAAACTGGATAACGCCCTAGCACATGCTGTTCCAGTGAAATATGTATAATCGATTACTTTTTGATTGCCCACAACTCTCGATTGATGTTATATTTGCGGCGGTCTCAAATCAATGTCCCCAGAGACCGCCCGTTTGGGAAACTCTTCCCGCCCTCAAGTTGCAGCAGAAGGTTTGTTCGAAACACGAAAAGAGGCGTTTTTGAAAAAGCTGGGAACTGCAAAAAGATTTAACAGATTTACAGGAACGCGGTCGGAAGATTCGTTTCTACTCACCACCTGGTGAGTTTATCCCTAAAAAGAAAGGTACTTAGGCCTGATGACTCTGCATTTCTATTCCCCTAAGTCACGCCGGCTCGTCTTTATTCTATTTGTCCTAATTTCGCTGGTTTTTTCCGGTACAGCATTCGGGAAGAAGAAGTCCTCCTCGGGCCGTAGTGCCCGCGCTTCAAAAAACAGAAAAGCATCTGCCAGGGGCCGCGCCACGTCACGACGTGGAGGGCGGCAGGTTGCAAGAAATTCGCGTCACAGCCGCGGTGGTCGAGTTACCGCTCGTGAAGTACGTCGTTCGAGACAGCAGGTTGCTCGCGACCAGTCTGCGGCGATCAGGGCCATGGAACGAAAGCTTCGCCGGCCGTTGACGAGGCGAGAGCGTGCAGCCGCGATGCGCCAGGTTGCTGGACGTAGCCGCCGTGCATTGCTCGAGGCTCGTCGCCGTGCAGAAGCGGCTCGTCGTGCTGCTATCGCGCGACAGATGGCATTGGATAAAGCCATGCGCGATGAAGTGCAGGCGTACATCGCCAAGGACGATATCTCCGGAGAAGATCCCGAGGTGCGTCGCATTGCAGTAAATGCGTTAGGTTTTCATGCCGGGACAGTAGTGGTGATGGATCCGATAACTGGTCGTGTGTATTCCATGGTCAACCAGGAATGGGCACTGCGTCGCGGATTCAAACCATGCTCGACGATTAAGCTCGTTACTGGTGTGGCCGGACTTTCTGAGAATGCCATTCCGATGATTGATACAGTCGGCGATGGATTCCGGCTCGATCTCACATCAGCACTTGCACACTCCGACAATGGCTTCTTCCAGCAGGTGGGAACCAAGATCGGAACCGAGAAGATGGTGACCTATGCACGTGAGCTCGGTCTCGGTGAGAAGACCGGAATCAACGTGCCCTTCGAATTTCCAGGCCGGTTACCGGAAGTAAAACCTGACACTCTCGAGCGACGGGTCTTTTCGCATGCTGATGGCTTCGAAGTGACACCGCTTCAACTGGGAACTCTCGTTTCAGCAATGGCCAATGGCGGCAAGCTTCTCGTGCCGCAAATAGCGCACAGTGAAAAAGAAGCGCACAAGATGGGCGTTAAAGTGAAACGCCAGCTACCCATCACGACAGATGTTTGGCAGCGGATGGTGCCGGGTATGGTGGGCGCTGTTAACTATGGAACGGCTCGCAAGTCTTATGATCCAACTCAAACTGTAGCCGGTAAGACCGGAACCTGTATCGGTCAGGGCGGTTGGGTCGGTTCATTTACCTCTTATGCTCCGCTCGCAAACCCGCGACTCGCAGTGGTTGTTATCGCGCAGGGAACTGATGGCCGCCGTCACTTCCCCGTACAAGTAGCGGGTGAGATTTACCGCCAGTTGAATCACCGGTTTGGAACCTCGATCAACCTCCAGGTTGCATCGACTCTTGATGACGAAGAAAAAGAAATAGCCGACCAGGAGGCTGCCGCCGATGCGGAGGCCGCAAATGGCGACGCCACGACTGCGGAAGGTACTAACGGAGAAACGACAACCGCGGCTACCGCAACAACTACTCCCGCTCCAAACACTGTTGCACCCGCAGCCGCTAGACCAGCCACGGCTGAACCAAAGAACACGGTTAAGCGCGTGCTAATGCCGCTCGAAAAGAAACCGGTTGAAGCGCCAAAGACTAATACCACTTCAACCAAAACGACTCAGACTCCCGCGACTAGCGCGCCCGGCGAACAACGACCGCGGCGAATTCAACCCTGACCAGAACCCTTGATCTACCCTCTTCTTAATTGCGCCGGATGTGTTATCCGGCGCAAATTTTTTTAATGTTTTTCTTCTCTAAGCGTGGTATGTCTTGACACATTTCCTATAGTTGCACGATTATTGCCAGCGTTCTATTTACCCAGGTTTACCTAGCACCCTTAAGTGCTTCCCCATTGGTTCAGAGATCGGCAACCGGTTTTTGGATCACTCGCATCCTAAAATTCCCCGCGGCTACAAAAAGGGCAAGGCCCGGCCCTGGACGCGACTGTTTGAATTGATTTTTTGGAGGTTGGGAACGACTAATGAAAAAGCTGATTATGTTTTTTGGTATTTGCACTTCAGTCGCGATACTCGCTCTGCCCGTTGCAGCGCGCAATTTCATCGCGCAACCGGACACTGCCTTTCAAGATGCTGCATGTGCTGACGAAGCTAAAGAAGCCCTGTACGCATCCTTCCTGAAGAACCGAGCTGCGGAAAAACCTGAGGATCAGGCGAAAGCTTATGACGACGCTAAGAAGTACCTGGCTTGTCCTACCACAGGAATAACTGAAGCCCAGCAAAAGATTGTTGACTACCTCAAGAAGTGGAGCGCCAAGTACGAAGAGATCACGAAATTAGCTCGCTTCCTGGATCTGCTCTACAACCAGAAGAAATATCCTGAAGCCTATGCGCTCGGTAAGGAGATCCTGGCAGCACAACCCGACAATCTCAAAGTGATGATTGATCTCGGCGCGAATGGCTATCTCGTGCTTCCGTTGAATAATGCGGCGTTGAGTGCTGAAGCTCTTCAACACGCAAAGAACGCGCTGGCAGCACTCGATTCAGGAAAGACTGTTCAGGATTGGAAGCCACTTCCCAGCAAGGATGTCGCGGTTGCATACCTCAACTACTCGATCGGCACGCTGACACTACAAAGTGAACCGGCAAACGCGCTCAAGTTCCTGCTCAAGGCCGCACAGTTTGAGACGCCCCTGAAGAAGTCGCCTTTCACATATGCCTACATCGCCGGCGCTTATGAAACCGGTCCATACGCCCAGATGTCCGAAGAATATAAACGTTTGCACGGCGGCAAAGACGAAACACCTGAAAGCAAATTGATGTTAGCCAACATCAACCAACTCATCGATCGGATGATCGATGGTTATGCTCGCGCCGTTGCACTCGCAGCTAGCGACCCCAACTTTGCGCAGCCGAAAGCAGTTTGGCAAGAGAGTCTGACAACCTGGTACAAGTATCAACATAAGGGTGAAATTGCCGGAATGGATCAGCTGGTTGCCGGCATCTTGTCGAAGCCACTGCCACCGGAGCCGACGCCGCTAACGTCACTTCCGGCTTCCACGCCGGCTGCAACTCCGGCCAATAACGGTGCGGGTTCGGGCGTTGGTACAGCTAATGGCACGGGCCTCGGCACAGCTAACGGCCAGGGCGTTGGTACAGCCAATGGCACGGGTCTGGGCACAGCCAATGGCACCGGCGTTGGTAATCGGGCCGCCACTACGACGACCCCGGCAACCAAACCGGCAGGCACAAAACCCGACAGACCACGCAATCGTTAACAAGCAATCTGTTCTCCATTCCCACGCCGGAAGCAAGTCATTTTAGACAAGCTTCCGGCGTTTGCTTATAATCCACCGCGTTTTGAAGAACTCCGAAACGATTCCCGATCTGGACCTCCTCCAAACCGTCCTGGCATACAAGTTCAATGATCGCGCTTTGCTCGAACGCGCGATCACACATCGTTCGTGGGCGCATGAGAAAGTTGCGCCGGGCGATGAACAACAGGCGCGCAAACTACATAACGAGTCGCTCGAGTTTCTTGGTGATTCAGTGCTGGGATTAGTAGTGTCCAATTATTTGTGTGCTTCGTATCCAGCGGGCACGGAGGGTGAACTGTCCCGCATGAAGCATCGACTCGTGAGCGCGCCCACGCTTGCGAAGGCGTCACTCGAGCTCAACCTTGGCGAGTTTCTTCGATTCGGGCGTGGTGAAGAAAAAAGCGGTGGCCGGCAGAAGAATGCATTGCTGGCCGACGTGTTTGAAGCAGTTACAGGCGCGATCTTTCTCGATGGCGGTCTCGAAGCCGCGACGAGGTTTGTTTGTTATGCGCTGCGTGATGAGCTCGAAGGCGCCGATCCGCTGACGGCAGCGAAAGCCGACTATAAAACTATGCTTCAGGAGCGTCTGCAGGCCGCCCGTCGCCCTGCGCCCCGTTATGCCGTAATCGAAACCCTGGGTCCGCCTCATCAACGTATTTTCCATGTGGAAGTCTCGTGGGACGGCGGCAGCATCCAAGGTGAGGGGCACTCGATCAAGGCTGCGGAAGCCGCCGCGGCGAGAGCCGCATTGGAGGGAATGAGTTGGGACGAATCCTCGGATTTGTCGGTTTGAATGGGTGCCACTTTGGAGTGCGGCGGCCTGGCGTCGCTTTGTTCTCGCTAAGCCGATCAAAGGCCAAAGCGGCGCCAGACCGCCGCACTCCAAAGTGATTCGTAAACTTGACCGCCGCCTACAACGTATCTAGGATGTTTTTTTAATGGCTACTAACCGTACTACTGACAAGGTAACTGGCACCGAACCCGACACCACCTCGGCGAAGCCTTTTTCATTTGCCCGGCTATTCAACCGTAACGGTCATGACAAGCAGCCGGTTGCTCCGGTAAAACCGCACGGGCCGCCCAAGTCTGTCTGGCGCGAATATTTCGAATCGGCTGTAGTGACGGTCATCATGGCGTTGTTCGGTATGACCTTCATCGTTCAGGCGGTGAAAGTTCCTACGGGCTCGATGCAAAATACGATCACGATTGGCGATCATCTGCTCGTCAACAAATTCATCTTTGCGCCGGGCACGTCGCTTCCGTTTCTACCACAGAGAGAAATCAAGCGCGGCGATATCATCGTCTTCAAATATCCCGGCAATCCTTACGATCCGAAACGTGACGATCGTCCTGACAACCGGCCCATTCTGACGAACTACGTGAAGCGCGTAATCGGAATTCCGGGCGATCGGATCAGCATCAAGGGAAACAGCGTCATTGTTAACGGTGAAGTCGTGCCCGAGCATCGCATCACCGCCAGAGATCACAACCGCAAAGATCCTTTGGAGATTATCGACGCGCCACCGAAGAAACCCGGCGAGCTTTACGACGTCTATTACAAGCCCGGGCCCGAAGACGACGAGCAGGAATACGACGTGTTTCAGGGCAAGAGCGAGATCGTGGTGCCACCGAACAGTTATTTCGTGATGGGCGACAATCGTAATAATAGCGAAGACAGTCGTTACTGGGGTTTCGTCCCACGCGATCTCGTGATTGGCCGCGCGATGTTTGTTTACTGGTCCTACGACGAGAGCGCGCCGGCTAGTAACAACCCGGTGATTGATTTCTTCATGAACACACGTTGGAGTCGTACTGGTACGTTGGTGAAGTGAGTCCCCGAAATGCACAAAAAGTAACGCAGACGATCATCTGTGCTTTTTGTGCATTTTTTGTGCTCCTTTGCGTTGACGTTTCAGCGCAACGTAAGACCAGGAAGAAATCTGCACCAGCACCTCCTGCTCCGACTGAACTCTCAAAGCTTCGCGACGAATACGTCAGACTCACCAACGAATATAAAGCGAGTCTTGAAAAGCTGCTGCCCTTCTACGAAAGCGAGGCAAAGCGCGCCGAGGAGAAACTCGAGCAGGCGAAGAAGCTACTCGCGGAAGGACTGATCGCGAGGAATCAAGTCGAAGAGAACGAACGCGCGTTAGCGCTCGCGAAGGAAAAGATCAACGACATCAACCGGCAGATGATGAGTGCCGAAGCTCAGATTGCCGGTGTGCTGGTCGAGGCGGAAGCGGACGCGGAGATTGCAAAAAACTTGAAGCTGGCGAAACAGAGTCTGATTCGTACGTCGTCGTTTACGCGTTTCACGGGCGCTGGTGGTTGGAATATTAGTGACGCGTGGAAGATCCAGCGTTTCTTTTCCGACACATTCAATAAGCAACTTCCAATCGCAGTCTTTGGCCAGGGAGCCATTCACGATCGCTGGCGTCTGGACCATCACAACGCGATGGACATCCAACTTCATCCTGATGGCGTCGAAGGCCAAGCCCTCTTGACCTTTTTACAGAGGAACGGAATTCCGTATTCAGCTTTTCGTTCGGCAATTCCCGGCACTGCCACTGGTCCACACATACACATCGGTAGACCATCTCACCGTTACTGAATCGGAACTTATGAGAACTCTAGCTGTTTACTTAATCATCGTGCTGTTTCCAACGGTGGCTGCCAGTTCCCAAATGAATACCAGCAATTCGTTTACAGAAAAACAGGCTTCACACTTTGCCGCCCTCGCCTTGAAGTGCGTGAGCCGGGAGTTTCCAAACAAGCCTGAGCACGTGATCAATAACGCCGGCGAGGTCACGAGTCCTAAAGTTCTGCATCCGGCTTTCTATGGCTGCTACGACTGGCATTCATCGGTGCATGGTCACTGGATGCTTGTGCGCTTGTTGAAGTCGTTTCCAAATCTTCCTGAATCGGCTCAGATACGCCAGGCGCTGAATGCAAACCTGACGGCGCAAAACATTCAGGCTGAAGTCGCGTACATGAAGCAGCCGAATCGCCAATCGTTTGAGCGTACGTACGGTTGGGCGTGGGCGTTGAAACTCGCTGAGGAGCTTCACTCCTGGGACGATACGGATGGAGAGAGATGGTCCGAGAATCTTCAGCCGCTCGCTGATGCGCTCGCAAAGTCGTATCGGAGTTTTCTTCCCAAGCAGACGTATCCTATCAGGACCGGTGTACATCCAAACACGGCGTTCGGGTTGGCGTTTGCGCTCGACTATGCAAAAACAGTCGGCGATCGCGAATTGGAAGCACTGCTCAACGAACGCAGCCGGACATACTTCGGAAACGATACCGACTATCCCGGTGCATGGGAGCCTGGTGGTGAAGATTTCTTTTCTGCCGCACTGATGGAGGCGGACCTGATGCGGCGTGTGATGAAGCCGCAGGAGTTTAGCCAATGGTTTCACCGGTTTCTGCCGGGCGTTGCGAAAGGTGGTCCCGCATCGTTGTTACAACCGGCAATCGTCACCGATCGCAGCGATCCCAAGTTGGTCCATCTCGACGGTCTGAATCTCAGCCGGGCGTGGTGCATGCGAAGCATCGCGGCGGCGCTTCCAGCCCATGATTCGGCGCGTCAAATCCTCTCTTCTGCTGCCGAACGACACGCCTCAGCCGCACTCGCCCACGTCGCCAGCGGCGACTACGCGGGCGAACACTGGCTCGCCTCCTTCGCCGTCTATCTGCTGTCAAACGAACACTAAAACCATCCACAGATTACTCAGATACTGACTGCATCTGCGTAATCTGTGGATAGCGGGCGCAAGTCTCCTCAAGTTCCGCCGTTCCTCTACCGCTATGAAGACAATCATCCTTTCAATCTCCGTCTTTACCTTCCTGTTGTTCCAGGCTGTCGCGCAGCAAAACGATTACTCCCAACTGCGGAGCGACGCGGAGGCCGCGTACGCGCAGGGCTCGTATTCACGCGCAAACGAGCTCTATTCGAAAGTCGACAAGAGCAAGCTCAATCGAGCCGATCTGCGTTGGGTTGAGTTTCGGCTGGCCGACACGACATGGCGCGCACAGGCAGCCACACAAACGGCCGATACGACTCGTTTCGAACCAGCGCAGAAACAATTGGAAGAGCTGATCCGCGTCGTCGAGAAAGAAACGGATCGAGATGTGGTATGGGTCGAAGCTCACGAATCACTCGCTGATTTCTTCTGGACGCGACGGGGCCAGATGAACTGGGGCAGCGCATGGCCGCACTACCTGCAAGCACTCGACTATTGGGCCGGTCAGCGCGATCTCGATCGCGCCCGCGATCGTTATCTGAAGATTGTCTTCAGAGCCGCGCATCCACCCCGTGCCGATGAGAATTACATCTACACGTCTTACGGCAACTACATTCCACTCGACATCCTCGAGAACGCCTTAAAGATCAGCAACTCTGCCAACGACACATCGCACCTCAATTTCCTACTCGCAATGACCATGCGTTCCGCCGGTGGCGATTACACCGCGCGCTACCGCGTTCCCGATCAATTCGAAGACGCGCTCAAAGCCGGCCGGCAAAGCGACTGGTACGACGATGCGCTCTTCTACTACGCCGAATGGATGAACAGCTACGGCACGATCCGGCGACTCGAAGACGGCGAACTGCAACAGGAACCGGATTATGAAAAAGCACTCGAGCTCTACCGCCGTTTGCTCAGGGAATTTCCAAAGGGTCAGACTCGCTACTACGACCAGGCACAAGAACAGATCAAGAGCATCATCGAGCCGTCACTTGGAATCGGCGTCGCCAACATCTTTCTGCCGGATTCCGAAATCCAGTTTGCACTGAACACTCGCAACGTCCGGCGCATCGACTTTGCACTCTACAAAATCGACATGACACGCGACGTCCGCTTCATCGCGACAGAGGATGAAGAGGATGGTGAAGGAGATCCGGCGCCCTGGATTCAAAGAGTTTCGACTGCGGGCCGCGTGCCAGTCAAAGCATGGTCCAAAAACATCAATGACAGCCATACTCACAAGAGTTTTGACGAACAGATTCGTATCGAAGGCAAACTGCCCCTCGGTGCATATTTGCTCGAAGCAAAAGGTGGCTCACTATCGGCGCGTGATCTCATACTGGTTTCAAATGCGACTCTCGTTCTCAAATCGTCAAGCAAACACGCTCTCGTGTTCTTTGCAGACGCGTTGACTGGCGCGCCAATCCCCAACGCGAACATTACGCTGTGGGAAAGTTACTATCTCAACAACAAGTATCGCTGGCGTCGTCTGCGTCAAGTGACGGACGCGGACGGACTGGCGCGCTTCTCCTTACGAGACAGTTCCGACTCCGGCAACATCTTTGCTACGGGAGCCGGCGACGATCGCCAGGCATTTGCATCCGGTTATTCATCCAGTAGCAGCAGTGTGGACCAGAACTGGCGCATCTACGCCTTCACCGATCGTCCGGCTTATCGTCCCAAAGAAACATTGCAGTGGAAGTTCATCGCCAGACGATCGAAGAGCGGAGTCTATTCAACTCCGGCCAATGAAATTGTTGAGTACGAAATCAACGATCCCAAAGGTACGAAAGTCAGCGAAGGCAAGGCGACACTGAATGCTTTCGGCAGTGCCTGGGGATCATTGGAGCTAGGCGAACAATTACCGCTCGGCGAATATTTCATTCAGTTCTGGGATCAGGGCCGCAAACAAAGCATCGGGTCTGCCAAACTGTTTCGACTCGAAGAGTACAAGTTGCCGGAGTTCAAAGTGGGAGTAAAAACTCCCGAACAGGACGGCAAGAAAAAAGCGTTTCGCACTGGCGAGAAAGTCGAAGTCGAGATCCAGGCCGATTACTACTTCGGTGGTCCGGTCGCCAGCGCCTCAGTCGAAGTCATCGTTTATCAGAATCCGTTCTATCACTACTGGTTTCCACATCATGCGTACGCCTGGTACTACGACGATTTCGACTTTCGTCGCAACTACTACAGCGGTCAGGGCACGGTCATCAAACGTGAAACGATCAAAACAGACGCGACAGGTAAGGCGACGCTGGTATTCGACACGCCCAGCCAAAACTATAACCAGGATTTCGAGTTTCGCATTGAAGCCCGTGTAGTCGACTCATCACGACGCGAGATCGTCGCGAGCGACAGCGTGCGCGTGACTCGCCAGCGTTATTACGTCTATCCGCGTTCGGAACAGAATCTGTATCGCCCGAAAGATAAAGTCACCATCGATATAAAGGCTTTAGACGCCAACGAGCAACCGGTTCAAACTGAAGGGACGGTTAAAGTCACACGCGATTACTGGTGGGAAATCTGGGTCGATCCGCGCGGGCGTGAAGTGAAGGGCGAGGAGTTACGGCAGTTGCGCGAACGCTCCGATGTGTTTCCTCCGGTCACTCCAAAAGGCCAGGGCCGCTGGCGTCTGAAGTTTCGGGGCTATCAACGTGACGAGATCAGCGCGCAGACGGTCAAGACTGATAAAGACGGCATGGCCCAGTTGAATTTCACTGCCGAGCGCGAAGGCTACTATCACGTCGCGTGGCAGAGTAGCCAGGGCGCGGATCCGGTTCGCGATCGGTTGCTGCCGCCGATCAAAGCGGAGACTTACGTTTTTGTTTGCTCGAACACCACCACTAATCTCGGCTATCACCATGACGGCATCGAACTCGTGGTCGATAAAGACACTTTCCGCACCGGGCAAACTGCGCCGGTGATGATCTCGGTGGCCGAGCCCGATCGCTACGTGTTGTTTAGTGTCGAAGGTGACGACTTGATGAGTTATCGCGTGGTCCATGTGACCGGTAACACAAAGCTCATCGAATTGCCGATCGAAGAAAAGCATGTTCCGAACATTTTTCTCAGCGCGGTGATGATTAGCGATGGAGAGGTTTACCAGACTGAGAAGCAGGTCGTTATACCTCCAGTGGAACGATTTCTGGACGTTGCCGTCAGAGCCGACCGCGAACAGTACCAACCGCGAGAAGAGGGAACTCTCTTCGTAACCGCAAAGGATGCGAAAGGACTTCCGGTTTCGGCTGAGATCGCACTCGGACTTGTTGATGAGTCAGTCAAATACATTCAGCAGGATTACGCCGGAGATCCGCGACAGTTTTACTACGGCAACAAGCGCGCGCATGAAGTGCAAACTCAGAGCACGCTCGATCAGCGGAGTTATACGCAGCTAGTGGACGTCGATGGCGAATTGCGCGACCGCAAAGACGAGGCAGTGAACGAGTATGACGACATTCCACAGAACAGTCCCAAAGAGTTGGCTTCCGCAGAAGGCTACGCCGGTGCTGCGAAGACGAAGGCGCCCATGGCTTACGATGCTTTAGGAAAAGCGGAATCAACACGAGCGCGTCGTGGTCTTGACAACGCGGCTCCGCCACCATCCGCCACGCCCACGCCGGCGGAAGTTCCTCCGGGACAGGAACCCGCTGTACAAGTCCGCAGCGACTTTCGCTCAACCGCGCTTTGGCTTCCCGATGTGAAGACCGATGCGAATGGTACGGCGAGGGTGAAGGTCAAATATCCAAATTCGTTGACGACGTGGTCTGCCACTGCGAGAGTTGCGACTGCCGGAAATCAATTTGGCATCGGCAACTCAACGACACGTACCAAGCAGCCGCTCATCGTTCGACTCCAGGCGCCACGGTTCTTCGTCGTCGGCGACCAGGTCACGGTTTCGGGTGTCATCAACAACAACACTGACGAAGCGATGAGTGTGATGCCCGCCTTGAACGCGGAAGGATTGTCAGTCACTGGTCTGCTCGTCGACGGCAAACCTGTTAACAGTCCGCAAACCCCGGTCGAGATCAAGGCGAACAGCGAAGTCAGAGTCGATTGGCTTGTAGCGGTGAAGCACGCCAGCGAAGCAAAACTGCAAGTAGAAGCGCGTAGCAGCAAGTACGCCGATGCGATGGAAAAGACATTCACCGTCTTCGAGCATGGCATCGAGAAATTCGTCACGCGATCCGGCAAGATGCGCGGCGATAGTGTGTCAATCAAACTCGACATTCCGAAAGAACGTCGCGCTGACTCAACTAAGCTCACTGTTCAGATCGCACCCAGCATGGCCACTACGATGCTCGACGCCCTTCCATACCTGATTGACTACCCATACGGATGCACTGAGCAGACCATGAGCCGCTTCCTGCCGGCCGTGATCACTGCCAAAACGTTGCGAGACCTCGGTCTCAAACCCGAAACGGCGATGCACAAGATCTTTGGCGGCATAGAGCAGTCCAGTGCTGCTGCTACGCACCCGCAAGGCAGCAGAGATCTGAAAGAGCTCGAAAGAATCACGAAGAAGAGTTTGGACCGTCTCTACGATTTCCAACACAGCGACGGCGGTTGGGGCTGGTGGAAGGACGGGACTAGTGATCACTTTATGACGGCGTACGTGCTTTGGGGCATGACAGTCGCACGCCAGGCCGGCATCGATGTGAAGTCAGACGTCATGGAACGTGCCGCAGCGTTTCTCGATAAGGAACTGGTTGAAGAGGAGCGGAACTACGACTCGCAATCATGGATGCTGCATTCGCTCGCCGTTTACCACGCGATGCAGAAACAATCTGCTGTAAGCAAGTTTCAGGCGACCGCATTCACGAATCTCTGGAACAATCGTTACAGCTTGAACGCTTACACGCGTGCGTTGCTCGCCCTTTCGGCACACAACTATGGCTATAGCGATCAGGCAAAGACACTCGTCGCGAATCTCGAAAACGGTGTTAAGACGGATTCACAGCCTGACACTTCGATCGTGCAGAGTGGTGCGCAATCGTCTGATCCTTCAGTCATCGGAACTGCGCACTGGGGCGAGGATGGCATTTACTGGCGTTGGTCCGACGGTGGTGTGGAAGCAACATCATTCGTGCTGCGTGCCTTGCTTGCCATCGACCCGCAAAACAAACTGATCGAGCCCGTCACAAACTGGCTGGTGAAGAATCGACGCGGCGCGCAGTGGAGCAATACGCGCGATACGGCAATCGTTGTTCTGACACTGAACGACTACCTGCGTGTGAGTGGAGAAGTGCAGCCGGCAATCGGATACCAGTTGCTGGTAAACGGGAATCCGGTGGCGACAAAGCAGATCACGGCGGAAGAAGCGCTGCGGGCTCCGAGCCAGTTTGCAATCTCGCGCGAACTGCTTCGCGACGGCTCGAACGAGATCAGCATCGTGCGGAATAGTGGTAGTGGTCCACTTTACTTCTCTGCGGCGGCGGAGTTCTTTAGTTTGGAAGAGCCTTTGAAGCCTGCCGGCAATGAGATCTTTGTGAAGCGACAGTATTTCAAACTCGTGAACCATCCGACGCTGTTGAAAGGAGTCGCGTCGGAAAGAGTGCCGCTGAACGATGGTGAAACAGTCAAGAGCGGCGATCGCATTGAGGTTGTGCTGACGGTCGAGGCTAAGAACAACTATGAGTATTTGCTGTTCGAAGATCTCAAGCCCGCAGGGTTGGAAGCAGTGCAACTTCGCAGTGGGGAGAGTCTTTACGTGCGTGAGCTCAAGTCAGGCGGTGGGTTTACCGGGCGCCAGCAGTGGGTTTATCAGGAGTTGCGCGATCGCAAAGTCGCACTCTTTATAGACAAACTGCCTGAAGGAATCTGGCAGCTCAGCTACGAGATGAGAGCTGAAGTTCCGGGCGCGTTTCATGCGTTACCCGTGTTGGGCCATGCGATGTATGTGCCCGAGATCCGCACGAATGGCGCTGAGACACGTGTGCGCGTGGTCGACTAACGGATTTCGTCCAGCCGGGCTTTGGCTTCCTGGATCATCGCTTTGACTTTTGCGAGCTCGTCCAGAGTAATTGTCGTAGTCGCACGATCACAGATGCCGGTGCTCAGGATTACGGCATTACCGGTGCGCGTTTGACGGAACACGCTGATCTCGAGATCGCCGTTAGTTTTATATCTACCTTCAAACCCGACGAGTTTAGTGGCGTTCTCGTCGACTTGCGAGATCGCGTCAATTGCGTTCAGGAGGGGATCAATCTCCTCGTAATCGACGAAAGCACGGTTATCATCAGGGCGCTCCCCACCCTCTCGCAGTACCACGACGATTCCTTTCGCGAACAGCAAGCCGCTGGGGACACGGGTCTTTCCCGTGTCGCGTATCTCGATCGCGTCGATCCTGACTCCCCGAACTTCAACCGTCGTGATACGCGTAAAGCCCTTGAGGATCACGGTGTTGTGACGATCCTCCAGATCTTCGAGCTTCGTCCGCGGCTCGAAGGGTTGACAACCAACCTTACGCCAGAACTCCGGTCCGGGTCGCTGGGCTAACGCAGTACCCGCGCAGATCAATACTAAGGTCGAGAGCAGAATTATTTGTCTGTACATGAAAAGCTCCAGGGAGAGAGGATTTATTGCTCGCTATCACTTACAAGCCCGCCGCAAGTTCCAAAAATATCACGGATCCCCTGTGGCGATCCGCAAAAAATCCGTAAAATCCGTGGCTTATGACTGAAGACTTTTACTGCGACGAAGTATTGAGCGGGCGCACGCCCGTAAAAATGGTCCGCGAAACCGATAACATACTCGCGTACCACCACACGCGCCCGTTCTGGCCCGTGCACATCGTCGTGATTCCGAAGCGTCACATCTCGTCGTTGATTACGCTCGAGGATTCTGATGGTCCACTCGTGCTTGAAATGCTGAGTGTAGTTCGTGAAGTGGCGCAGGAAGTACTTGCAGAACATGGCGCCTGTCGTGTGTTGACTAATCTCGGCAGGTATCAGGACTCAAAACACCTGCACTGGCACGTGAGCTCAGGCGAGAGTAAAGACAGCTAACACGAAGAGAGGCGAGCGGTAACCCACTCGCCTCACTTCGTTGCCCCCCGATCAAAGCTAACCCGCCGCTTCGATCTGACCCGCCGATAAAACCTACTTCGAAGCACCCTTGGTGCGAGCCTGTTCTGCACGCGCCGCGCCGATGGCTGTTTTTACGTCCTTCTCCTCTTCGGGTGGCGGCAGCACAGCCTTCATACCGAGCGATTCGATCCAGAGCTCTCGACACCATCCTTTGGTGTGATAGAGGTGCTCGTCCTCTTCGTCTTCCACCTGGTCGTGTGCCTCTTTGAGAATCTTGGCCATGTCGCCTTTCGCTTTTTTCGCGATTTCGCCGATCAAGTGCCAGTTCTGATGGTCCTTTGTTTCCGCGAGGACCACGGCCTCACAGGCGACCAATTGCGCCGCGCCTGGTTCACCTTCAGCCAGCGCCATTTCCATCGTCTCAACTAACGTTTCGCCGATGGTGCGCACGACTTTGCGACCCGGCGTTTCCTCTTCCAGGTCCATGTCGAGTTGCGTTAGCACGTCTTCCATGATGTTGACGTGGCTCTTAGTTTGTTCGAGATATTCTTCCCATTCTTCTTTCAGATCGTCATTCTCGGCGCAGCGGATAGCTGTGGTGTACACCTGAACACCGCCGAGTTCAGTTTCGAGTGCCTGATATAAAAGTTCTCGTACCTGCTCGTCTTTCATGCCCCCTCCTTGAATCTTATAGCCCATGGATTTGCGAACTGAAGTTTGGAGCAAGCGGCAGGCCAGAAAATACGTGGAGATTTCGGGTGCAGGAGGAGTTCAGGCGTATTTTAATGAGACATGCGCGACTGATTTTGAAGGGAAATGAGGACAGGATTTCAGGATGAACAGGATTTACAAGATTCATTCTGTGAATCCTGCAAATCCTGTAATCCTGTCCAAACATGTGGCAGTCAAAGAAGTGTAACGGGATGAAAGATCGCTTTGGCTTCCGTTGCTTAATCTATGAGCTTGAAATTTTTTCTCTCAATTTTGCTGTTGCTTGTTTCGCTAGGGACCGTATTCGGTCAACAGGCTCAGCTCGACACGTTGCGTGCCGAGGGTTATGAGGCGCTCTATAACCTCGACTACGAAGGCGCACGGCAGCGTTTTCAGAAGATGGTTGAGCTTGCGCCCGACGATCCCGCCGGCGCGCAGTGTCTCGCTTCGAGTTTATGGTTGCAGCAGTTAAACGAGTCGTACCAGCTCAAGTCCACGCTTTACAGCGGCACTGAGACTAAGGAGAAAACCGATCGACGCCAGACGGACGAGTTTCGAAAATGGATTCGCCAGGCAAAGACGATTTCCGAAGCGCGGTTGAAGAAGGAGCCGCGCAATGTTGAAGCACTCTATTATCTGGGCGCGGCCGAAGGGCTCGAGGCCGCGTATACCGCACAAGTCGAACGGAAATATGTTGCGGCATTACGCGCGGGAACCAACGCGGTCGAGCACCACCGTGAGGTGATCAAGCTCTCGCCTGAGTATCACGATGCCGAGCTCACGATCGGTTTGCACAACTACGTCGTCGGATCGTTGTCGTTGCCGTTGAAGATGATTGCCGGGACGATGGGTGTGCGTGGATCGAAGAAGCGGGGACTCGAAACACTCGAACGGGTTACGGTGGAAGGGAAGTGGGCTCGCGATCTTGCTCGCATCCTGCTCGTCGATATTTACAAACGCGAGAAGCGATACGAAGACGCCGTGAAAATGGCGCGCCAGTTGTCTGAGAAGTACCCGCGAAATTATCTCTACAAGCTGCAAACGGCCGATGCGCTCACTTCGCAAATCGCGACGCTGCGGAAACAGAAGGCGCCATTCAAGAACGAAGAAAACGAGTTGCAGAACATCTTCACCGCTTTATCTCGCGATAAATCATTCGACTCCACCACCCGCAACCTCATCAACCAACGCTGGACGCTCGCCCGCCAACAACTCTCGGAACGTTAGACAGGATTTACAGGAAGATTTTAGGATTTACATGTAAATCTTGTTTCAATCTTGTAAATCCTGTCCAACTTACTTCACCAACTGCTGCGTGCCCGGTTTGAAGCGATACAACGCCACCGAGATCGCGAGCTTGCCATCATTCAAGAAATGCATGAACACCGGCACAACGCGCCCGTCATACGCCGTGATGCTGATGTAATCGCCAAAAAACACGCGTGAATTGGCGCTGAACGGCGGCAACTCAACTTTCTGATTCACAAACGTCTTACCGCCATCGACGCTGCGCGCGAGCGTCACGTGCGTTTCGGTGCCCTTACCGTCGCGGCGATCGTAAAATACGACATTGACCGATCCATCTGCGGGATCGATTGCCATCCACGTAAAAAACTGCACCTTCGCGTTCTTCACGGGATCGTCGTTCACGCGAACCGGCGCCGACCACGTCTCGCCGCCATCTCTCGACGAAATCAGAAACACGTCCTGGTCGCCATTGCGTTCATCGATCCAATTAACGTAGAGCGTCCCTTTGTGTGGTCCATTACTCAGGTCGACGCCGGTCACAGGCATGCCGTTGGCCCGGTCGAGGCCTTCTACTGAAAAGTCCCAACCACCCGGCATGTTGCCGATGACTTTGTCTTTACCGAAGGTCAAACCGCCATCGAGTGACTTGTCCATCACCAAACCAAGCGGCCCGGCCCACACCACGTAAACCTCACCGTTTGGACCAACCGCCGGTACCGCTCCTTCAACCGTATTGTCGCTGTCGAGACAATCTCCGCCCGTGTCGGAGATACGAATCGGCATCGAGAATGTCTGGCCCTGATCGGTTGAACGCGTGAAATAGATCTGCGAACGATGTTCCGGACTGGAACTGCCGTAAACATCAAATCTGGTCCAGGCAAGATACACGTTGCCCTTCGAACGCGATGATGGGGCATTGTCGACCACTAACCCGGGTTTGTCTTCGAAAGGAATGACGGTGTTGATGTGATTGATCGCAGCGGTGCCATCGGTCCACGTGTTACCACCGTCGTTCGACACGTTCACGATCATCCCGTTCTCGGCCCGCGGCGGTCTCGCGAGACGAATACCGTCAAACGATAAATGAGCGTGGTAGGCAATGCCGTCGTTACTGAACGCAACTACATCGTCGCCCTGAACAAGATTTTTTGGATCGGGGGTCGGAATTGTTTTCCAGGTCTTGCCGCCGTCGAACGTGACGTAGTGATAACTTCCGGCGCGTGGTTTTGGCGGATGTCCGGTTTGGAACGACGCCGCGATCATGTTGTCTGGATTTTTGGGGTTGATGGCGATCGAAACTTCAGCGGGAGCTATTGCCGAAGGCTCAGTAATGCGGACCACCTGCTGTGCGGAAGCAACAGGCAGACCCAAGAGAACGACGCACAATGCGATGAACAAGTTGGGCTGGTATCTCATCCGAACATATTTAGCAGGACCAACACGATCATGTAAATCATGTGAAACGAGGGAAAACCTATTGACACAAAGAACGGACAGAGATCTCTGACCATTTTGCAGGGGGAAAAGATATGGCTACTGAATCATCTGAATCACAAGTCACGACTGATCACGACGAGATACGTCGCTGGGTAGAAGAACGAGGTGGACACCCGGCAAGAGTTAAGGATACCGAAAGCAAGAACAGTCCCGGCTTACTGCGAATCGATTACCCGGGATACTCGGGCGGCGACTCGCTGGAGGAGATTACGTGGGATGAGTTCTTTACGGGCTTTGACGAGAACGGGCTGGCGTTTCTGTACCAGGAAGAAACGAAAGACGGGAAGGTGAGTCGCTTCTCGAAACTAATCGCGCGCGACCAGTAGAAAGAACTATCCACAGATTACGCAGATTCTGTGTAATCTGTGGATGGTATTTACTCGCTCAGCAAACTGGTGTCTTTGCGTTTCAAAGCAGCCACGAGGCGGCTCCACTCGGAACGCCCTTGTGAGAGTTTGCTGAAGTCTCCTTGCTTATCCTCTTCCAGACCGCTCAACATCTCACCCGCTTTGCCGGTGTTAATTGCTTTCTCTGCCGCGGTATTGAGTGCCTTAAAGGCCGCTGAATCATGTGATCCCGTCATTGCCAGCTTCGCCCGCTCATAAGGAAAGCGGTAGTCGCGCGGATACTGCTTTTCAACTTTCGCCAACGCCTGGTAAATCTTAGGACGTTCCGAAGGCTTTGCCGAAATCCGTTTCTCCTGAAGCTTCTTCAACTCGTCTTCCGCCGGATTAGCCGTGACTTGCTGAGTCGTTGTTTCGGCAGGCGCTGAACGAGAGATTTCAGTGGTGACTGGAGCACTCGGTTGCGGTTGAGACTGCGGTTGTTGGCTCTCCTGCGCGACCGGAGGAGGCGCCGCCGCCGTAGCCGCTGCAGTTTGCGTGTCTGAACGGAAGAGCCCGAACAAACCAAGTGACAACAGCAGCAATGCGACTCCGCCGATTGAAAGCAGCTTCAGCACAGATCCACGACTCGACGACGGATGCTCCTGAGCTTTTGTAGTGGTCCATGGCAGCACACTTGAAGTGAACGGTCGCCGTTCATGTTGCACCGTCATCTCGTCGTCGTCTAAATCCATTGCTGACGAAAGGATCTTTCCCGGCTTGCGTTCTCCTTCCAAAGCATGGCCGCACTTCCAGCAGAACGCATACTTCTCCTCGATCATCGATCCGCAGTCAGGACACGCTCTAGCACCAGCTTCCTTTTTCTTAGCAGTAACCACCGGTTCGGGTATCACTGGTTCTTCGCGTTTGACGACCGGCGGTTGGATCACCGGCGCGATTGGAGGTTGGACAACGGGCACCACAGGCTTCTTTGGTTGCGGCTTGACGACTTCGAGAATTCCGGTTGCGACCAGATTCCAGCCATTCTCTGAGTCCGCTACAAATGCCGGTTGCACGATCTGTACGTCGCCAGTATCCGGATTGGGACAATGGTAGTAGTCCTGGTAGAACTCGTAGAAATCGCGCTTCGTGGAAAACTTCGACGCCCGCGGTAACACAACTGGCTGCGAGAGATTTGTAATGACTACGAACTCGCCATCCTCCACCGGCACGAACGTGCCCGTGTCGTAATCGAAAGTGACGTTTATCTTGTTTGCGGCTTTTGTTCGCTTCAGATAGCCGGCTACGAGAGAAGGGAAGGCCGGTGCGATGTCCAGCCGTTCGTCGCAAACCGGACAGGTGCTGAGGCCCGTAATGAACGTCGCGTTCACAGCGTCGCACACATGTTCGTGCAAGTCTGCTGAAGCCGGGCGCAAACATCCGGGGCATGAAGGCTGCGGCACGCCCTCGCCGGTGAGCGTAAAGTTTTTCGTTTGCAGCGGCGTATTTGACTCGAAGCTGATGACGTAGCAACGGTCGCAAACGTATATGAGCGAGCTTCTGCGGGTACAGACACCACAACGCTGTAGACCGTACTGGTCAAAGTCAGCGAGGGAGAAGTGCTCACAGTTACAGCAATACTGCCACTGCAAATCGACCGGAGTCGTGGCCTGACCTTCGAAATCGATATCGCCGAGAAGGTGTCCGCGGTTCTCACACTTGATGGGATTTTGCCGGGGTGCGAAGAATCCTTTTTTGTGTTCGGGACAGAATACTCTCATTTTCGTAGCTCCCTTTAAGGACAGGTGACCGTTCAGGTTGTA
>JBKPPU010000063.1:0-2584 GCA_046733695.1 Acidobacteriota bacterium
TGAGAGGACCCTTTGAATAACCAGAGTTTGAAGCGTCGTCCTGCGGTTCTACCAATTAGCCTATTGAGCAATTCTGCCCTTCCCTTACGCCTACGAGGTTAGCTGTCGGACTCGAACAGGAAGTGTTCTTCGTGGCAATAACGTTCACGATTAGCCCCGCGTTTCGCGCTGCGAAACATTTGGTTCCCCCGCGTTGCAGAGCTGTTGAGGCTCGAACAACTTCGGCAGACATTAAATTTTCAACGCTTGTGATGTTACTCCCCGAGCCAGTCGGAAGCAACATCTCTGTAATCTGAGTAATGCCTTCTCTGTGCAACCTCCGTGTTCTCTGTGACTCTGTGGTTGTTGTATCGTGCATTCCTATCACCACAGAGTCACAGAGAACACAGAGGTTGCACAAAGAATCCAAACTGTCTCTTAACCGCCGACGTGCACGATCGGCCTTTGGTCCGGATCCTTTTCAGCCTGACGCAGAACTTCGTGTGTCACCGGAGCTGTGTCTCCTTCGCCAAACGCGATGTACTTCATCAGATACGAAACCGGGTTCCCTTCACTCCAACCGAAATACACGTGCGGTAGTTTTCCGGTCTCATTTCTCAGAAACAACAGGAACGCTGCGATTGCGTTCGGGACGGCCGGCGACTCAGTGCGCAGGATCTGAAATCGATCCACATTTTCCCCTCTGACTTTCAGCACGCCCGAGAATTCGGAAGCATCTCCCGGCGTCACTTCAAAGAACAGAATCGGTTCCCCGGCGGGAATGTGATTATCGATCCGTTTCTCTTTCTCTTTAGCCTCGTACTCGAGCGCGTCTCCACGATCACACCGGTTGGTGATTATGCGAACCGTTCCTTTTGCTGCCCGGCGGACAAACTCGCGCGCCGCATCGTCGAGCTCTATCCGGTCTACACGCAATTCTGTCGAGCGCCAAACCCGAGAAAAGAGTGAGCTGGCAACAATCGCGACGATGAAGATCAGCGCGATCTTAATTCCCTCCGGCTGCTCGACAATGTTGACGACAGTCGTATAGATGAAGACCAGAGAGATCAGCATGAACAGCCATTGCACACTCTGCCCTCGTCTGCGCGCCGACAATGTGACTGCAATCGCCGCGGAAGTCATCAGCGCGAGCACGCCAGTCGCGTACGCGCCTCCCTGTGCATCAACGTCCGCTTTAAAGAGAATCGTCACGATGAAGCAGATCACAGTGAACACAACCACGAGCGGGCGTGTCGCGCGAGCCCACTCAGGCGCCATTCCATACCGGGGCAAATAGCGCGGAACGATATTGAGCAGTCCGGCCAGTGCCGACGATCCGGCAAACCACAGTATCGAGATCGTGCTCAGGTCATACACGGTGCCGAACACATCGCCAAGATAAGTGTGCGCGAGATATGCCAGCGCACGACCGTTAGCGGATCCCGCTTCCTGAGTCGGTGTTTCGGCCCGGAATTCCTCAGCCGGAATCAGCATCGTCGTAGCAATACTGCTCGCAAACAACAGGAAGCTCATTATCAATGCTGCCACGGTGAGCAGTTTGCGGGTGTTGTGTATGCGACCACTCAACTGCGCTGGTGACTCACTCGCGTATGTGCGATGAGAAGAAATCGGCTCTGGATAACCGTTATTCACATCGTCTTTCACGAGTGGCATCACGACCACCCCGGTTTCGAATCCTGACAAGCCAAGCGCTAACTTCGGAAACACGATGAGAGCAGTCCCGATCATCAGAAACGGACTGCTGTGCGCGGCGAAGAGCAAACGCTTCCAATCCCAGAAAACCGTTGGATGCGTAGCAATTTCGTAGAATGCGACAAGAACCACCGTCAGGTTTAGCGCCAGGTAAATCGCGACCAAAAAAACCGCGATGCCGATAGCTTCCTTGAACCCGCGTAGAAAAATAGCGCCGAGAGCCGCGATCAATACCAGCGTGATGCCGGTTCGGTGGTGCAGGAAATGAAGGTGCTCGATGACAAACGGATTCTCAACAATGTGAGCCGTCGCGTCTGCAGCAGAAAGCGTGATGGTAATGATGAAGCTGGTAGTTGCGAAACCAAGTAAAGCAAGGACGAATAGTTTCCCTTTCCAACGCGACAGCAGATTCTCGAGCATCGAGATAGAGCCATCACCATGAGGACTCTCCGCAGCAACGCGCCGGTACATCGGAAGCGCACCAAATAAAGTCAGCAGAATCAGAACCAGAGTAGCTATCGGTGAGAGAGCGCCTGCGGCCAGGAATGCAATACCGGGTTGATAACCAAGAGTGGAAAAATAATCCACTCCGGTGAGGCACATCACCTGCCACCAGGGATGTTGCTTGTGTGCAGCAGCCGACTCATTTGAAGAGCCACTTTTTCTTCTGCCCTCGTAAAGCCAGAGCTGAAACTTGCGCCGTGATCTCTGCAGCCATCCCATCGCGATGTCAGTTAATCACATGTGACCGGTATCACTGAACAGTGCATGATGACAAAAAAAGCGGGCGGGGGCCTCCCACAGCCCCCACCCTAAGGCCACGTGTCCTCACCCCACGCGACCACTTCGTCCACCGGGGAGGTGAACGCATGCGGATTATGCAATAGTCCGA
>JBKPPU010000064.1:0-61637 GCA_046733695.1 Acidobacteriota bacterium
GGTCTATATGTGGCTGACTTTCGATGTCCCTACCGACGCTCCGACTGCACTTCAACATCGACTGACCTGCAGAGTGGGTGACTATCCCGAAGAGCTCTCGGTTGTGGCCTCGATAGCAACAGTTTCGAACGCTGTACTCACGATTAATCCGCCGCTGCGTGGCAGCGAGTGGCTGGCCGGTAATGGACCAGGGAATTCGTCCGGGCATCGACGCGCGTTGATTCCCACGAGTGGTGGCGCGCGGATCGCGCAGAGATTTGCGATCGACTTCCTGCAGCTCTTTCCTGACGGCCGAAGCTTTTCCGGAGATGCGAAAGACAACAAGTCGTATCGCTGTTACGGAGCAGAAGCACTGGCAGTCGCTGACGCGATTGTTGTCGCCACTAAAGATGGGATTCCCGAGAACGTGCCTGGTCCAACGTCGCGTGCTGTTCCAATCACGCTCGAGACTGTTGGTGGAAATCACGTCATCCTGGATCTTGGAGGCGGTAGATTTGCATTTTATGCGCACCTGCAACCCGGAAGACTTCGCGTAAAGACTGGCGACAAAGTTCGGCGTGGCCAGGTAGTCGGTCTTGTCGGAAATTCCGGAAACTCGACCGAGCCACACCTGCACTTTCACATCAGCGACAGCAACTCGCCACTCGGATCTGAAGGACTCCCGTATGCTTTACCTTCGTTCGAAGTCCAGGGAAGAGGATTCGGCTGGAAACCAACCTCGCCATCGGCGGCGACAGAAAAACGTCAGAACCAGATGCCGGTGGAGAATGAAGTAATTCGTTTTCCGTAAGAGATCGAATACAACGGGCGGGCTTACTATCCCCGTGTTGATTGTCTCCGTTTGCGTTCACGCATTGGAGTCCGTTCATTTACCAGGTCAGGATGTCGATGTTTGATGATGTAAATGAGTCCGGGATAGGTGAGTCCTAACAAGGGTGCTGCATAGGTCACGCTGCCATTGGCCTCAGCCAAAGCCTTCCGAATCATTTCTCGCTCAACATCTACTCGTGCTTCCTTAACGTTTGAACGTTTGAATAGAGTTCCGTTGAGATCGGTCTTTGCATCCGTTCGCACGCGCGTGGCGAGTTTCTTTCCGGCGGCCTTGAACCTCAACAAGAGTGAGTAGCTCTCAGCCTCTGCTAACCATTCGCCCGCTTGTTCGTAAGCGTCGCTGAGCATCTCGGCTGAAAGACCTTCGATTTCTTCCATCAACGTAAGAGCAGCGATTCCTGCCTGATTGAGTGACCCTGCCTGATGCGCCACTTCAATCGCCAACTGAATCGTGAACTGTGCGCGATCTGTTTTTCCCAGTCGAGCCAATGCGATTCCCTGTGTAGTGAGCGCTTCGGACAGGAAACATTGATGTCCACTTTTCTCGAAAGTCTTTGCTGCATGGCGCGCAACGGACTCGGCTTCGACGTATTTACCTTCGGCAATAAAAAGTTGTGCGCGACTGTCATCGACTTGTGCGGTCTTCACTTTGTCTTTGGCACTGACCGTCAGACGCCTGGCATGATCCAGGTACTCGTGAGCGTCTTTGAAGCGGCACAGTTCGCGTAGCACATAACTGATGTTGTTCTTGACGTGAGCACGAAAGATCGTGCTACGAGCTAACGTGAAATGGCGATCGGCTTCTTCATACTCGTCGAGGATGCGCCGGAACTCAGTCGGCGTTTTCTCGCCGGGCAGGGAGAGGGTGCGAAGTCCCATTGCTACCTGCATGTGGTAGAAGCCTTTGAGGGAGTGACTGGTTATCTTCTTGAAGAGCGGCGCATTCTCATTGAGGATTCTTAAAGATTCTTTGAATCGTGAGGCTGACCACTCAACAACTGATAATCCAAAAACCGCGTTCGCCCGCGTATTTCCTTCGGTCGTTAACGTTTTAAGCGCCTCGGTGAACCAGATACGTGCTTCATCTAATGCGCCCGCTCGCCAGTAACAGTAACCGAGCTCTGCGCGTACCGCTGCGATCTTGAAGGCGTCTTGAACTGATTCGTGATAGGTGATGCTCTCAGTGAGTAGGTCCCTGGCCCACTCGTTGGCTTCTTTGATTTCATCTCTGGCGCCGATAAAACGTGTCAAGATTCCGGCGCAAAATAAAACTTCAGCAGCGACCGAAGGATGTAGACCTTCCGTGTTTGGGTGCTCCCCGACTCGTTTCCAGAGTGATCCCAGCACTGCTTGAGCGGCCGCGTAATCGCCTCTGTCTTTTAACTCCAGCGCCTTCTCACACTTGGACAGTGCCCGTTCGTTCGGGGTCATGTGAGATAAATCTAGTTTAGACGGGGCAACATTCATGAGAAATTGAGAAACCCGGAAAGGGAGGAAAATGCACGGCAATAATAGCCTCAGACGCCCTGATGTGGCAAGAACTCTTTCATCTTTACCGATTTTCATGTAAGAAGTCTTACATGGTCCCTCAGACTCAAAGGAGACAATCCATGAAACGACTGTTAATTGTGGTGACGCTTGTCTGTGTTCTTTCGGGTACGGCATTGGCAGGAGAGATGCCCGGCGGTGGAAAACCGTTAACGGGATATACCTCTGACGGTGGGAGTTCGATAGCGGTTGATATACCCCGTGACGATTCTGCGATTTCGGACGAGACTGAATCTAGCTTGATAACGACTCTGCTGGTCACACTCTTTCTGTTGGGTCGCTAGCTGACTCTTCACATTTAGTTAAATACCCGAACTGCCACTCACGGCAGGTCAGCGGGAGTGTGTCCAACTGGTCATATAAGATTCCTTACATCAAATCCGGAAACGCACAACTTCAATCAAGTCTTGCGAGTTGTGCCTCGTCGCCCATATATAAGTACGCACGTCTGCCGAGGTTCTGTAACGTTAAAGAGCCCGCGCAAATCGTCCCACACATCTCCCAATGTGTGGTCCGGGGCGTCACCGTCAACGCGATGGTGACGCCCCTTGCTATATCTGCCGGACCCCTTTCGCGTAGTAAGACGAACAGGATTAGCCGTAAGACGATGCGAAACTTCATAAAGGTGGTACTGACTGTATCCAAGTAAGGCGATTAGGGCGCAAGCCTTGTGAAAGTGACGCCGGCGTAATTCATCGATCCGATTCTTCCATCGGCGTCCTTTATAAACCCGATTACCTCACCGTTTCCGCCGGGGACCATCACGACCCGAATAGTGTCCTTTTCCGTAAACGGGGTGGCGACTGTATGCATGGCGCCCATTTGCACTGCGAGGGCTTTTTCTTTTGCTACGACCTCAATCGTCCCCAATAGATCGTTCCGATACTTACCAGCGTAGTCAGCAAACGGCTTCGTAAGTTGCCACTCTCTTTTTGCTCGGTTTGCCGCTTCGGCAGCAATACTCTGCTTTCGGTTCTCGTAGGCCGTAAGTGTTTCCTGCAGCAGCTTAGCGTAATCGGCTTCCAGATTCTCCGTCTGTAGCCACCAGTCATAAGCGTACGCGGCGAGCATGTCTGCCAGACGACCACCAAGCGTGTCGTTATTCACGAGAACACCGACGGCAATCTTTCTCTCAGGCATAAACGAGACATGAGCGCGGTAACCGGGATAGCCGCCATGATGATAGACCACCTTCTCGTTGCGATACTTGCCGATTTGCCACCCGAGCCCGTATTCGCCATCGCCCGAGAATGGCGGCTCGTTCCGCGTGCTCTTTGTGTAACCTGTTTGCACTGTGCGTATGATTTCGGCCGGCACAACCTGTTTGCCGGCGAGCTTACCGCCATTCATGTTCATGTTAATCCACCGGCCGAGATCCGAAATGCTCGTGTAAATCCCACCAGCCGACTGCATGTTCTCGTCAGTCTTTTCCAATCCGCTTCGGACCATCTTGCCTGCATCGGCACCATCAGTGGAGATGACATAAGGAGCAACGATCTTGAACTTCTTCGCGCGTGCCTTTGAAACATACGCAGTTGTGTGTTTTAAACCGACCGGAGTGAATACGCGCTCTTGCAGAACGTCCTGCCATTTCTTGTGCAACTGATAATGCAGCGCCAGCCCGTAAATGTTGTAGCCGAGATTTGTATAGTTGTACTTGCCATAGTTGGCATCATCAAAAGTGGTGCCTTCGGCAAAGACGTGATCGATCTCAGGCTGGTCGATCTGACCCGTAAACGCGAGGCGGTTGATCAAAGCCCCGTTCCGCAGACCGCTTGTGTGCGTCAGGAGATCTCGGATCGTGACCTTGTCAGGTATCTCATTCTTGAAGCGAATGCCCGGAGTATATTTCGTAACAGGATCAGCCAGTTTTATCTTGCCCTCCTGATCGAGCATCGCGGCTGCAAGCGCTGTGAACGACTTCGTAGACGAGCCGGTATAGAAGAGAGTATCGGTATCGGCCTTTATGGCGGCTTCTTTATCCGCCATCCCGTATGCACTTACAAAGATCGGCCGGTCGTCCTTAATTACTACTATCGCGATGCCTGGAAGGTCGGGAAACATCCCTAACGTTTTACGGATTTGAGCATCGTAAGCGGCGGTGAAGTCCTTATCAGATGCAGCGCGCGAGGTCTGAGCAAAAACGAAAGGGGTGGCAGAGTTCAGTAGCAAAGCAACGAGCGAGATTACGATCGCTTTCTTCATGATCTCTCCTCTGAAGTAATTTAAGGTCGTCAAGACTACTCCTCGCGGAACGCGAAGGTTCCGTGTAGTGTCGATGTTACTCATCCCTTTCTGCTGCGATGCTTGGCGGAGGACTTTACCTCTTTGCATCCTTGCGTCGCTTCCGCAAAATCCTTTTTGGGATCCATTTGCACCAGTCCCTTGAGATCTTCGACTGGAGGGCCAAAGTAACCGGGTCCCTTGAGTATCCGGCGACCGTGGTAGATAAGAGCACCGTTTTCATCGAAGTAGGCGCGATGCTGTTCACGGGTGCCGTTGATCGCATAAGAGGTCATTAACACAAACCGCAATCGACCAGCATCGTCGTAGTAGTAATTGTCGTCCCAGGAAGAATCTTCACCCTCCTGATAGTGCTGGTACCACCTGACGGTTCCGTTTGAGGCGCGCGCGATGCGAAGGCGACTAAACCAGCCCTCCTCACAAATTCTATGCTCAGTCTTGAAGGTGCCCTTCCTGATTTCGACATTGGCCGAATTGACCATCTTGCGGATCGCAATAATGCTGGGATTGTTCTGCCAGTTCTTGTCGTTGATTGTTTCTTCGGATTGGGCATTTTTATCCGGGAAGAGGCGAGGTACCGCGAACACTCGAATTTGCATTCCCGTGATTACCGTTGCCGAAATCACTCCCATAGCCAACACAAGAATACGTATTGTCATTTTTTTGATTCTCAGTTGAGTTTGATGCCAACAGCATCAGTTGGATCGCGCTGGAAGAAACGCCAGCGAATAATCACCAGTGCGAGGACGCCGACACACTGCCAGCAGTGAGCATACTTATGTTCGACGCCGGTTCCGCAGGTGCTGCAACGCCACATAATGGCGAGACATATTATTCCTTATCCGTTCGGCGTCAAGGCAGAATTCGCAGTCTTTTTGTCGTTGCCGCTCTAATATCTGGAAGCTGGGCCACATTCTCTCTCTTATTCAGTGTCACGGAAGTATACGGTTCATCAGAACCGTCCCAGGGAACACTGTAGAAGTGGACCAAAACCGCCGGTACGCAGCCCATCGGAAGGCCGTGCCCGCCCGAATCACAGGAGAAGACAAATTGAAATCCCTTGCCCCCCACAAGGCCACTGCGAATTGGCGTCGTGCCATCGTCATTGCCTCGATCATTATCGTCGCCGCCTCGGTATTAACAACAACCAGTTACATGGCGCCCAATACCGGCGCTATTTTTACTACCACCTCGAGCTGCGACGGCACCAACGTCAACATTTTTACCAGCAAGAGCGATGTGTATGTCGATGGTGGACCAGCGCACCCAGGCGCCGCAGGTCTGCCCGACGGCTTCTATTACATTCAGGTCACTGAGCCGGGCGGGGCGTTGCTGGGCACCAGTGTCGGAAGCGCAACTCCTACACCAATACACGTCACGAATGGCGAAGTGGACCAGTGCTATCAACTCGAAGCCGTGGTAATCAAAGCCAGTGACAGTACTCCCGGCTACGACGACACGACGAACAGCGGCGGCGAATACAAAGTCTGGGTCAGCCCGAACGCCGATTTCTCAAACTTCAAAACCGACAACTTCAAAGTCAAACCTGAGGTTCCCGCAACTGGCACGCTCAACGTCAATAAGTTTTACGATGCTAATGCGAATGGAGTTAATGACGATGGGCAGTTAATCACCGGCTGGAAAGTACGCATCATTGATGACCTGGAACTGTTTCGCTTCACGCCGGTGAGCGTTGTTGTTGCTCCCGATGATTACACCGTCTCTGAATTTGATCCGGCGGAGACAAACTGGATTCACACCACGGCCAATCCTGTCGGCGTCACAGTCGACGCAGGCGAAACAGAGACAGTTGAATTTGGCAATCTGTGTCTCGGACCTGGTGGCGGTCATACACTTGGATTCTGGTCAAACAAGAATGGTCTCGCGACGATGAACGACGGCGGGTCGGCCTGCTCTGAACTGACACTCCTGAATGGTTTGTATCTGCGGAACGCTCCCGGCACTCGCATGAACTTCGGCTGCGATTACAACGCGTTCAGAAATTGGTTGTTGAGTGCGACAGCGACGAACATGGCCTACATGCTTTCCGCACAACTTGCGGCGATGGAACTCAACGTCGAAGCTGGTTTCGTCAATGGCAATGCTCTCGTCTACGCGCCCGGAACAAACAGCGCAAACGCACTTGGTTTCGCGACCATTAACAATCTGATGACGGAAGCAAATGCGGAACTCACGTCACACCCAACGGCGCTGGCTGGTGATTCCTGGCGAACTTATCAGGAAGCGCTCAAGAACGCGCTCGACAAAGCAAACAACAATCAGACGTTCGTACAGCCGACCCCCTGTCCGTTTACGTTCTGATAACCTAACGATCGGAATAAACTTTAAGGGCGCCGGATCAGCGGCGCCCTTTCTTTTTGTTGCGCCCGGCAGGTTCGTTCACTTGAAGTGACCGAAGCTGTCGATCGGACATGCGTTACTGCCGCCTGCCTGCATGACTGCGCAGTTGAACTGGAAGCCGGGAATTTTGTCCGTCAGATATGCCCCCGTAGCGTTGAAAGCATTCAGCGCGCACGGAACGCCTGTCCCCTGAACAGAAGGACCACTATAGATGGGTGGATTGTCGAGCACGGTCTGCAGCAACACATCGGGATCGAGATCAGCGCCGTAGTAGAAGGTTGAAACGTTGCCATTGAACATGGCGTTGGTCCTATCCACTCCAACCAACGCCCACGCGCCGTCCCTGGCATTTCGCCAGAAGCCGGGTGAGCACCATCCTCCTTGTGTCAATGGCCGGCAACCATGGCTAATCACGAGTTGCGCATTCTTTGCCTTTCCGTCATAGGTCCCGGTGACATTGCCAGGAAGCGTACTCGGATCGTACCAGCCACTGATGTATTTGAACGCGCCATTCCCGACTTTCGTCATAGTGGCTGTTCCCCAGGGGCCGGTGATGTCTGCGTTGGCTGCGCCAGTAGCCGTCAGAACCCAGAGCAGGTATGGACCATCGGCATCAGCTCCATTTGCGACACCGCAGATCTCAGTTCTGAGATCGTAGCCACCGAACCCATCAGCGATGAGCCCCTGGCCAGAGTAAGTAACGCTGTTCGGGTAAACTCCGGCAGCTAATACCCCGCCGCCGATCAGTCCGGCTAGAGCGACTGTGGCTGCCAAAATCGTAACGAATCTTCTGATACTGAATTGTCGGGTAAAGTGCTTCATGGATGTTCTCTTTCTACCGGGTATCCCGGTGGTAGTCCTTGTTCCTTTCGATATCGCAAACAGGTAAGGGATTTGCCTGCCGAGATTTCTCCGGCCGGCCTAAGCCTCAACCTGACACTCTTTCAAAAGCAGGGGGATCGAGGAAACGTAGTAGAACTGCAAAAGCAGTAGCGAGCTAAGTGCCTGGGCTCTTCGGTTCGAGGGCACCAATGAACGGGTAAGGGATCCCTCTACGTTGTTGTCGTGTAGATTCTAGCTCTCTTGACAGCGTCCCACATCGAAGGGGAGTGCTAATTTCGGTGGCAGGTGTCTTCATCTCAGCCAGCAGCTTTCTGCCAGCTGATCTATTTACATATGGCTCGAAGCGTTGTTCAAAGGCGAGAAGTTTGACTGTAAGTCATGTATGTAAGTCGGATGGAACTTAAATCGCAGTAAGGCTTTGCACAATCCCGCAATCGGAGTAAGGCTTTGACACAAATCCCGCCCACGGCAGTGGGCGGATTCGTTCAAGTCCACACTATTCATGCAACAGGATAAATAGTAAGGACCTGAACTATCCGCCAACTGCCGTGGGCGGGATTTCGAACTCTTTGTGCAAAGCTGCGAAGTGAGATCTTCCAATGCATCTTCGTGACTTCTGATGCGAAAATGAAGAAGCACTGAGCACCACGTGTCATTACCTACAAACAAGAAGTTCGTTTCTGTGTTTCATTTCACGAATAATTTCAGATCAAGTTTTCGATGACACGCCATCCGCACAACCAACCTCACGATTGCTTCGGCAAAGTAAAAGAACAGGTACACTATTCGATTTGTGCTTTCGGTTGACATCCGACATTAAAAGACTATACTGACTCCCCCGAATCACGGCTAACACCTCAATCCTCCCGGCGGATCTTTAAACGGCCCAGTACAAAAAACTCCTGCGAGTTGGAATTAGGGAGCGAACTATGCCTGCAGTTCAAAGGCAAGTGGATATTGGGAACAAAATTCTAAGAGCTCTGCCTCAATACGAGTTCAGTCGTCTTATAGAACATCTGGATCGAGTGCACCTCGATAAAGGTGAATTTGTGTACATAGCAGGCGATGAAATTCGCTATGCCTACTTTCCTGTAAATGGTTTGTTATCACTGGGATCAACGACTGAAATTGGCGCCAGCATGGAGCTCGCGATGGTTGGCAACGAAGGTATGGTTGGACTTACGGTGATCAATAAGACGACGATCATGCCCTACGATGTAAGTGTTCCAGTTGCAACAGACGCATGGAGAATCAAGTTCGAAGTTCTGCAGCAAGAGTTTGACCGAAGAGAGGGGCTGCACGATCTGATGCTGGCATATGTAAATATGCTCATGACTGAAATCTCGCAATCTTCCATCTGTCATAGGTTCCATTCACTGGAAGGAGCACTCTGCAACTGGATGTTGGTGGTCCGTGTTCGAGTGAATTCCAATACGTTGAATCTCACTCAGGAACTCATTTCTAATGCGTTAGGAGTACCACGAACGGCCATAAGTATGGCGGCAGGTTCACTGCAGAGAGACGGCTTAATTCGCTATAGCCGGGGCAAGATTGAAATTCTCGATCCAGCCCGGCTCGAAGGTAAAGCCTGCGAATGCTATCGAATAATCCGAGATAATTTTAAACAATTTCCGAACGGTTCATATGCCAGTCCGCAGCCATGACGTTATGTCGGATTTCAACAGAGTCTATTTTAGACTCTGTCGCTTTTGAGCAGACAAGGCTATTCCTTTCCGGTATAAACACGCTGCTTCGGATAATTGATGGTACCTAACCCCCTAGGCCATCTCACCCGGACCTCCCAAAGAAGCACACATATAGTGTCGCGGTTGTCTCAGTCTCTCCAGGAAGCGATCTTGTGCTGTATTCCGGCACACATATAACTTTCTGACGCCTAAGCTCGCCTGATCATGAAGTGTATGACGCAGGCATGAGTACCAGGTGATTTTTTCGCGCAGAGCAAAGATAAACTAGGGTGAGGAGTGCGAAGGGGTGATGCCGGAAAACTCAAAGGTAATTAATTCAAATGCAATCAATATAGAATATGAAGTAGAGTCACCGCAGTGGTTCGCAGTCTGCACTCATTCAAAGCAAGAAGACCGCGCTTACTACAATCTGCAATCAGCGAACATTGAGTGTTTTGCACCAAAGATAAAAGAGCGCCGGACCAATGAATTCTCCGGCGCTGTGACGCACATCGCAAGACCTTTATTCCCGAGATACATCTTCGCTCGCTTCAGTATCCCCACCTTACTTCGCAAAGTCAGCTTCACCCGCGGAGTACTTCGTATTGTGAGTTTTAACGCCAAGCCTGCGGCCATAGATGAGGAGGTCGTCGACCTCCTGCGAGCGCGTGTGGGCGCAGATGGATTCCTCACGGTCGGGGAGGCCTTGAAACCAGGCGACATGGTGCGAATAAAAGATGGCCCATGGAAGGCGCTGGTCGGTGTTGTGGAGCGAAACCTTCAATCCGGTGAGAGAGTGGAGCTGTTGCTGACCGCTATAAATTTTCAGGGTCGCTTGATGGTCGAAAGAGAGTATGTGGAAAAAATAAGTTGACGCAATCTGTGTTGCTCAAACTCCTTGCGTAAACGATCGGCATATACGTGGATATGCCGACCTAACCCGGCTTGTTGCGATCTGTCGCGGATCGTCGAACAACGAACACTTATTTTGTGTCGAATGAAGACGTTGGAGACCTGACACTCCGACATCTTCTGCATTCGAGGGCGTGTCCGTCCTCTATCAAAGCTAACTTGATGTACCAACTTGCCCCATCGGCGCAAAGTGCGGTAGCTTTGCCCGGCGATAGCTAAACATTACTCGTCCTCTCATCGTCCACAGTTACATAAGAAGGTCACGAAAATGGACCAAACTATCTCCACGACCCAATCACGTAGTCGGAGCTGGGAACTGAGATACTCAGCCGGCATCCTTATATTTTTGTTTCTGATGTTTTGGGTGATTCTCAGTTTGTACCAGGCCAATCCGCCTGCCGCTGTCAGCGCCAACGCTCCGGCCGCGGATTTCTCTTCGGGTCGGGCCATGACGCATGTTCAGATGCTCGCAAAACAGCCACACCCGATCGGCTCGATCGAGCACGGAGTCGTTCGCGACTACATCTTCAATACACTCGCGGCCAACGGACTCCAACCAACAATTCAAACCGCGACGGCCGTCAACCGGAAAGCAGACTCGATCGTGGTGGCAGCAACCACGCAAAATGTGTTGGCCCGACTTCCAGGCACAAACAATACTAAAGCGGTTCTGCTGTCGGCTCATTACGATTCGAGACCTCAGGCCTTCGGCGCGAGCGACGACGGCGCCGGTGTTGCAGCAATGTTGGAAACACTGCGCGCACTGAAATCCGGGCCGCCGCTTAAGAACGATGTGATTTTTCTTTTGACAGATGGAGAAGAAGACGGACTACTGGGTGCGAACGCTTTCGTCGAGGAACATCCCTGGGCCAAGGATGTCGGGGTGGTGCTCAATTTTGATGCTCGAGGAAATAGCGGCCCTTCGATGATGTTCGAAACGAGCAAATCCAACGGTTGGCTGATACAGGAGTTTGCGAAAGCAGCTCCATACCCGGTTGCGAACTCATTGTCCGTAGAGATCTACAGGCTACTTCCGAATTCGACGGATTTCACAGTCTTCAATGCACACGGAATGCAGGGGCTTAACTTCGCGTATATCGATGGGCTGCCGAGCTATCACACGCTTCTTGATAATGCGCAAACATTCGATGAGCGGAGTCTCCAACACCACGGCTCTTATGCGCTGGCCTTGACGCGCCAGTTCGGCAGTGTTGACTTGCGTCAGAGTCCGAGGCCGGATCGCGTCTACTTTGATCTGCTGGGATTGACATTGGTTCACTATTCAAAGATCTGGGTGCTGCCACTCGCAATATTCGCGCTGCTTCTTTTTATCGCGGTGGTGGTGATCGGCTTGAGATACCGGATCCTGACTGTCCGGGGAATCGCCCTCGGATGTGTCGCATTCCTCTCGGCCGCAATCCTCGTAGCAGTTTTTGAAAAGCTGCTGTGGGGCTTGGTTTTCAAGCTTCGTTATGCGCGGGAATTTAGACCACCTGGAGACACCTACTACACCAATCTTTACGTAGTCGGTTTTGCGGTGCTTGCTGTCGCGATTACTTTGCTCGTCTATAACCTGTTTCGAAAAAGGACGAGTTGGGAAAACCTCGCGGCCGGCGCATTAGTGTGGTGGGTGATCTTGATGCTGCTGGTCAGCTTCTCTCTGCCGGGCGCGAGTTATCTACTGACATGGCCACTGGTCTTCAGCAGCCTGGGATTCATTGGCTATTGTGTTCTGAAGAACCGAGAACGCCGTGAGGGTTTCGGAGTCGTCCTGCTACTCGCCGCTGCGGTTCCGGGACTCGTGTTGATTGTTCCGCTGGTTCACTATTTCTTCATCGGTCTGACTTTAAATTTGGTCTGGCTGATCGCGATCGTAATGCTGCTCCAGCTTGGACTGCTCGTTCCACAGTTGACGATGATGACGCGCGATCGCAAATGGCTACTGTCAGGAATCGCGGCATTGGTCGGTCTCGGTTTCATTATCGCACCTGTGCTAATGACCGGCGTGAATGCGCAACATCCAAAATTCAACAGTATATTTTACGCTCTTAACTCTGACACTGGTCACGCAGTGTGGGCGAGTATGGATCCGAAAGCGGACGAGTGGACCAGCAAATTCCTAACAGCACAGCCGCCACGCAACACGCTGATCGAATTCTTTGCTCAAACTCGAACTCCCGATCGGTTGCTCCAGAATGCAGCGCCGACAGTTCCACTGTCTCCTCCGCAAGTCGATGTCGTTAGCGACGAAAAGAACGGCGACGTGCGCACTCTGCGTTTGCGCTTGAAATCAAATCGTAGTGCTTCTGTGCTCTCTCTTTATATAGACTCGAAGGTAGAGATTCTCAACGCGTCACTAAACGATGAGCAGTTCGATCAAAACAACACGGCCATGCTGCGCAGGAACAAAGGGATCTGGAACATGCATTACCTGGCCATCCCTCCTGAGGGAGTGCTGTTGGGCGTAACATTCAAAGCCTCGGAGCCACTCAAGCTCAGGGTTGTGGATCAGTCGTATGGTATTCCGCAGGTTCCAGGTATCACCGCGCGTCCTGATTACATGATTCCGTGGTGGCCTAACTCACTCAGCGATACAACACTCGTCAGCAAGAGTTTCAGTCTCTAAAGTCACAAAATATTTTGGACAAGGCCTACGGCGTACCCACCCGCTACCGCGAGGTGGTTCTGACCCGGCCTAAAAACCACGAAATATTATTGGATACAGTCAGAACCACCACGCGGTAGCGGGTGGGTACGCCGTAGGCTCCATCAAAGAAATGCTGCGCACTGTATCCACATCTGGTTCTCACTTCTGATCTTAAATGAAATTCAAAAACGTCCAGGACATCTATCCTCTCTCACCGATGCAGCAGGGCATCCTGTTTCATAACGGCGATGATCCCAGCTCGGTGATGCGGGTCGAGATCATCACCGGGACCATTAATGCAAAGATCGATGTCAGGGCTTTTGAACAGGCATGGCAAAGTGTCGTTGATCGACACACAACGCTGCGCACCTTCTTCGCGTGGGAGGGACTGAACGAACCACTCCAGGTAGTCAGTAAGAGCGCACAACTCCCATTACAAACAGAAGACTGGCGCGATCTCGACGCTGACTCACAGGCAGAACGACTGAAGCAGTTTGTCGCGCACGAACGCGAGCGCGGCTTCGATCTCAGCAGTGCCCCGCTGATGCGCGTCGCACTGATTCGCACTGCGGACGAAACATACCGGTTTGTGTGGAGTCACCATCAAGTGCTGGTTGACGACTGGTCTGCATCGGTAGTTCTGAAGGACGTCTTCGATATTTGTGAAGCGCTCGAAAAGGGAAGCGAGTGCTCTTTTGGGCCGAGCCGTCCGTTTCGCACTTACATCGCCTGGCTGCGCCAACAGGATCTGACGCAGGCGGAAGCATTCTGGCGACGTTCATTGCAGGGCTTCACTGCGCCTACACCTTTCAATATCGGTAGCGGATCGGCCGCCGCGTCTCACGTCTACAGCGAAGAGCAGATCTATTTGTCACGCCAGACATCAGACGCAATCCGCGAAATTGCTCGCCAGCATGACCTCACACTAAACACAATCTTTCAGGGCGCATGGGCCATCCTGCTCAATCACTACTCCGGAACTCGCGAGGTTGTGTTTGGCGTCGCCGTTCCAGGTCGTCCTAAGGAGTTACCGGGAGTTGAAGGAATCATCGGCATGCTGGTTAACACCTTGCCGGCACGATTGTCAGTCGAACCAACCGCAGAGATTCTGCCGTGGTTCAAGTCGATCCAGGATCGGTGGGTCGAGATGTGTAATTACGAGTTCACGCCGCTGGTGAAGATAAACACGTGGAGTGGCCTGTCAAATGGAACGCAACTCTTTGAGAGTCTCGTCACGTTTGAAGATCACCGAATCAACGGTTCGCTCGCGACCGCCGGTACGAGGCTCGCGAAGCTCACCGACGCGGTCCACCATCACACGGCCAAGGGTTACCCGCTGAACTTGATAATCGAACCCGGCGCAGAGCATTTGCTCAAGATCATTTTTGATACTGGCCGGTTTGAGCCGCCCCAGATCCGGCAGATGCTTCGTCATTTTGAACAGGTGCTGGACCAAATAGCGAAGCGGCCTGAAGCAAGAGTGGAAGAGTTGGAGCTGCTGAGTGAAACGGAACGCCAGCAGTTGCGCGAGTGGAATGAGACGGAACGGGAGTACGGACGCGAGCGCAGCATCGCGGCCGTGTTTGAAGAGCAGGTGCAGCAACGGCCGGAGGCCGAGGCCGTGGTGATGGGCGAGCGGAGCTGGAGTTACGCGGAGTTGAACCGGCGCGCCAATCAACTGGGGCATTACCTGCGCGAGTTGGGAGTGGGACCGGAAGTGAGCGTGGGCTTATGCGTGGAGCGGTCGCTGGAAATGGTAGTGGCGATGCTGGGGATCCTGAAAGCAGGCGGCGCGTATGTGCCTCTCGATGCGAGCTATCCGACGGAACGATTGGCCTACATGCTGGCGGATGCAGGAGTAGCAGTAGTGCTGACGCAGGAATCACTAGTCGATGCGTTGCCGGCGCATTGGGGCCAGGTGGTGAGTCTGGATGGCGAGTGGGAAGAGATCGCGAAGCGCAGTGAGGAGAATGTAATCAGCGATGTTGAAGGAGAGAACCTGGCGTACGTGATGTACACGTCGGGGTCGACGGGCGAGCCGAAGGGAGTAGCAGTTGTCCAGCGGGCTGTTGTGCGGTTGGTGAAGGAAACGGACTATGCGGAGTTTGGCCCAGCGGAGACTTTCGTGCAGTTAGCGCCGCAGACCTTCGATGCGTCGACGTTCGAGGTGTGGGGAAGTTTGTTGAATGGTGGACGGCTGGTGGTGCTGGAGCCGGGAGCGCCGACCCTGGAAGAGTTGGGAGCGGCGCTGCGGCGATACGGCGTGAGCACGTTGTGGTTGACGGCGGGATTGTTTCACCTGCTGGTGGATGAGCGGCCGGAAGAGTTGCGTGGCTTGAAGCAACTATTGTCGGGTGGTGATGTGCTGTCGCCGGAACATGTGAAGAAAGCGTTGCGTTCGCTGGAAGGTGGTTTCGTGTTCGATTGTTATGGACCAACGGAGAACACAACCTTTAGCACCTGCCAACGGTTGACTGGTGAAGAAGAGATCCCAGCGGTGGTGCCGATTGGGAAGCCGATCGCAAATACACAAACGTATGTGCTGAACCAGCAGCTGCAGCAGGTGGCAGTGGGAGTAGTCGGTGAGCTGTATCTGGGAGGCGACGGGTTAGCGCGTGGATATCAGCAGCGTGCGGATTTGACGGCAGAGAAATTCGTGCCACACCCGTATGCCCCGCACGCAGGAGAACGATTGTACCGGACTGGAGATCTGGTGCGGTATCTGGAGGACGGGCGGCTGGAGTTTGTGGGCCGAGTGGACCAGCAGGTGAAAGTGCGTGGGTTCCGCATCGAGCCGGGTGAGATCGAAATAGTGCTGGCTCGTCACCACAGCGTGCGTGAGGTAGTAGTTGTCGCACGCGGTGGCGGATCAGGCGACAAGCGCCTCGTGGCATACGTCGTTGCTGAGCCGGAGGTCGTTCTGGCACTCGATGAGCTGCGTGCACACGTGAAAGAACATTTGCCGGATTACATGATGCCGTCACTCTTTGTGGCGTTGGAGCAGCTGCCCTTAAACAACAACGGCAAAGTGGATCGAGCGGCGCTGCCCGATCCGGATACTTTCCAGCCAGAGATGAGCGAATCCTTTGTCGCACCACGTACCGCTACAGAAAAACGACTGGCGTCGATCTGGGCCGAAGTGCTCGAAGTCGAAAAGGTGGGTGTAAACGACAACTTCTTTGAGCTGGGCGGCCACTCACTGCTTGCGACGCAGGTTATCTCCCGCATCAGGGAAGTCTTTGAGATAGAGTTACCACTACGTGCATTGTTCCAATCACCAACCGTTGCCGGCCTGGCCGCGGATGTTGAATTTGTAACAGGTGACGAGCAGAGGACCAGTGTGCCAAGGATACGCAAAGCCGGGCACAAAGACACGTTACCACTTTCATTTGCGCAGCAGCGCCTCTGGTTCCTCAATCAACTGGAACCCGACAATCCGTTCTACAATGTTTCGACGGCTGTTACTGTCAATGGAGATCTCGATCGCGATGCACTGAAGCAGGCTGTGACAGCAGTGGTGCAACGGCATGCTGCATTGCGGACCACCTTCGTCGTTCAAGGTGACGAGCCGAGCCAGATCGTCAGTGACGTGGCCCAACTGGAATTTGCAATCGAGGATCTCCGGCAAACGAATGATCCCGAACAACGCGCCCGCGAAATTGCCCGTATTCAGGCTGAGCTTCCATTCGATCTAACCGTGGGTCCCTTGCTTCGAGTTCACGTCCTGCAACTCAGCGCCGAGAAGCATCTCGCCATTGTAACCATGCACCACATCGTCGGGGATGGCTGGTCCATGGGTGTGCTGATCCGCGAAATCGCTCAGTTCTATGGGGCCTTCGTGACGAAACGGTCTGTCTCGTTAAGAGAGCTGCCAATACAGTATCCCGACTTTGCGATCTGGCAGCGTGAACACCTGCAGGGTGACGTTCTCCAGACACAACTGGACTATTGGAAGGCGCAACTCGCGAACGGTCCCGCGGTGCTGGAACTTCCAACAGACAGGCCGCGCCCGCAGCTACAGAAATATCGCGGAGCAACAGAGACGTTCAAACTCGAGCTGAAAATTGTCGATCAGCTCAAGACTCTCAGCCAGCAGCAAGGTGCGACACTGTTCATGACACTGCTGGCAATCTTCAACCTGCTGCTGCATCGTTACACGCGACAACAGGACATCATGGTTGGCTCGCCAATCGCGAATCGCAACCATGCCGAGATCGAAGACCTGATCGGGTTCTTTGTAAACACGCTCGTTTTGCGAACGAGGATCTCGCCTCATGACAGGTTCGAGGAGTTGCTCAGGCAAGTTCGCGAAACCACGCTTGCAGCTTTTGAGCATCAGGATGTTCCCTTCGAAAAACTGGTCGAGGAATTGGAACCTGAGCGCGATCTGAGCCGCGCGCCACTCTTCCAGGTAATGTTTGTGTTGCAGAACGCGCCTGGCGAAACACTCTCTCTGCCGGGAGTCACCCTGAGTGTTCTGGAAAGTGAAAGCCGCACGGCGAAGTTTGATTTGATGTTGACGATGGCCGAGAGCCCGGCAGGTTTGTACGGCTCGTTCGAGTACAACACGGATTTGTTCGATGCTGAGTCGATCCGGCGCATGATCCAACACTTTCAGACTCTTGCACAAAACATCCTCGTCGACCCGTCGCAGCAACTGGGCTCGCTCGGACTCATGGACGAGGTTGAAGAGCAGCAAGTCGTACACGAGTGGAACAACACCGGCGTGGTCTATGAGCAGGCAGGGAAGTGCCTCCACGAAATAATTGAGGAACAGGTAGGAAAGACACCTGACCATGTAGCCCTGGTGAGTGGTGAAGCTTCGTGGACTTATGCAGAGTTGAATGAGCAGGCAAATCAATTGGCCCACTATCTGCGAAGACGCGGCGTGGGACCGGAGTCGCTGGTCGGGATCATGATGGAACGGTCTGCGGCCATGGTGGTGGCGTTGCTCGGAGTCCTCAAAGCAGGCGGCAGTTACCTGCCGCTTGATCCTGATTACCCAGCCGAGCGCGTGAGCTTCATGCTAGCCGATGCCGGCGTCAAGGTTCTGGTAAGCGAGCGACATCTGGTCGAGCGTCTGGCCGCAAACAACGCGTCAGTCATTCTTGTAGATGTCGAACGAGAAACAATTGAGCAGGAGAGCCGAGACAATCCGGTAAACGAAGTCGATCCTGACAATCTGGCTTATGTGCTCTATACGTCAGGCTCAACGGGCACGCCGAAAGGGGCCATGCTGGCGCACCGCGAGGTAGTCAATTGCGTGCTCTGGATGCAGGAAACTTACCAGCTCGATGAACGCGACAGAATGTTGTGCAAGACCACGCTCAACTTCGACCCGTCGGTGTGGGAGATCTTCTGGCCGTTGCTGGTGGGCGCACGGATCGTTGTGGCCACGCCTGAGGCACAGCTCGGGTTTGCGGCGCTGTTGCAGACCATCATCGATGAAAAAATTACGGTGGCGTACTTTGTGCCCGCCATGCTGGCGCAATTTTTGGCTGAACCGGAAGTCGCCGAAGCGACTAGGCTGCGCTACGTAATCTGCGGCGGCGAATCGCTCGGTCTGGAGTTGATGAAACGTTTCTACGAGTTGCTACCAAATGCAACGTTGCATCACTCGTATGGACCAACGGAAACAGCCATTGCTGCGACCGAGATAATCTGTGACCGCGACAGCACGCATAGTGTGATGCCGATCGGTAGACCACTCGCAAACACCCAACTCTACGTGCTCGATCAGCAGTTACAGCCGGCTCCGATCGGTGTCCTGGGCGAATTGTTTATTGGCGGCGCCGGCCTCGGGCGCGGCTACTTGAACCGTCCTGACGTAACGGCGGCGAGATTTGTTCCCAATCATGCCGGTGATACGCCGGGCGCGCGACTGTATCGCACTGGTGATCTGGTGCGCTATCTCGCCGATGGCAATTTACAGTTTTTCGGACGCACCGATGCCCAGGTAAAACTACGCGGCATACGAATCGAGCTGGGAGAGGTTGAAGCGGCAATCAAGGCCCATGAAAAAGTGCACAGTGCCGCGGTGGTGTTGCGCGCAGACCAGACGGGCGAGAAGACTTTGGTGGGCTATGTCGTCGCTACTCAGGGGGCGACGTTAACTGTGGCCGACTTGCGGCAACAACTTTCGCAGAAGTTGCCAACTTACATGGTGCCGGCGACTTTCGTATTCCTCTCGGAATTGCCGCTCATGCCCAACGGCAAGATCGATCACGCCGCACTCCCCGCACCCGAAGAGCTGACGAGCGAGTCAGATAGTCATGTAGGACCTGGCAACGCAGTCGAGGAATTGATTGCGGGAGTGTGGTCGGATGTGCTTGGCATCAAGGCAGTAAACATTCATAGCGATTTCTTCGCTGCCGGCGGTCATTCTCTGCTCGCGACGCGAGTCATCGCGCGGCTGCGTGAAATATTCCATGTCGATATTCCGCTCCGCAGCTTGTTTGAGCAGCCGACAATAGCTGGACTGTCAAAGAGCATTAGCGCAGCAATGAATGAGGGCTTGTTTGTCAAAATACCTGACATCCATTCGTTGTCACGTCCGGAGCTGCTTCCGCTCTCATATGCGCAGCAACGTCTTTGGTTCCTGGAACAATTAGAATCTGCGGGCGCGGCCTACCATATCCCGATCATCTTTCGCATCCGTGGCGTCATCGACGTCCTCGCACTCGAACGCACTCTAAATGAGATTGTCAGACGTCATGAAGTCCTGCGTACCAGCTTTAAGATGGTCGACGGCGAGCCGGTGCAGATTATAGCGAGCACGCAATCGGTGTCGCTGCCAATTATCGATCTGAGTTCATTGCCGGAGGCAGAGCGTGAGCAGGAAGTCATTTCTCTCTCGAACGAACAGGCTCAACTGGAATTCGCCCTGGAAACCGGCCCACTGATGCACGTGCAGTTGGTGCGGCTCAGCGACGAAGAACATGTTTTGCAAATGACCGTGCACCATTTGGTCGCCGACGGCTGGTCCATTGGTGTGCTGGCACGCGAAGCGATGGTCCTTTATGAGGCGTTTACACAGGACAAACCTTCACCACTTCCAGCGCTCGCAATTCAGTATGCCGATTTTGCACTGTTACAGCGCCAGTGGTTCGAGGACGGCGGGCTTGAAGCTGATCGCGAGTATTGGCGTACACAACTTGCCGGAGCACCGGAAGCGCTTGAACTTCCAACCGACTATCCGCGTCCGGCGGCACTAAGCTTCCGCGGGGAGCAGCTCAACTTCCTGGTTTCGCGGGCGGTTACAGAAGATCTAAACAAGCTCAGTCAGCGCGAAAACGTGACGCTTTTCATGACCCTGCTCGCGGCGTTCACTGTTTTGCTCTCGCGTTACGCAAACGAGCCCGACATTGTCGTCGGCACTCCCATCGCGAACCGCCAGCACAGTGAGTTGGAGAATCTCATCGGCTTTTTTGCCAACACCCTCGCGTTGCGAATAAGGGTGAATCCGGGGCTCACGTTCCGTGACTTGTTGCGACATGTTCGCGAGGTGGCACTCGGCGCCTACGCGCATCAGGATGTTCCGTTCGAACTACTGGTGGAGGATTTGGCGCCACAACGAGACTTGAATCGCAATCCACTGTTTCAGGTGATGTTTGCTCTGCAGAATACACCTCAGGTCGAGCTGCAAATACCCGGTGTCAGCTTTGGTGTTCAGGAGTTTTCGACGAACGCCACCAGATTTGATTTGGAATGTCACCTGAACCAGGTGAACGATGAGCTTCGTGGGCAGTTGATCTACTGCACGGATCTGTTTGAGCGGGAGACAATCCAGCGACTGCTCAGTAACTACGAGTCGCTGCTCGAGTCAGTAGTGAGCAATCCTGATAAACGCGTTAGTGAGTTCTCCCTGCTGACACCAGACGAGCAGGCGTCGCTGGTCGACTGGAACAACACCAGCGTGGATTTCCCGAGTGAAAAGCGGGTGCACGACTTGTTTGAAGAACAGGTCGCACGTTCGCCCGAGGCAGTCGCGGTGGAATCAGGAAGCGAACTGGTGAGCTATGCAGAATTGGACCACCGGGCCAGTCGACTGGCGAGCCGCTTGCGCAGACTCGGTGTCGGGCCTAATTCGATTGTCGGCATATGTGCAGGCAGTTCAGTTTCGACGGTGGCTGCCATCCTTGGTGTGTTGAAGGCGGGAGGCGCGTACCTTCCGCTTGACTCGACCTATCCCGCGGCTCGGCTCGACTACATGCTCGAGAATTCGCGCGCGCAGGTATTGATTGTTGAGCCCTCTCTGCGCGACAGATTTTCATCACTGCCGGCTCACGTGATCGAGATTAATGAAGAGACAAGTTTGCCGGATGAAACAAGTGATGCGTACCTTTCAGCTCAAGCAATGCCCGACGACCTTGCGTATGTGATCTACACCTCAGGTTCGACTGGAAAGCCGAAAGGGGTGGCGATGCCACACGCAGCGTTAGTGAATCTCCTGCACTGGCAGATGGCACGCTCGGCACCGGCGCCGCGTACGTTGCAGTTCGCACCCTTCAGTTTCGACGTTTCGTTCCAGGAGATCTTCTCGACCTGGTGCGCGGGTGGAACCCTCGTGCTTTTCGAAAACGAGGACCGCAGGGATCTCTCCCGTTTATGGTCAGCATTGACGGAGCGACGAATTGAAAGACTATTTCTCCCGTTTGTGGCACTGCAATACCTGGCCGAGATTAGTGCAAGCGACGAGACGGCGGCGCTGCCTATGCTCCGCGAGGTAATCACCGCCGGCGAGCAATTGAAGATCACGCCGCACCTCCGGCAACTGTTCGCGAGACTCAGCGCCTGCGTGCTCGATAATGAATATGGGCCAACAGAGGCGCACGCAGTCAGCGTGTACAGGATGCCGGATGAGCAGGAAGCGTGGTCCGAGCTGCCACCAATCGGGCAACCGATTGCTAATACCCAACTCTACATTCTCGACGCGCAAATGCGGCCAGGTCCACTGGGGGTCGTCGGTGAGCTTTACATAGCCGGCAATTGTCTGGCGCGTGGTTACGTCAACAGTCCCGAGAGAACAGCCGAGAGGTTCTTGCCTAATCCTTTTAGTCGTGAGCCCGGAGCGCGGATGTATTGCACGGGTGATCTCGCGCGCTTCAGGAGCGACGGAAATATTCAGTTCCTCGGACGGCGCGACGGGCAAATGAAGATTCGAGGTTATCGCGTCGAAACAGGCGAGATTGAAGCCGAGTTGTGCGGACATTCGTTAGTCCGGGAGGCTGTAGTCCTGGCGCAGTCGAGACCACGTGGTGCGAGCGAGTTGGTAGCTTATGTGTTGCTCAAGGAGGGCGCGGTTCATGATGCAAGCCAGTTGCGCAGGTATCTTAAAGAGCGCTTGCCGGAGTACATGCTGCCCACTTCATTCATCGCAATGGCGGAATTTCCGTTAACGCCGAGCGGAAAGATTGATCGTCGCAGGCTACCAGAGTTGGCGCTGCCCGAACTCATCGAGCAGGATGGGCAAACGCCGCAGACTTCGACCGCGGAGTTGATCGCGGGCATCTGGTCAGAACTACTCGGCCTCGAACGCGTTTACTCAGATAACAACTTTTTTGAGATCGGAGGGCACTCGCTGCTGGCGACACGCGTCATCGCGCGGCTGCGTGAGGTATTTAATTTGGAAGTGCCGGTGCGCAGCCTGTTCGAAATGCCAACTGTGTCTGAATTGGCTGCTCATATCGATGAACAACTGCGAATGAGCGTCAAGTTGGTGCAACCGCCGATCACGAGAGCCTCAAGAGATGGCGTGTTACCGCTCTCGTTTGCCCAGGAGCGTCTCTGGTTCTGGGAGCAATTGCAGCCCGGAACCCCTACGTACACTCTGACCTCGGCGTTCCGTCTGGAAGGAGACCTTGACGTTGCAGTACTGGAGCAGAGCCTCAATGAGATCATGCGTCGCCATGAGATCCTGCGCACCTCATACGCGGCCGTTGAAGGTCAGCCGGTACAGGTCATCGCGCCGCACTCTTTTGTTCCCTTGAGCGTTAAGGATCTCAGCCATCTGCCCGAGTCGGAACGTGATTTCGAAGTGCGGAGGCTGGCGGGCGAAGAGGCGTTGCGACCATTTGATTTGACTCAGTCGCCGCTATTACGCGTCAGCTTGTTGCGGCTCGGTGCGCAGAAGCACGTCGCCCTTGTCTCGATGCATCACATCGTCTCGGATGGCTGGTCCATGGGAGTGCTGGTTGAAGAGATAGCTACCCTGTACGACGAATTCCTTGGTGACAAGCTTTCATCATTGCCGGAACTGCCCGTGCAGTATGCCGACTTCGCGCAATGGCAGCGCGAGTGGCTCCAGGGCGAGGTGCTGATCCAGCAACTCGAATATTGGAAAGAAAATCTCCGCGATGTGCCGGCGCTGCAACTGCGCAGCGATCGTCCGCGCGCGCAGGTGTATAGCCCGAAAGGTTCCATCGTACCGATCAACTTACCGGCGGGGCTGCTGCGCGAGCTGAAAGCATTGACTCGAAAGAACGACGTGACGCTGTTCATGACTCTGCTGGCGGCCTTCAATGTCCTGTTGCATCGTCACACAGGGCAGGATGACATTGTAGTCGGCACTGACATTGCCAATCGTACGCGGGTTGAGACCGAGAAACTGATTGGGTTCTTCGTCAACATGCTCGTGCTGCGAACGAATCTAAAGGGAGATCCGAGCTTCAGTGAGTTGCTGCGGCGCGTGCGGGAAGTGGCGCTTGGCGCTTACACGCACCAGGACGTTCCCTTTGCAAAACTGGTGGATGAAATCCATCTGCGGCGCGAACTGACTCGTAATCCACTGTTTCAAGTCGTATTTGTTTTGCAGAATGCGCCGGTGAAAAATCTGGAACTAACCGGTCTCACGCTTACGCCGGTGGAGTTTGAAGTGAAGTCGGCCCCATTTGATCTGGTTTTCGCATTGAGCGAAATAGCCGATACGCTGGTCGGCTCAGTGACCTACAGCACAGAGTTGTTTGATAGAGATACTGTGCGGCGGTTAGTTGGGCATTATCAGAATGTGCTCGAGGGTGTAGTGGCGGCTCCCGATCAACCGCTCTCGAGTTTAGCGATTCTCCCGGACAGTGAAATTGACTCCCACGCCGTTTCCGAATTTGAAGTGAAGCTCAATCGGAAAGATCTGGAAGGAGTTCTTCTCGAATTGAGTCAGGCCTCTCATTCATAAACACCTTAGCCACAAAAAGGCACAGAAAGCACAAAAGGTGTATATTCAGGCTCACTCCCGCTGAAATGATTGGCCGTACGCCGCGCGGCTAAAATCGAGCCGCTCGTGACTATTCGTTACGAGGAAGCCAAAGGACTACGCAGATGGACTCTATACTCAAGGACCTTCGCTTTGCGTTGCGGACCATGCGGAAGCATCCCGCTTTTTCTGCGGTCGCAATCATCACGTTAGCGCTGGGCATTGGCGGCAGTACGTCGATCTTCACTGTTGTTGATGCCGCGTTATTGCGCGGTCTGCCGTACAAGTCGCCGGAAGGGCTGTATCACCTTTGGGAACAGACACCGAGGCGTGAGTTTCCAAAGCGTGAGTTTTCTTATCCTGATTATAAGGACTACGAGCAGAACAATGTTTTCGAAGGTGTCGCCGCTTATTTCGGTGCCCGCGCGATACTCAGCGGATCCGGAGAATCGGAAAGTGTCACTGCGGCTGGAGTGAGCGCAAACTTCTTTTCAGTTCTTGGCGTGGATCCGATTCTGGGACGAACATTCCAGGCGGGAGAAGACGCTCCGGGAGGACCAAATCTGGCGATCCTCACTTACGGCTTCTGGCAACGTAAATTTGGTGGAGACCCGGGAGTGATCGGGCGTGCTATGACGATCAGTGGCGACACTTATAACGTGATCGGAGTGTTGCCGGCAAGTTTTCAGTTTGCACTCAGCAGTAACGAAATTTGGCTGCCTTTTCAACCCAGCCAATTACAAATGACTACTCGCTCGATGCACGGCACGAACCTTATCGCGCGGCTTAAACCCGGCGTCACCGCTGCACAGGCGCAGTCGGAGTTGAATGTCATCGCGAGTCGCATCGAGCGGGAGAACAACCAGTCGCATGCAGGAACAGGCGTGCGATTGGTCCCTTTACAAGAAGAGATCGTTGGCAACGTGAAGCCTACTTTGTTTGTCTTATTGGTTGCTGTTGGGATTGTCCTACTCATCGCCTGTGCCAATGTTGCCAGTCTGTTGTTGACGCGATCACTTTCTCGACAAAAGGAAGTCGCGATTCGTTCGGCACTTGGTGCAAGTCGTTGGCGAGTGGTCAGGCAACTACTGACCGAATCTCTCTTGTTATCGTTGGTGGGCGGAGTATTAGGTTTGGCAATTGCTTACTGGGGTGTGCCTGCGATTGTGAGAGCCTTGCCGCCGACTCAACTGCTGGTAATGCCTTTCCTCGAGGTATTGCATTTTGATGCCAGGATACTCGCCTTTTCTTTTGCGCTCTCATTGCTTACCGGCGTAGTGTTTGGCCTGATTCCGGCGCTGCAATCTACTCGCCTCGATTTCGGCGAGGTGCTTAAAGAAGGTGGACGTCAATCGTCTCCCGGTGTTGGACATCGACTACGAAGCGCGATGGTCGTCACCGAAATTGCCCTCGCGGTCGTACTGTTGGTTGGAGCTGGACTGCTGATGAAGAGTCTATCGCGGCTTCTCCAGACCAATGTTGGTTTCAAAACGGAAAATCTGCTGACAGTCGTGTATGTTTTGCCGCCCCCTAAATACACGCAGCCGAATCAGTTTGTCAGTTTTAGTGACGAGGTCCAGGAACGCGTGCGAACAGTGCCTGGTGTCGTGAACGCCGGAATCGTCGACATTCTTCCGATGAATGGAGGCAACACGGCGAGATTCGGCATCGATGGCGATCCCGCGCCGCCGCCGGGCCAGGAGACTGAGGCGAACGTTCGCAGGGTCAGCGATACTTACTTTCAAACGCTTGGCGTGCCGCTGCTTGCGGGCCGCATGTTTGATCAACGCGACAGCGCCGGCACAGCAGCGGTGGTCATCATCAATAAGTTGGTGGCCGATCGCATGTTCGCGGGCCGCGATCCTCTCGGCAGGTACGTGCGATACACAGTGGGTAAGGCACCGCCGGCTCAGATCATCGGCGTTGTGGGAGACGTGAAGATCACTGGACTGGATGAAGCGATTAAGCCGGTACTCTATCTCTCGTTGCGCCAAACTCCTTCTCCGGCCGGCACTCTTGTTACTCGCACTAACGGCGATCCAGCTGCACTTGGCGCTGCCATTCGCAACGAAATCCGCAACGTAGCGCCTGAGGCTGCGATTCGCAACCTCCGCACAATGGATGAGATGATCGCGCAAACGCCGGCGTCGTTTATGCGGAGATTTCCGGCGTTATTGATGAGTATCTTCGCCGCGGTCGCTTTGTTGCTGGCGTCGATCGGTATCTACGGCGTCGTTTCCTACTCCGTCAGCCAACAAACTCACTATATCGGCGTGCGAATGGCGCTTGGCGCCAGCCCGTTTGACATTCGCAAGATGATTTTGAAACAAGGGTTGGTGCTGGCCTTGTTGGGTGTCGGTATCGGCGTACTTGCAGCGCTTGGTTTGATGAGGTTGTTGCGCACGTTGCTTTTCGAGGTGAGCACGACTGACGTGGCAACCTTCGCGCTGGTCACTACTGTTCTGTTGTTTGTCGCGTTATTGGCCTGTTATCTGCCGGCTCGCCGCGCGACACAGGTCAACCCACTGATCGCGCTTCGATACGAATAAGCCTCTATCCACAGATTACACAGATTACACACGTTCTATAAGTGAATCTGTGTAATCCGTGGATGCGTTTACCTCGCAGTCAAAACCTCTAGTCACACACATCACTTTTCGGAAATTCACTCAACGTTCTCACGTTGACATCCTTGTCTGCTCACGAAGGGATTAAAGATATGATTCGGGTTGGAGAAGAGACCGGAGTAACGAACCTTCGCGAAATTGTAAAGGTAAACAGCAGCCACTTTCAGCTAAAACTGATGGTCCTGATCTTTGTAACGATCACTCTCATCAGCCTCGCTATATTTCTGCCCTTGCCGTACTGGATAGTGCCCTCGTTACTCCTCGGCCTGGCTTACGCCCACGCTGTAGAGCTGCAGCACCAGTGCTTGCACAACACGGCTTACCGCAGCAGATTTTGGGGGCGGGTGGTGGGCGTTCTGCTTGGCTTACCGTCGTTAGTATCCTTTTCGGATTACCAGAACAGTCATCTCAAGCACCACCGGCTGCTGGGTACACCGGAAGATAAAGAGTTCTTCAATTACGCTTACCAAAAGCTGAACTCTCTTCCTGCGCTCATCAATCACCTGTGGATGCTGCGGCATTACCGCGACGTGATGGGTTACATCTTTGACTCAGCGCGCGGCAAGCTTGTCCGCAAAGATGAAGCCACGCCCAAGATGGCGAGGAAGATTCGCTTCGAGTACCAGCTCATGGCTGTTTTCATTGCCACGATGGTGTTCGTCAGCATCTACTTCGAGACCACGCTGTTCCTGAAGTTGTGGTTCATTCCGCTTCTGGTTGCCGTACCGACTCACGCACTCATCGAACTGCCTGAGCACATTGGCTGTGATACGAAGATCAACGATGTGTTAGTCAACACGCGGACGATCAAGACGAACAAGTTGCTCGTGTGGTTCGTCAACGGCAACAACTATCACGTCGAACATCATTGGCTACCTGCGGTACCCAATGACAAGTTCCCGCAGTTACATACGTACGTGAAGACGAGAATCTCGTATCACGAAGTGTCGTACCGGTCGTTCTATGCGCAGTTCTTCCGCAACCTTCGCAATGGAAATCTGCATCAGGCCTGGGAGCCACCAACACTTGCCGTGCAGCTGAAGGAAGCTGCTGTTCTCGACGTGAGCTCGCAGGCGAACTCGAGTGAACCAAGCGCACCGGAAAAAACGACATCAGCTAAGAGCTCTTCGGCTCGAGCGTAAATCAGTTGGGTATTTGGAAAGGATTTATAGGAATGAAACAAGATTTACATGTAAACGCTGAAATCTTCCGCTTGATCCTGTCCAACTTGCGTCTTCCACAATGGGATGAAAAGAAAATGAAGAAAGGTACTTGTACTCAAGAGACAACCCACTCGAATTGTACCGTTGAATCACTTCGGTTCCTGACACCGGATCAGGTTCGCTCGATCCGAAAGCAATTCGGCACACCGGTCTTCGTCTATGACGAACTTTCACTGGAGCGCCAGGCGAAGTACATGTTGAATTTTCCGAACGCGTTTGGGCTTACGGTTTACTACTCAATAAAAGGCGGAGCCAGCGGCGCAGTCATCAAGCTCTTCGATCGGCTCGGTCTGCACTTCGATGCCAGTTCGATCTGGGAAGCCATGAGAGCGATGGCTGTCGGCGTTGCTCCAGCGAAGATCCTGCTGACGGCGCAGGAGGTTCCGGAAGACTTTGGCACGTACGTCGAGCGTGGGATGGAGTTCAACGCCTGTTCGCTTAGACAACTCGAAATGTACGGCAAGCGATTTCCCGGCCGGGAAGTGTCGATTCGCGTCAATCCCGGTAGAGGAACGGGATTCATCAACCGCTTGACGAGCGGCGGCCCGAAGGCGAGTTTTGGAATCTGGGTTGAGTATCTCGACGAGGTGCGGGCTTTGGTGAAGAAGTATCGCCTCAAGGTGAAGCGCATTCACCATCACGTCGGTTCGGGTCATGACCCTGAGGCCTGGCTGCGCATCGCGGCGGACACTCTCAATATCGCAAAGACGTTTGGTCCAGTTCCGATTATCAATCTCGGCGGTGGCTACCGAGTCAAAGCTTTGCAGACGGAACACGAGGTTGATTATCGAAAAATCGGCGAACGTCTGCGCCGTTTGTTTGAAGACTACGCGCGTGAAACGAGTACGAAACCACGTCTTGAGATCGAGCCGGGAACCTTCCTCGTCGCCAACTGTGGTTCACTCGTGGCGAGCGTCGTCGATGTGGTTTCAACCGGTTACACTGGGTTTGACTTCATCAAGCTTGATGCGGGTCTGACCGAAGTGATTCGTCCGGGCTTCTATGGTTCGCTGCATCCATTGGTTAGCATTCCCGCTGAGGGCGAGTTGCGCACCAAGGCCAAAAAGTATCTCGTGACGGGGCATACATGTATTGCAGGCGATACGTTGACGGTGGCGGTGCGTGATCCGGAGACGTCAGCCCCGCAGTTGATCGCCGAAACCGAGCCAGGAGATCTGTTTGTGGTTGAGCGGGCAGGTGGTTATTGCTCGAGCATGAACATGAAAAACTTCAACTCGTTTCCGGAAGCACCCGAAGTTCTCCTTCGCAAAGACGGAAGTTTTGACGTCATTCGGAAAAGACAAACCCTCGAACAGATGACTCAAAACGAAGTCCTACCGAAAGACTTAATGGCCGTCGCCACCACCGCCTGATCTCAAAGTTAAAAAACCGTACTGACCCTATCCAAGCATCCGTCGTGATTCTTAGGGTGCACCAGACGAGAAACATGGTTTCGAATTTCAGTACTAGCGCAGCGGTCGAGTCAGCACTGATGTGTGAGGTCGACGTGCGTCAGACTCTGGTTGAACTCCTTCGAGGGAGGTTACCTGAGCTGGTCAACCGGACGGCATACACATTCCTGGTTGACGGAGAGACTGAAGAGATCAGTTTAACTTACGGTGAATTAGACACCCGGTCTCGTGCCATCGCTGCACGACTGCAACAGCTTGGCGTATACGGTGAGCGCGTGCTGCTTCTTTATCCGCCGGATTTAGAGTACATAGCTGCTTTCTTCGGCTGCCTCTACGCAGGGGCGGTGGCTGTCCCCGTATTCGCGCCACGGGCGAATCGCTCGTTGTCTCGTCTGCAAACCATTGCTGCGGACGCTGAGGCAAAGGTGCTCCTGACGACATCAGCAGTTTTGTCTCGCATCGAACCTTTTCTGGCCCAGGTCTCTGAGTTTAAGTCGATGCATCGGCTGGCGACCGACAACATCGACGAGGAGACGGCGGCGGAGTGGAAGCAACCGTACATCGATGGCGACACCCTCGCTTTCATTCAATATACCTCTGGCTCAACTGCGTCGCCGAAGGGCGTCATGGTCAGCCACGCCAATATTCTGCACAACGAAAGGATGATTCAGACTGCTTTCAGGCAGACCGAGCAGTCGGTGATTCTTAGCTGGTTGCCGCTTTATCATGATATGGGCTTGATCGGTGGTGTGCTACAGCCGCTCTATGTTGGCGCACGTTGCATACTAATGTCGCCTGTCTCGTTCCTGCAAAAGCCTTTACGTTGGCTCCAAGCGATCTCTCGTTATCGCGCTACCACCAGTGGCGGTCCAAATTTCGCCTACGACATGTGCGTGCAAAAGATCGATCCTGCACGTCGCACGGAACTCGATCTGAGTAGTTGGAGTGTCGCGTTCAATGGTTCTGAGCCTGTTCGTGCAGAGACGCTGAAGCAGTTTGCGAAGTCCTTTGAGCCGTGCGGCTTTCGGCCGGAAGCTTTCTTCCCGTGCTACGGGTTGGCTGAAGCCACCTTATTTGTCTCCGGCAATTCAAAACCCGCGGCTAAAAAGTTTGCGGCAGAGTTGCTGACTAAACATCGCGTCGAAGAACAGACAGCGCATGCGGAGGTTGACGTACAGGAGTTAGTGAGCTGCGGTACGACCTACCTTAATCACGAAGCATTGATCGTCAACCCCGAAACCTCAACGCCATGCGCACACAATGAAGTGGGCGAGATCTGGATTGCGGGCGAAAGCGTTGCGAAGGGTTACTGGGGTCATCCGGAAGAGACGCAGAAAACGTTTCGCGCGCGCCTCGCTGGCGTAGCGGGTGAAACGTTCCTTCGCACCGGAGACCTCGGATTCCTGCATGACAGTGAGTTGTTCATAACGGGGCGGCTCAAAGACCTGATCATTATCCGCGGCCGCAATCTCTACCCCCACGACATCGAGCAGACCGTAGTGGAGTGTCACGTGGATTTGCGACGCGGAGGGAGCGTCGCCTTTTCGGTAGAAGTCGAAGGCGAAGAGCGTCTCGTCATTGTGCAGGAACTCGAACGCCACGCGTCTTCAGATCTCGACGGGCTCATCCAGCGCGTGCGGCAAGCGATAAACGAGGAACACGAGCTTGAGCCACATGCCATTGCACTGGTCGGTGCAGGCAGTGTCCCAAAGACTTCCAGTGGCAAACTTCAACGCCGTGCCTGCCGCGAGATGTTTTTATCCGGCACTTTTAAATCTCTGGCTGAGTGGCGCGACGACACGGCACACGGCGCTGACACGCTTCTGCCCGTCTCCGCCTTCGAGCCGGAGAATGAAGAAGACATCAAAGAGTTTCTCAAGTCACTCTTCGCGATGCGGTTGGGAACTGTCGCCGCCGAGGTTGACGTTGACGAACCTGTGGTCCGGTACGTTCCCGATTCGTTAAAGGCCATTGAGTTGATGCACGCGGTTGAAGTCAGCCTGGGCGTAGTTCTACCAATGACGAGCTTCCTGCAAAGCCCGAGCATTACTGAACTGGCTTCGCAGGTAATGCAATACCTGGCAGTTAAGAGGCTCGGCGAAAACGAGTCACGCGCGAATGCCGCCGGCACCACTGTTTTGCCGAACACCTTGACGACGCATCCGCTATCGTACGGCCAGCAGGCACTGTGGTTAATCTCACGCCTCGCTCCTGAAAGCGCTGCTTACAACGTGGCTTCAGCAGTGCGAATTCGGAGTAGGGTTGACGCGCTCGCGATGCGGCGTGCATTTCAAAAGCTCATCGAGCGTCATCCTTCATTACGCACGACTTTCAACGAGATCGAGGGAACACCAGTCGCAGTTCTGTGTGAAGAGGTCGCCGTCAGTTTCGATTTCGAGGACGTGTCTTCGTGCAGCGAGGCACGCTTGAACAAGCACCTCACGACACTGGCGCTTCAGCCTTTCGACCTCGAGATCGGGCCGTTGTTTCGCGTGAGCCTCTTCAGGCGTTCAAAGGAAGAGTATGTGTTGCTGTGGGTCGCACACCACATCGTGGTCGACTTCTGGTCATTGGCGATTCTGGTGCACGAGTTGGGTGAGATTTACGAAGCTGACCAACACGGACGGGCTGAAAGTTTGGCATCCGTTTCAGAGACCTACTCCAGCTATGCGAGCTGGCAAGCAGAGATGCTGAAAGGGCCGGAAGGCCAGCGGCTCAGGAGCTATTGGGAAAAGCAGCTCGGCGGCACGCTGCCGGTGCTGAATTTGCCGGGCGATCATCCAAGGCCGGCCGTTCAGACATACCATGGCAGTTCTTACGATTTCGAATTCGATATCGAGTTGACACAGAAGCTCAAGACGTTGGGAAAAAATCACGACGCCACGCTTTACATGACAGTGCTCGCTGCCTTTCAGGTTCTGTTGTATCGCTATACGGGTCAGGAAGACATTTTGGTTGGCTCGCCTGCGGCGGCGAGAAGCCGGGCAGCCTTTTCGAATGTAGTGGGCTACTTTGTTAACCCACTCGTGCTGCGCGCAGATCTCTCAGGCAATCCGACTTTCACTCAATTTCTCAGAAGTGTGCGTCGCACAGTGCTTGATGCTTTCGCTCATCAGGACTATCCATTCCCCCTGCTGGTGAAACAACTGCAACCGGAGCGGGATGTCAGCCGCTCACCTTTATTCCAGGTGACCTTCGTCTTGCAACAAGCTCAACTACTAAAAGAGCAAGGGCTGGCGGCGTTCGCGCTGGGCCAGGCCGGCGCACCTCTACGACTGGGCGAACTGGACCTTGAGACGATGGCTTTAGAGCAGCGTGTGGCGCAGTTTGATCTGTCGCTCATTACGGCTGAAATTGGAGGACGGCTGCGGGCCTCTTTGGAATACAACACTGACATCTTCGAAGAAACTGCGATCGCGCAGATGGCCCGGCAATTCCACGTCATGCTGAAGGGTCTCGTCGCTAATCCCTGGCAAAGTATTTCGTCACTGCCGTTGCTTTCCGACGAAGATCGGCGACAGGTATTGGTGGAATGGAATGACACCGGCAGAGAGTATCCGCATCCGTCATGCCTTCATGAACTCTTCGAGCAACAGGTGGCGCGAACACCCGAGCACGTCGCCGTTGTCTTTGACAAGGAGAGGGTGTCGTACCGCGAGTTGAATGAACGGGCAAATCAGTGGGCCCACTACCTGCGCAGACGCGGCGCCGGACCGGAATCGCTTGTCGGGATCATGATGGAACGATCCGCGACGATGGTGGTGGCGCTGCTCGGCATTCTTAAAGCGGGCGGCAGCTACCTGCCGCTTGACCCGGATTACCCCGCCGAGCGCTTGAGCTTCATGCTGTCTGACGCGGGCGTTGAGGTTTTGCTGACCGAGCAACATCTGCTCGAGCGCCTGCCTTCGACAAGTGCATCGCTCGTGTTGGTTGATGCGGAGCGTGAAGCGATTGAGCAGGAGAGCCGCGCTAATCCGGTGAGCGGAGTCGAGGCTGACAATCTGGCGTACGTGCTCTACACCTCAGGATCGACGGGCCAGCCGAAAGGCGCGATGCTGGCACACGGCGAAGTAGTCAATTGCGTGCTCTGGATGCAGGAGACTTACGAGCTTGGTGAGCGTGATCGAATGTTGTGCAAGACCACGCTGAATTTTGACCCGTCGGTGTGGGAGATCTTCTGGCCGTTGATGGTGGGCTCACGGATCGTCATCGCCACTGCTGAGGCGCAGCTCGATAGTGCGGCGCTGCTGCAGACGATCATCAAAGAAAAGGTGACAGTGGCGTACTTTGTGCCATCGATGCTGGCGCTGTTTCTGGTTGAAGCGGAAGTCCCCGCCGCGACGTCGCTGCGCCAGGTGATCTGTGGCGGCGAGTCGCTGAGTATAGAGTTGGTGAAACGCTTCTACGAAGTGTTGCCACAGGCGACCTTGCACCACTCCTATGGACCAACAGAAACGGCCATTGCTGCGAGCGAGATAGTCTGCGACCGGGATAGTGTCCACACTGTGATGCCGATCGGTCGACCACTCGCGAACACACAACTCTACGTACTCGATCAGCAGTTACAGCCAACACCCATCGGAGTGCTTGGGGAATTATTTATTGGTGGCGCGGGGTTGGGGCGTGGCTACTTGAAGCGTCCTGAGGTAACGGCGGACAGATTTGTTCCCGACTGTTTCAGTGATACGCCGGGCGCGCGGCTGTACCGCACCGGTGATCTGGTGCGTTATCTCCGCGATGGAAATTTACAGTTTCATGGACGCACCGACACGCAAGTGAAATTGCGCGGGCTACGGATTGAGTTGGGCGAGATCGAAGCGGCAATCATGGCCCATGAGAAAGTGCACGGCGCCGCGGTTGTAGTGCATGGAGACCAGACGGGCGAGAAGAGTCTGGTGGGTTATGTCGTCACTACCGAAGGAGCGAGCTTGGCTGCGGCGGAACTGCGGCAACAACTTTCGCAGAAGTTGCCCGCTTACATGGTGCCGGCGACTCTCGTATTCCTGCCGGAGTTGCCGCTGATGCCCAACGGCAAGATCGATCTCAACGCTCTACCTAAACTCGACTTGCTGTCGCGCACATCAGAAGAATCTTACACCGCGCCTTCCGACCAGATTGAAGAGATGCTGGTAGAAATCTGGGCGGCTGTCCTGGGCCTCGAACGCGTGGGCATCAACGACAGTTTCTTCGAGCTGGGAGGACACTCGTTGCTTGCGGCCCAGGCAATTGCGCGGGTCCAAAAAGCTTTCAAGAGGGAATTGCCTCTGCGTCTGATTTTCCAGTTCCCGACCGTCGCTGCCTTTGCCGAGCAGATGACGGCGATCACCAAAGAGGATCTCGCCGTCCCGCCACCTTTCGAGCCCATATCGAGGGCAGAGGATTTGCCACTCTCATCCGCGCAGCAGCGGCTTTGGTTTCTCGATCAACTCGAACCCGGCTGTCATTACAACATGCCGGGTGCCGTGCGAATTAGCGGCCCGCTCGATCGCGTAGCGCTCGAAAAGAGTTTGAGCGAGATCGTGCGCCGGCACGAAGTACTCCGCACGACGTTCCCATTAAAAGGTGCAGAAGCGGTTCAGATCGTTGCGGCTCCCGCGCCGCTGACTCTGCCTGTAACAGATCTCAGCAAGTTGCCACTTCGCGAGCGTGACGCACAGCTCGATGAGATGCTGACTCTTGAAGCCCACGAACCATTCGACCTCGCGCGTGGTCCGTTGTTGCGAATGAAGCTCATACGCCAGTCCGGCGACGAGCACGTTCTCCTGGTGACGATGCACCACATTGTGTCAGACGGCTGGTCATTGGATCTGTTTTTGAGAGAGTTGGCGTTGCTTTACCAGGCTTACGCAGAAGGCATGGAATCACCATTGCCTCCGTTGCCGGTTCAATACGCGGATTTCGCAAGCTGGCAGCGAACCTGGTTGCAGGATGAAAAGCTCAGCTCCCTGCTGGATTACTGGATGAAGCAGCTAAATGGAGCGCCGCGGGTATTGGAGTTACCGACCGATCACATGCGCCCGGCAGCCCGAAGTAATAACGGCGCCCGGCAGTCCGTGATGCTTCCTGAAAGTCTGACGGGCGATCTCAAGAGGCTGAGTCGTGAGGAAGGCGTAACTCTGTTCATGGTGTTAGCGGCGGCCTTCAAGGTGCTTCTGTACCGCTACTCAGGACAGACGGACATCGTCATCGGAACCGTGAGCGCGAACCGCAACCGGACGGACCTCGAAGGGCTCATTGGATTCTTCGTCAACACTCTCGTGCTGCGCACCGATCTTTCTGAGACGCGCACTTTCCGCGCATTGCTCGGCAAAATCAGAGAGACAGTCATCGATGCGTGCACCCATCAGGACCTGCCTTTTGAGAAGCTCGTTGAGGAGCTACAGCCGGAGAGGGATGTCAGCCGGCCGCCTCTCTTCCAGGTGATGGTGGTCCAACAGAAACAGTTGACGCCGGAACTCGAGTCTGCCGGCATCTGCTTCCGGCCGGTCGAATTACACACGATGACTACAAAGTTCGATCTGGTCTTGAACTTTGCGGAAGTGGATCAGGAACTGCGTTTGACGCTCGAGTACAGCACGGATCTCTTCGAAGCGACGACAATCAGGCGCATGCTCGGACATCTGCACACGGTGTTGGAAGGCGCCGTGACAAATCCTGACGCGCAGATTTCCGAGCTGCCGATGTTGAGCGCCGGTGAGCACTACGAGCTGCTGGTACGGTTCAACGATACCGCACGAGACTCTCTGCCGGCGCTCAGCTTTCATCAACTATTCGAAACGCACGCTACGCAAACGCCCGAGGCGATCGCGCTTGTCTTTGGCACGGAAAAACTTTCTTACGCAGAATTGAATCAACGGGCCAATCGACTCGCGCGCTATCTGCGAGAGCTTGGCGTCGGACCGGAAATGCTGGTCGGCATTTGTCTTGAACGCGGTATCGACATGGTGGTAGCGGTGCTCGCAACACTCAAAGCGGGCGGCGCGTATTTGCCGCTCGATCCCGCCTATCCGCAGGACCGTCTTGCATTCATGCTCGCAGATTCCAGGCCGGCAGTGTTGCTGACGACGGAGTTGCTGGAGAAGACATTGCCGCGGAGTGATGCTCGATCCGTTCGGTTGGATATCGATGCACACCTACTCGACGAATTCGGCGGCGAGAATGTCGCGAGCGAAGTCGACGCAGACAATCCCGCGTACGTCATCTACACGTCCGGATCGACGGGGCAGCCCAAAGGCGTCGTAGTAACTCATCGCGGTCTCGGCAATCTTCACGAAGAACAGGTTTACTCATTCGGCCATGGACCGCGTGATCGAGTGCTTCAGTTCGCTTCGTTGAGTTTCGACGCTTCGGTTTTCGAGATGGTGATGGCGCTTGCGACCGGAGCGGCACTGGTGATGGCGACGAAGGAAGAACTGTTGCCGGGTCCGCCGTTGCAGAAGCTCCTGCGCGAACAGTCGATCAGCAACCTAACTATACCGCCCTCAGCACTGGCGCTGGAGCCGGCTGATGATTTCCCGGAGTTGCGCACTGTGATCGTCGCTGGCGAGGCGTGTTCCGCGGAGCTGGTTGAACGTTGGAGTGAGAGACGAGAGTTCTTCAACGCGTATGGACCAACGGAAACGACCATCTGGGCCAGTATCAATCGTTGCCGCGCAGAGGAGGGAAGACCGAGCATTGGCAAACCGATTGGCAACACGCAGCTGTTCGTGCTGGATCCGAGGTTGGAACCGGTGCCCCTCGGCGTCACAGGTGAGCTCTACATCGGCGGTGTTGGACTCGCGCGCGGCTATCTGAACCGGCCGGAGTTGACCGCGACGCGCTTCGTTCCTCATCCGTTCGCGACCACACCGGGAGCGCGGTTGTATAGGACCGGCGATCTCGGTCGCTATCGCAGCGACGGCAGTATCGAGTTTCTCGGCCGCGTGGACCATCAGGTAAAGATCCGTGGCTACCGCGTTGAGCTAGGCGAGATTGAGACAGCGCTTGGCGAGCACCCGATCGTTCAAGACGTGGTGGTGCTGGTGCGTGAGGAGCGGATCGTTGCTTATTTCGTTCTGAACGGTGAGTGCGCTGCACCCGTTGACGAGTTGCGCCGGGTAATAAAAGAGAAGCTGCCGAGCTTCATGATGCCGTCTGCTTTCGTCGTGCTCGAGGCAATGCCTCTGACGCCGAATGGCAAGATCGATCGCAACGCGCTGCCGGCTCCTGATCATGCACGTCCTGACATCGAGGGAGCTTTTGTTGCTCCGCGGACTCCTATAGAGGAGATGATTGCTGCCATCTGGTCACAAATTCTAAGGGTAGAAAAGGTGGGCATTCACGACAACTTCTTCACTCTCGGAGGGCATTCGCTATTGGCAACTCAGGTCATGCAGCGTGTGCGCGATACCTTCAATGTTGCCTTACCGCTGCGGCTCTTTTTTGAAACTCCCACGGTCGCCGACTTGGCCGAGTACGTCGTGCGCAGCCAGGTTCGAGAGGCCGACGACGCAACATTGAGTGCAGCCCTTGCCGAACTCTCGCAGCTTTCGCCGGAAGAAATGGAATTGCTTCTCGCCACGCAAACAATCTCTGGGGCTGTGCCTCAAAAGTCGATACTTGACTTGGACACAGTCCAAGTCAAGTTATAGGAACCCAGGATGACTAAGCTTACTGAACAGATCGAAGATCTCTCGCCACAGCAACGTGACGTGCTGGCGCTTTTGTTGGCCCGGAAGAAACGAGACGGGTCGCTTATTGCGCCCGTGAGCAGGACCTCGAACACGTTTCCGCTTTCATTTGCCCAGGAACGCCTCTGGTTTCTCAGCCAGCTTCAGCAGGATTCGGCTGTCTACAATGTGTCCGGCGGTGTCCGCATGAAAGGGCCGCTCTCCGTGAGCGCACTGGAGCGCGCTCTTAATGAAGTCGTTCACCGTCATGAATCGCTCAGAACTACTATCCGCGAAACCGAGAGTGGCCCGGTGCAACTCATTACCAACCCGCAGGTTTTCCAGTTGCCGAAGTTTGACCTGCGGAATGTGCCCGAGTCACAGCGCGAACCGGAAGCTCAGTTGTTACTCGCAAATGAAGCCGGCAAGCCATTCTACGTTGAAGGTGGCCCACTGTTTCGCGCCACGCTGCTACTCCTCTCCGGTGAAGAGCACATCCTGCTATTGACCATCCATCACATCATCTCTGATGGATGGTCCATAGGAATTCTCATGCGTGAGCTGATCGAGCTCTACGAGGCTTTTGCAGACAACAGACCATCTATGTTGCCGGACCTTCCGGTTCAATATGTTGACTTCGCTGTCTGGCATCGTGAGTGGTTACAGGGAGAAGTTCTCGATAAATCGGTTTCGTACTGGAAAGAAAAGCTCGCTGGAGTTCCATCACTACTGGAACTACCAACGGATCGACCACGGCCACCCAGCCAGAGTTTTTCCGGCACGAGATATCCGATCGCAATATCGCAGGAGCTCACCGAGTCTCTCAAGGACCTGGCTGAGCAGCAGAACGCCACGCTTTTTATGATCCTGCTCGCGGCGTTCAAAGTATTTCTCTTCAGGCACGCGCGTCAGGATGACATCGTGGTCGGTATCCCCATAGCGGGACGCAATAGACCTGAGCTTGAAAATGTAATTGGCCTATTTATCAACATGTTGGCCATGCGCACAGATCTTTCCGGAAACCCCACTTTCCGCGAACTGCTGGTTCGAGTGCGCGAAGCGGCCCTCGGAGCTTACGAGCATCAGGACCTGCCGTTCGAAAAGCTCGTCGAGGTTATGCAGCCCGAGCGTGACACCAGCTACTCGCCGCTGTTTCAGGTGATGTTTCACCTCGGTAACCTGGAGATGCCCTCCTTTAACCTACCCGGCTTGACGCTGACTCCGCTCGAGGCTGACAGCGGCACATCCAAGTTTGATTTAACTCTCGATCTAACCGAATCGTCGACGGGTCTGAAAGGATTTTTTGACTACAGCACCGACTTATTCGACCGCGTCACCATTCAACGTCTGGCAGAACGTTTCCAGATCCTGCTGCAGGCAGTTGTCGCCGATCCGGAGACGCCAATCGCCTCGCTATCTTTACTGAGCCCGGCGGAAGAGAATCAATTGGTAGTCAGGTTAAATGAAACTGCCGCAGTGTTCCCGCAGGCGCCCTGTCTTCATCAGATCTTTGAAGACCAGGTAGAGCAAACGCCAAACGCGATTGCAGTCACCTTCGAAGATCAGAATCTAACCTATGCCGAACTCAACCGCCGGGCAAACCAACTCGCGCACCGGCTGATAAAGGTCGGTGTTGGACCGGAAGTTCTGGTGGCGGTCTGCATGGAACGTTCATTGGATTTGCCGATCGCTTTGTTAGCTGTTTTGAAGGCGGGTGGTGCTTACCTTCCTCTCGATCCCACTTACCCGCGTGAGCGGCTCGCCTTCATCCTTGAAGAAACACGTGCCCCGGTGTTCTTGACGCAAGGAGTAGTCGCGGAAAATCTATCCTTCGAAAGCGTCCAGGTGATTAACCTCGACGACGCTGACGCGCTCGTAATTGAGGATACTGAAAATCCACACTCCGAAGTGACAGATGAAAACCTGTGTTACGTCATTTACACCTCCGGTTCCACCGGCCAACCAAAGGGTGCAATGTTGCACCATCGCGGCGTGCGCAATCGTCTGCTTTGGGGAATTACTGACTATCAGCTCGGCAGTGGCGACGTCGTGCTGCATAAAACTCCGCTCACGTTCGACGTATCGGTGTGGGAGCTCTTCGCGCCACTGTTAAGCGGAGCGTGTCTGCTGATAGCTAAACCCGGCGGACATCAGGACACCGCTTATCAACTCGAGTTGATGGCGCGCGAGCAAGTGACGCACGTGGACTACGTGCCCACCATGCTCGAAGTGCTGCTCGAATCCGAAGGGTTGGACCAGTGCGAACACCTGAAGATCGTCACGGCGGCGGGCGAGGCGCTGACGCGCGAGTTGCGCGACCGGTTCTATTCGCAGACGAACGCGAAACTTTACAACCTCTATGGCCCCACCGAAGCGTCATTGGCTGTCACCTACTGGGTTTGCGAGCCTGACGGAAGAGAGCGCGTGATTCCCATCGGCCGTCCGATGAGTAACGCGAGGATTTACATTCTCGACAAACATCTGCAGCCGGTTCCCATCGGTGTTGCCGGTGAGTTGCACATCGGTGGCGTCGCTCCAGGGCGCGGCTACCTCAAGCGACCGGATTTGACTGCGGATAAATTTATCCCCGACGCGTTCAGTGAAAACGGAGGTGAGCGACTTTATAAGACGGGCGATCTCGCGCGTTACCGATCCGATGGAGCGATCGAGTTTCTCGGACGTCTCGATCATCAAGTGAAGATCAGTGGCATGCGCATGGAGCTCGGCGAGGTCGAGGCGGCTGTGTGCCAACACACGGCGGTAAGAGAGGCAGTGATCTTACCGTACGAGATTTCTTCGGGAAATAAATCTCTGGTGGCATACGTCGTGAGTAAGCAGGAACCGTTGCCTACTGGGGATGAACTGCGAAATTACCTGAGGCAAAGGTTGCCGGAGTATATGGTGCCGGCAGCATTCGTGGTATTGACCGAACTGCCCTTGCTGTCTAATGGCAAGTTGAACCGGCGAGCCTTGCCCAATCCCGAAGAGTTCTTCGCACAGTCCGAAGAGGTTTACATTGCTCCGGAAAGCGATCTGGAACAGACCATCGCCGCTATCTGGCAGCAAGCCTTCGACGTAGAAAGAGTGAGCATCCACAGTAACTTTTTCGATCTCGGTGGCAATTCGCTCATGCTGGCGCGGGTCCACACCAAACTGCGCGCGGCTTTGCAAAGAGACATCAAGATCGTCGAGTTGTTCAAACACTCAACGATCCATTCCCTCGCCAAACATCTGAGCGAAACAGACAGTGCTTCCATACTTACCGACCACGGCCGCGAACAGGCCGACCTGCGCAAGAAGATGATGAAGCGACGGCGCTCTGCGGTGGGAGCTTAGGCACAAAAAGCACAAAAACTGAGGAAATCATTTTGTGCTCCTTGTGCATTTTGTGGCGACAAACATTTTTTAGGCAAAAGCTCGATGGGTACACAGATCTTTGAACAGGTTGACGGCATTGCCATCGTCGGCATGGCGGGACGTTTCCCCGGGGCGCGCAATCTTGATGAATTCTGGCGGAATCTGCGCGATGGTGTGGAAGCCATTTCCTTCTTCACCGACGAGGAGTTACGCGCTGCGGGCGTTGACTCTGCGCTGCTCCGCGATCCTGGTTACGTCAAGGCGAATGGAATACTTCAAGATGCCGACCTGTTCGATGCTTCCTTCTTTGGCATCAACCATCGAGAGGCCGAGATAATGGATCCGCAACACCGCATCTTTCTCGAGTGCGCGTGGGAAGCTCTGGAGAATGCCGGGTACAACTCGGACTCCTATCATGGACGCATTGGTGTTTACGCCGGACATGGACTGACCAGCTACTTGTTGTCGAATCTCTATTCCAACCGCCAGAGTCTTTGGGCTCTCAGTGGCGGCCAGACCTTCCTCGGTAATGAAAAGGACTACCTGTCCACGCGTGTCTCTTACAAGCTGAACCTCAATGGTCCAAGTCTCAGCGTGCAGACGGCATGCTCAACTTCCCTGGTCGCCGTACATCTCGCGTGTCAGAGTCTTCTCAATGGAGAGTGCAGCATGGCACTGGCCGGCGGCATCACTATCTCCATCCCGCAGAAAGTTGGATACAAGTACGACGCGGGCGGGATCATGTCGCCCGACGGTCATTGTCGCGCCTTCGACGCCGGTGCTAAAGGAACAGCGCCCGGTAGCGGTGTGGGCATCTTGATACTCAAGCGGTTGGAGGACGCGATCGCCGAAGGCGACACCATCCATGCAGTAATCAAAGGTTCCGCTATCAACAACGACGGCTCGCAGAAGGCGGGCTACACGGCTCCCAGTGTAGAAGGTCAGGCTGCAGTGATCAGTGAAGCGCTGCACATGGCCGGCGTTGAAGCCTCGACGATCGGCTATGTGGAAGCTCACGGCACCGGCACGGTGCTGGGCGATCCGATCGAAGTGGCGGCACTGACACAGGCGTTCCGCGCCGGAACCGAGGCGAAGGAGTTTTGTGCAATCGGGTCTGTAAAGACCGGCATTGGGCACGCGGATACGGCTGCCGGTGTGGCGGGATTAATTAAGACAGTCCTTGCGCTCAAAAACAGGGAGCTTCCGCCGAGTCTCTATTTTCAACAGCCAAACCCGGCGATAGATTTCGCCAATAGTCCATTCTATGTGAACTCGAAACGTACCGAGTGGACCACGAACGGTGTGCCGCGTCGGGCAGGCATTAGTTCGTTTGGAATTGGCGGCACAAACGCCCATGTGATTATCGAAGAGGCGCCTCAGGTCGTGCCCGACGGAACAGTCAGACCACTTCAACTGATTGTTTTATCAGCCAAGACCCGAAGCGCTCTGGAGACAACGGCGCGAAATCTGGCAGAGCATCTCAGGCAGCATCCTGAGCTGAACATCGCCGACGTGGCCCACACACTTCAGCGCGGTCGTAAATCCTTTGACCACCGTCTGGCACTTGTTTGCCGTGATCTTGACGACGGAGCAGCGGCGCTGGAATCACCGGAAGAGCGCACCGCCTCTGTTCAGGAAACAAATGATCATCCGGTGATATTCATGTTCCCTGGACAGGGAGCCCAGCATCCCGGGATGGGTGCGGAACTGTATAACTACGAACAGACATTCCGAGAACAGATCGATCTCTGCTCGGAATTGCTTCAGCATCACCTGGGATGCGACCTTCGCTCTCTTCTCTATCCACCGCAGGAAAATATGGAGGAGGCTGCGGAACGACTAAAGCAAACAGTTTTCACGCAGCCGGCGCTCTTTGTCGTCGAGTATGCGCTCGCCAAACTATGGATGAGTTGGGGCGTGCGCCCGCGCGCGATGATCGGGCATAGCATCGGTGAATATGTAGCTGCGTGCTTGGCCGGAGTTTTGACCCTGGAAGACGCTCTGACACTAGTCGCCGCACGCGGCCGTTTGATGCAGAGTGCTCCGGCGGGCGCTATGACCAGTGTCACGTTGCCTGAAGCGGAACTTGCTCCGCTCCTCGACAAGCGTTTAGCGATAGCCGCAGTCAACGGTCCTTCCTTCTGTGTCATCTCCGGACCAACAGAAGCCGTCGAAGAGCAGGAAAAGCTATTGAGCAAACGCGGACATCTTTGCCGTCGTCTGCACACTTCGCACGCCTTTCATTCCGAGATGATGGATTCGATCATCGAGCCATTCGTCGAATTGGTGAAGACAGTCAAACTGAGTCCGCCGCAGTTGCCTTACATTTCGAATCTAACCGGAACGTGGATAGCAGCAACGGAGGCGACCGATCCGCACTATTGGGTTCAGCATCTGCGCCACACAGTTCGCTTCGACGCCGGCGTGAAAGAGTTATTTAAGATCCCGAATTCGATTCTGCTCGAGGTTGGGCCGGGACAAGCCTTAACCATTCTGACGCAAAATCATTTACAAAAAACCGCTGCACAGTGCGTGCTTCCTTCTCTTCCTCGCGCGCCAGAACGCGGGTCAGATCTTCGCAGTCTGCTCAACGCTACTGGGGCTCTCTGGCTGGAAGGCCGCCGAATAGACTGGGCCGGATTTTCTTCCGGACGACGACAGCGCCGCATACCTCTGCCTACTTACCCCTTTGAACGAAAGCGTTATTGGATTGAGCCGCGAACAGTTGATGTCGCGCCGGAGCAGTTGGAGTTAAACAAGCGGCCGGACATTTCTGAATGGTTCTACGCGCCGCTATGGAAACAGTCGCCGCCTCCGTCTTTTGCATGGGGAAACGGGAGCAGTCAAAAATCACGCTGGCTTGTTTTCATCGATGAGACAGGGCTGGGCGCCCAACTCGTGAAGCGTCTCGAGCAAGCGCAGCAGGAGTTGTTCACGGTGCAAGCTGGTGAGCAGTTTGCGAGATTGAGTGAGACAGCGTTCACGATCAACCCACAGCGTCCGGAAGACTATCAGCTCTTGTTAAAGGAGCTCGCCGGCGCAAAGAAAAGTCCCGAGCGCATCGTTCACCTTTGGAGCGTGACACCCGAAGGCGAGTTCCGAGCGGCGTTCGAGACTGACGAACGTTCTTTGGATCTCGGCTTCTATAGCCTGTTGTTTCTTGCTCAAGCTCTGGGCGCCCAGGTTTCTACACAGCAGGTTCATATCGATGTTCTATCCTCCAACATGCACAGCATCGCCGGCGAGAAGGAGTTGTGTCCTGAGAAGGCGACAGTGCTTGGACCATGCAAAGTGATCCCGCAGGAATACCCCAACATCACCTGCCGCAGCATCGACGTTGTTCTTCCTGAAGCCGGAAGCGCAACCGCGAATAAACTTGTCACTCAACTGTTTGCAGAGCTTGGCCAACCTCTGCCTGATACGGTCGTCGCGTACCGCAATGACGTGCGTTGGGTGCAGTTCCTCGAACCGCTTAAGTTGCAAGAGCAGGCTTCAACGAAGTTGCGTGATGGCGGCGTATATCTGATAACCGGGGGATTAGGTGGTATTGCACTCGAGTTCGCCGTGTATCTCGCGAAAGCTGTGAGAGCAAAATTGGTTCTCGTGGGACGATCAGAGATGCCGGCGAAAGAGCAGTGGGAGCAGTGGCTGGTGACGCACAATGCCGGAGATCCCGTCAGCCACCAAATAAAAAAATTGCAGGCTGTCGACGAGCACGGCGGAGAAGTTGTCATCCTGCGTGGCGATGTTACCGATCGCAAGCGGATGCAGGAACTGATAGCAGAAGCTCAGCAACGCTTCGGCGTCATCAACGGTGTGGTCCATGCAGCCGGCGTTGAAGGTGGTGGGTTGATTCAATTCGGAACTTCACAGCGTGCCGCTGCCGTGCTCGCGCCGAAAGTGCAGGGACTCAGAGCTCTTGAATTTGCTCTTAAGGAAGTTGACCTCGACTTCTTTTTGCTTTGCTCGTCGCTCAGTTCTGTGCTTGGCAGCGTCGGCCAGGTGGATTACTGCGCCGCAAACTTCTTCCTCGATTCTTTCGCACGTTATGACAGTCTTAAAACCGGCAGAAGTACCGTGTCAGTCAATTGGAGTGTCTGGCAACAGATCGGGCTTGCTACTAAAAAGGCAGGTTGGTTCAAAGGCAAAGAGGAATCAACTTACCGTAAGGTCGATCATCCTTTGCTTGGTGAATGCATCGACGAGAGTCTCGATCGCAAAGAGTATCTGACCAGATACAGTATCGACAAATTCTGGGCTCTGGATGAGCACAGGATTGCCGGACACGCACTGTTGCCCGGCACTGCTTACCTGGAGATCGCGCGGGCGGCTTATGAAGAGCACACGAAGACGGATGTCATGGAGCTCAGTGATTTTTACTTTCTGAACATCTTTCGTCCCGGTGAAACGGAGGTGAAAGAGGCGCACACCTTGCTGGAGAGAAATGGAAACGGCTTCAAGTTCGTCGTCAGGAGCAAAACGAATTCTGAAGACGGCCCGTGGCAGGAACATGCGATTGGCAAAATAACCAAGGCTGTAACGCAAACGACTCAGAGACACGATCTGCGTGCGATTCTAGAGAGATGCGGAAGGGAAGTGAGCCTCGGGGAAGACGGCGGTGTTCCGAGTGGTCTCGGGCCACGCTGGCACAGCTTGAAATCGTTGCGTCTCGGGACAGACGAGTTGCTGGCATTCATAGAACTGCCGGAAGAATTTTCCGCCGACCTCGAGAAATACAAATTACATCCCGCAATAATCGACGTGGTAACCGGTGTCGCAAAGCAGCATCTGTCAGATGGAGGTTCGTACCTGCCTTTGTCGTACAAAAAGGTGAGCATCCACGGTCCGCTGTCCCGCCGGCTTTATGGTTACGCCAAATCCGGCCCCGGCAATCAACAGCGCAAAGAGGTGCTGACGTTCGACATTGTGATAATGGACGAACAGGGAAATGATCTGGTCACAATTGAAGAATTCTCGGCCAGACAGATTATCGACTCGGCCGCCACGATCAAAGACATCACCGAGCACGACGAAAACAACAACCGCAAAAATCCGGACCAGCCAGAACCTTCAGACGGGCTCACTCCGCTTGAAGGAGTAGAAGCGTTTGGCCGGATCTTGTCCAGCAATCTGTTGCCTCCGCAGATAGTTGTTTCACCGATTGATATTCACGCCTTGATCGAGCAGGCAGCGGCGCTGATGAAGGCGGACATCACCACGCAGGCTGACGCTCTTAAACCACTCGCGACGAAATCTATGCACCCGCGTCCTGAAATGGAGACGCCTTACGTTGAGCCGAGGAATGAGCGAGAGCAAATGCTCGCCGAGATCTGGCAGACGTTCCTTGGGATCGAGAAGATCGGTATTCACGATGACTTCTTTGAGTTGGGTGGTGACTCCGTCGTCGCTATTCACTTCGTCGCTCGCGCGAATGAGGCGGGCTTACAGTTAAACCCGCAACAACTCTTCAATAACCCCACCATTGCAGGGTTGGCGGCCATCGCCGATGAACTTCCCGACACAAGCGAGTCTTCAGACACGCGAGACTCTACACCGTCTGCATTTGAAATGGTGTCGTTAGACGATTGGTCACTATCCACGGATTACTCAGACTCGATCAATCAATCTGTGTAATCTGCGGATAAGTCATTCCTTCAAAAACATGCAACCGCAAACTGCAAGGGCGACATCGATTTCAGAAGACTTAATCGAGTTGCCGGGAGGCCGTTGGGCTTTGTGGCGTTGTATGGGGCTGCGCAGCGCGGGGTTTCCCGTCTCGCACGTGCTCAGATTAGCGTCGCCGGAATGTGGCGCGGCTGCGGACAAACTCGCCGCTGCGGAGGAGTCTGCGAGAGGCGTGTGCGCCTTCGCGCACGGTGAGATTGACCGCGCGCTAGCCGCGATTCATTCGAGTGGCGAGTGGGACGTGAGTCAAACGCGCGCACCGCTGTTACGTGCGCGTAAGCGGCTGGAGGCGGGCAAGCTCCTACAAACGGCGACTGGTGACCCGCAGGCCGACAGGTCTCTAGAGGCGTTTCGCGCGGCTTCCGAACAGGTGGAAACGGTACGGCAGGATTTCTCACGAGCGTACGCTGATGCGGTCGCCTGTACCTCGAAAGAGATTCGCAGCGTGTTCGATGAAGATATGTTCCGCGAGGCGCTGATCTGGCAGAACCGGCACGCTTTTAATCGTGTCGCGCAGTCGTACTCGCGCCACGAGTCAGCGCCGCACACGCGTGACAGGAACCAGCGGCGAGATGAGGAGTTGCTCGCCAGCTATCTGCAACGCTACTGCGTGAAGAACGAGTCCATAGGTTTTTTCACGCCGATCGGATGGGCCAGATTCTTCGGACAGGATGAGGCGATAACCACGCGGCCGGGCCCTGCACTTGTCACGTCGCGCAAGGTTTACTTCGAGTTCTGGGGAATCAAGGCACTGGCCGATAAGATTGCGGCCGACGCAGAAGTGTTACCGTGGGTCTCGCCGCGGCGCATGCCTTACGTTTACCTCGAGGGCAGCACTCTACACGTGCCGATGACCCCGCCAATGATGCTCCCGCCGCTGATGGCCGCGGCGTTGCGCGCTTGCGACGGTACGCGGACCGCCCGCGACGTCGCGGCCGTACTTCGGACCAACCCGGTGTTCGGGATCAGAAGCGACGAGGAAGTGTTTGCGATACTGCGGCAACTACAGGCGCGCAAGCTGATCGCATGGGAGTTCAGTCTTCCCCTCGTGCCGGGCATGGAGAAACGCCTGCGCCGCCGGCTGGAGCGGATTGAGCCCGAGAGCCTGCGCGCGTCAGCGCTCAGTTCACTCGACGAGTTGGAGAGAGAGAGAGCGTCTGTGGCACGCGCCGCAGGCGATCCCGCGCAGCTCGATCAAGCGCTCGGCCAGTTGGAGGAAACGTTCACGCGCCTGACTGGCCTCGACGCGACCAAGTCGCACGGAAAGACTTACGCCGCGAGAACTCTCGTCTATGAAGACTGCCGCCGCGACATCGACGTGCGCCTAGGGCCCGATGTGGTCCAGTCGCTGGGGCCGCCGCTGTCCCTCCTACTGACGAGTGCCCGCTGGGTGTCGCATAAAGTCGCCAAGTTATACGTTCCGGCCCTGCACGAAGTCTACGAGAGACTGGCGCGCGCGGGCGGGTCGCGGCTGGTGAACGCGGCCACATTTTGGCTACAAATCAACCCGCTCATTTTTGGCGACAAGCGCGAAAGACCGTATAAGGAATTGGAGCCGCAACTGCAAGAACGTTGGGCGCAGGTGCTCTCACTCCCGCGGGGCGAGCGGCACGTTCACTACACGACCGAAGAGCTCCGCCCGCGTGTGCTCGAAGCCTTCGACGCGCCACAGCCCGGCTGGGTGTCCGCGCGCCAGCACAACCCGGACATATTGATTGCTGCCGAGAGTACCGAAGCGATCCGGCGCGGCGAGTATCTTTGGGTGCTTGGCGAGCTTCACGTCTCTCAGAATACAATCGGAGCGGCATCCTTCTTCAACCAACATCCCGCTCCTGAAGAACTCTTGCGCATGCTCGAACACGATTTCCCCGAGCCACGCATCGTTCCCGTCATTCCGAGTGGTTGGGAAACGTCAACTGTCCGCACCTGTGTGGCCTTGCTCTCGCCGAAGGACTGGCGGGTCGAGTTCACACAGGATTCGGTCGCCGACGACGGGGAAAATGTACTCGCGATCGGAGACCTCGTGGTGGAGAAGACGGTGGGCGGGCTCTTCATGCAGACCCGCGATGGGCGCGTCGACTTCGACGTGATTGAGAGCATCGGCGAGGCGTTGTCATTGATGGTCGTTAACGCCATGAAGATCCTTTCTCATGGTAGTCACAATCCGCGCGTGACGATTGACCGCTTCGTGATCTGCCGCGAATCGTGGAGTGTTTTCGCCAGCGAGCTGGCCTTTGCGGAAGTGAAGGACGTGGCCGCGCGCTTCCTTGCGACGCGCAAGTGGGCCACTTCACATGGCATGCCTCGCTTTATGTTTGTCAAAGCCTCTACCGAGGTGAAGCCCTTTTACCTGGACCTGGACAGCCCGGTGTACGTGGACATCTTCGCCAAGGTCATCCGCCAGGCGTCCCGGCATGCTGACGCCGACGGACGGATAACGCTATCTGAGATGCTGCCCACACCCGACCAGGCTTGGCTGCCGGACGCGGAGGGGCGTCATTACACGAGTGAACTGCGCATGACGGCGGTCGATTTGGATCATGTAGGCCGAGCCAGGAAGGAGAGCAGGTAGTGATGGAAGTGAGAAGGGGAATCACCGAACTGACATCCTGTTCTGCGGTCGAACTTACCGAACTCGTTCGCTCGCGCGCGGTCTCGCCAGTTGAAATCGCCGAAGCGCACCTGAATCGCATCGAGGCCCTGAACCCAAAGCTAAACGCCATCGTCACACTGGCGCCTGACTTCATAGAGAGAGCCAGGGAGGCGGAAGCAGCGGTGATACGAGGCGACAACCTCGGGCCGTTGCACGGTCTGCCCGTTACTATTAAGGATGCGATAAATACGGCCGGGTTAAAAACCACCAGCGGCTCACGTCTTCATGCGAATCATGTCCCTGAATCGGATGCCCACTCTGTTGCGCGACTCAAAGCCGCCGGGGCGATAGTTCTTGGAAAGACTAATTTGTCAGAACTGGCAATGGACTTCACGGCCGATAACCCCGTCTTCGGCAAGACGAATAACCCGTACGACATATCGCGAACGCCGGGCGGATCGAGCGGAGGCGAAGGGGCCGCCATCGCGGCCTGCCTCTCTCCCGCAGGTCTTGGCTCGGACGTCACGGGTTCCATTCGAATACCATCGCATTTCTGCGGAGTCGCAGGTCTAAAGCCGAGTATTGGGCGGGTGGACTCCACGGGGCAGTTCCCGCCGAGTCTTGGTTACTCTGTGATTGGCCCAATGGCGCGTCGGGTGGAAGACCTTCGTCTTCTGTTCCATGTGCTCGACGGCAGTGAAAGTTCCCCCGCGACATCCAGGTCAAACTCGTTGCTAAATCGCGCGGTTGCGATGCGCGGTTGGCGCGCCGCATGGTACACGGACGATGGCATTGCGCCTGTCACCGAGGAAACCCGTAGAGCGGTGGAGAGGGCGGCGCGAGCCCTGGGTGACGCAGGGCTGATCGTGGAGGAGCATCTTGCACCGAGCGTCGAACGTGGAGCGGACATGTGTCACCAGTTATTGTCTCCCCCCGCTCGCGTACACCTCCGCGACTTTTACGCGGGCCACGAGCACGAAGCCGGTGGGTTGGTTCGCTGGGTACTGTCCGGCGTAGACGAGAAACCATCACCAACGCTCGATGAATATGTGCGCTTCTGGATCGAATGCGACTGTTTGAGTTCGGCGCTCGACGAGTGGATGGATGAAACTCCGTTACTCATTGCGCCGGTGGGGGCGACGCCCGCGTTCAAACACGGCACCTTCCGGCTTACTGTAGCGGGAAAGACGTTAAGCACTGTCAGCGCCCTCAGGTACTCTGCGGCATTCAACATTTATGATCTGCCTTGTGTCTGCGTGCCGGCGGCGATGACGTCGGATGGATTGCCCATCGGCGTACAAATCGTCGGGCGGCGAAACGAGGAAGACACAGTTCTCGTTGCGGCGGCTATTGTTGAGGAAGCGCTCGGTGGGTGGCGACCGCCGAAACTGCCCGGCAACATCCAGCCTTCCCGGAATTGAGCGAAACTCACTAACCCAGCCCGGTTTTTGACTTCAAAAAATGCAACTGCTTCCAATCCAGCGTGAATTCTTGGCTGCTGACGTTCTGCCGCATAACCACGACACTCAGGCGGTATTGCTGACGGCGCCGGCGGGTTTAGATCTGCCTCGGGTTGTCGAAACGCTCTATCGTCGTCACGATGTCCTCCGTCTGCGTTTTGTCTTTGCCGATGGCGTGTGGCAGGCCGTAGAGACGCCACTCACGGCAGCGATGATCTCAGAGAGTTGTGTACTCGAAACGCTGCCTGAAGATCCTAATTCGCACTCTAACTTCATCCGCGAACGGTGTGCTCACTACCTGCGCAGCCTGGATATCACGCAAGGACCATTGTTCCGAGCCGTATATCTGCAAGACCACGCTGAGAAACAGGGCCGTCTCTTTATCGTTATCCATCGCCTGTTGATTGACGAGGCTTCCTGGCGCGTGTTGCTGCGTGACCTGGGGGCTGCCCACGCCCATGTATCTTCGGGTGGGCCAACTCAGCACACTACTGAAAACTCATCCTATCAACAATGGGAAGAAGCGCTGAAGGATTTCGCGAGGTCGGATGCTTTGCGGGGTGAACTGAACTACTGGCTCGACAACTCCACAAACAAGGTAGAGCCTTGGCCCGTGCCGCCACTCTCAAAGGAAGCGACTCCTTATGCCAGTACTCGTAATGTGCCGGTGCAACTGAGTGTCGCTGAGACAACGGCGCTATTAAAAGACTGCACTGCTAACTATCACACTAATATTAATGAGCTGTTGCTTTGCGCCGTGTACCTGGCGATACGACAAGGGCGCGAGGGGTCGGGTCAAACCGGTGTGCGCATAACGCTGGAAGAGCACTGTCGAGATCTGTTCCCGGAAATAGATCTAAGCAGCACGATTGGCTGTTTCACGACGCGCTATCCGCTCATCCTGCACAGCGAAGCTCAGGATCTCCCGACAATAATTAAGAGTGTCAAAGAACAATACCGAGCGGTGCCGCATCATGGGATTGGTTATGGACTGCTGCGTGACGAAATGTTGATAGACGCGGCGGCCGCTGACCCGCCGGTACTACTGTTCAGATACCAGGGTGAGCTCAATCAAGTGATGAATTCAGTTGACCCTCAACGTCTGCGCAGTCATGCGTTATGCCTAAGCGGGTCAGTGGCCAGGGGGGCGCTGAGTTTCAAGTTGGAGTACAGCGAGAGACAGTACGGCAAAGAAACAATGGTGGCGCTGGCGGGTCACCTCGAGAATGCGTTGCGGACATTGATCGCGCATCAGGAGTCCGGCGCAGGCTATTCCATCCCGAGCGATTTTCCGCTCGCGACAGTTGATCAGCGGACGCTAAATGCATGGCAGACCACGTACACGATCGATCAGTTGTATCCGGCTACAGCGATGCAGAAGGGGATGTTCTTTCACAGTTCCCTGGAGGCGGCGGCTTATGTAACGCAGCTCTACTCGACGATTGAGGGAGATTTGCAGTTACGGCTTTTGCAACAGGCATGGGAAACCGTGATTGAGCGCCATGCGATGTTGCGAACTATATTCGTGGGAGAAGGTGAAGAACAGCATCAGCTCGTTATCAAGCGCGTGTCGTTGCCCTGGTATGAGGAAGATCTCCGTGGGATGACCGCAGAAGAGCAGGCGGCACGCTTTGAACAGTATCGCCAGGCAGATAGGGCCCGAGGGTTTTCGCGGACGCAGGCGCCGCTCATGCGGCTCAGCCTGTTTCGCATCAATGATGAACAGTATCGGCTCTTGTGGAGTCATCACCATAGTCTGCTGGACGGGTGGAGCATCAGGCTGGTCTTCACCGAAGTGATGCAGGTATATGAGGCGCTGAGCGCGGGAGTAAATCCCGTGCTTCCTCCAGTGGCTGAGTACGCTCGCTACGTCGAATGGTTGTTGGCACAGGATATGAGGGAGGGCTGCCGCTACTGGCAAACGTACCTTGCGAACGTTGAGACCGTGGCCCGGTTGCCATACGTCACGCAAGCACGTCAGCAAAATCCTATCCACCAGGAGCAAGAAGCGAGTTTGAGTGCCGAAGGGATGTCGCAGTTGAAGGCATTAGCCAAGCGGCATCACGTGACGGTCAATACATTACTGCAATTGGCCTGGGGCCTGGTGCTACAGAGGTATTCCGGTGAGAAGGACGTGGTGTTCGGCGCCGTTATCTCGGGCCGCCTGGCCGAACTGGCGGAAATAGAGCGGATGGTAGGGCTGTGCATTAACAGTATTCCGGTGGTCGTGAGTTTGGCTGGAAGCGAATCGCTTCCGGAAGTAATAAGGCATTTGCATACAACGTTCCAGCAGAGCCAGAAGTATGGCTATGTGCCGTTTACAGAGATACAGAAGCAGAGCCGGTTGGGCAGAGGCACGCCGCTATTCGAGACTCTGATGGTGTTCGAGAACTACACGCTCGATGTGACGAACGCGGGAGCCAATGGGGCGGGCTCGGTGAGAATGGGCGAGTTTGGTGCAAACCTCGAGGACACATTCCCGTTAGCGATCTCAATGTTTCAGAGTGAGTCGCTGCAAGTGTCGTGCAAGTACTTTGGCGATCTGTTCAGTGCCGCGACTATCAGCAGAATGTTGGACCAGTTTATCCGCGTGTTGCAGCAGTTGCCGAACTGCCAGGCGGTAACCGATATCAGTTTATTGCTGAGTGAAGCCGAGCGGCAGCAGTTGTCGGCATGGAACGAGACGAGTGCTGAGTACCCGCGTGAGACGTGCATCCATGAACTGTTCGAGCGACAGGTGGCGGAGACACCGGCTGCGACGGCAGTGATCTTCGGGGACGAGCAACTGAGTTATGGCGAGCTGAATGCGCGTGCCAATCAGTTGGCCCATTATCTGCGCCGCCGTGGCGTTGGACCAGACGTACATGTTGGGTTGTGTCTGGAACGTTCGCTGGAGATGGTGGTGGGGCTGCTGGGAATCTTGAAAGCCGGTGGCGCTTATTTGCCGTTAGACCCGGAGTATCCCCGTGAACGACTACGGCAGATGCTGACAGATTCAGGCATCAGGCTGTTGCTGATGCAGCAGCACTTGGAAGAGCAACTGCCGGAGCATCGCGCGCAAGTGATTCGGCTCGACGCAGACTGGGATGAAATTGCGCAATCCCCGGATACGAATCCGCCGGCGGTCGCGACGGCTGAAAACTTGGCGTACATGATCTACACGTCAGGTTCGACAGGGCAGCCGAAAGGAGTGATGGTACCCCACCGCGCATTGGGCAATCACATGGCGTGGATGCAACGACGCTTTCCATTGACGACAGCAGATCGCGTGATTCAAAAGACGCCTTTTAGCTTCGACGCCTCGGTGTGGGAGCTTTTCGCGCCGCTGTTGGTGGGAGCGCGACTGGTAATCGCAGTTCCGGGTGGGCATCAGGATCCGGCTTACCTGGTCCACTTCATTAAGGAGCAAAAGATCACTGCGCTGAAGATAGTGCCTTCGTTACTGGAAGCGCTGTTGGAGCAAAGCGGCATCGAGGAATGCGTGAGTTTGCGATACGTGTTCTGCGGCGCCGAAGCAATGCCGGTGAAGCTGGCGGAGAAGTTCAGCCAACGCCTTGGGGCAGAGTTGTTCAACCTGTATGGCCCAACGGAAGCAGCTATCGATGTGACGTACTGGGCATGTGGAACAGGAATGAGGCGACACAGCATTCCGATTGGCGGGCCAATAATAAATACACAGGCGTACGTGCTGGATGAAGCGATGCGAGTGGTCCCGGTAGGAGTCGCGGGAGAACTATACGTCGGCGGCGAGAGTCTTGCCCATGGTTACTGGCAGCAAGCGGGATTGACGGCAGAACGATTCGTGCCGCATCCGTACAGTACGAGTCCCGGAGCGCGCCTGTACCGGACCGGCGATGTGGTGCGTTGGAATGAAGCAGGAGAGTTGGAGTACCTGGGGCGCAACGATCAGCAGGTGAAAGTGCGGGGCTTCCGGATCGAGTTGGGGGAGATCGAGTGGGTGTTGCGGCAGCAGGCGCAAGTGCGTGAGGCGGTAGCTGTCGTAAGAGAAGGAAAGTCTGGCGACAAGCAGTTGCTGGCGTATGTAGTGGGCGAAGCGGCACCCGGAGATCTGCAGCGGTATTTAAAGGAGAAGTTGCCGCCCTATATGGTGCCGCAGTTACTAGTGAAGTTGGAGCGATTACCGTTGACGCCGAGCGGGAAGATAGACCGGCAAGCCCTTGCGGCGCTTGACGGAGCCGGGGAAGAAGAGGCAGAGGGCTATGTGGCGCTGCGGACACAGGAAGAAGAGTTGTTGGCGAGCATCTGGGCGGAAGTGCTGGGAGTAGAACGGATCTCGGTGCAGGACAACTTCTTCAATCGTGGCGGGCATTCACTGTTGGCGACACAGGTGGTGTCGCGGATCCAGGCGGTGTTCCAGATCGAACTGCCGCTGCGGGCGATGTTCGAGACAACGACGTTGGCTGAACTGGCGCAGTTGATCATGGCGGAGCGGCAGCGGGAAGCGGTGGGCACTGGACCGGCAATCGAGCGGCGCAGCCGCGAGAGGGCGCCATCATTGTCTTATGCGCAACAGCGGTTATGGTTTTTGGACCAGTTCGAGCCGCAGAGTGCGTTTTACAACGTGCCGGCGGCGATCAAGTTAACCGGAGACTTGGACCACGCTGCTTTGGCGCAAAGTCTGACTGAGATTGTGCGGCGGCATGAAGTGTTGCGGACGAGCTTTCCGAGTGTCGGTGGCCAGCCCGTACAACACATCGCGCCGGCAGTGCCCATCAACCTGCCAGTAACCGATTTACAAGCACTGACGGAAGGAGACAGAGAGATTCTTGCTAGCCGCTATTCGTCCAAACAGAAAGTAACACACGATTACACCTTCCCAGAGCTGGTGAACTGTGGGTCGCTGGTAGATGCCAGCGCCAAACAGTTGGCGGCGGAAGAAGCGGCGCTACCTTTTGACTTAGCTCATGGACCACTGTGGCGGGCGGCGTTGTTGCGGCTGGCCGAGCAGGAGCACGTGCTGTTGTTAACCTTGCATCACATCGTCACCGATGGGTGGTCGGTGGGTGTGCTGATCCGTGAGTTGACAACGCTGTATGAAGCCTACCGGCGTGGGGAAGCGTCCCCGCTTCCTGAGTTGCCGATTCAGTATGCGGACTTTGCGGAGTGGCAACGCGAGTGGTTGCAAGGCGACGTGCTGGAAAAGCAGATGAGTTACTGGCGGGAGCAGTTGGCGGGGAGCAGCGGGGTGCTGGAGTTGGCTACGGACCACGCACGACCGTCAGTACAGCGTTATCGCGGCGCGAGCCTGATAATCGAGTTCAGTGAGGAATTGACGCGCGGGTTGGGAGAGTTAAGCCGGCGCGAAGGAGTGACGCTGTTCATGACGCTGCTGAGTGGGTGGCAGACGTTGCTGGCGCGTTATAGCGGGCAGTGGGACCTGAATGTGGGGACGTCGATCGCGAACCGCACGCGTGGCGAAGTGGAAGGGCTGATCGGATTTTTCACAAACACGCTTGTGCTCCGCGCTCGGCTGCATGCGGCGATGAGTTTTCGGGAGCAGCTGCAGCAAGTAAGGGAAGTGTGTTTAGGAGCGTACACGCATCAGGACGTGCCGTTCGAGATGGTGGTGGAGGAGTTGCAGCCGGAGCGCGATGTGAGTCGCTCGCCGCTATTACAGGTGATGTTCGTGTTGCAGAACGCGCCGCTGGGTGAGTTTGAAGTGCCGTCGGGGCTGAAGCTGGAGCCGCTGGCAGTGGAGCTGGATACGACCCAGTTTGACTTGACGCTGGGGCTGATGGAGAGAGACAGAAGGTTGGTGGCGTGGTGCAACTACCGGACGGACCTATGGGAAGAGACGACCATTGCGCGGATGTTGGAGCATTGGCAGGTGTTGCTGGCAGCGGCCGTGGCCGACCCGACTCAATCGTTGTCCGCTTTGCCACTGTGGCAGAGTGAAGCCGAGCGGCAGCAGTTCCTGGAGTGGAAGAACTCCACGATAGAGTCTGATGGCCATATTGGACCACGTAACCTGGTTGACGAATTGATCGCGGAAGTGTGGTCTGAGGTGCTTGGCATCGAGGCGATAACCATTCATAGCGACTTCTTCGCCGCTGGTGGTAATTCACTGCTGGCAACGGAGGTTATCACGCGACTGCGCGAAATATTTCATGTCGATATCGATCTTCACAGCCTGTTTGAGCAGCCGACAATAGCCGGACTGTCAGACAACATAAGTGCAGCAATGAACGACGGCTTGTTTGTCCAGGCCGAAGTCATGAGTCAGGCCTCTTAACACTGACACCTGGCCACAAAAAGCCCACAGAAAGCACAAGAGAATGAACAACGAGATGTACCTAAAAGGTAATGTGATGGTGGAGCCTTTGTTCAATCAATGGTACGCCTGGTCCTACTTGATCTCTCCGTCAACAGCGCCGATGTATGTGGCCAATCTCCACCTCAAATTAATGGAGTCGTTCATTGTCGCGCCGCAGGTGCATGTGTCAGCCTTGAAGAATCCCGCGAATCTGGGAGGGCCGTTCATCGATTATGACGCCGGGAGAGTCGCCGAAATAAAAACCCTCCGTGAAAAAACACTCAAAGAGAACCCGCACATGCTGGCTTTTGCAGACGCTGTTAAGACACTCGACAAGATTCTTGCCGAAGAAGCAACCGGTCTCTCTTTGGAATCGCTCTACGAGAGAGTGCCGGATCCACTCAGGGGTTACGTGGAGCTGGTATACGATCTCAATAATCATCCCGCCATTCGATTCATCGAAGGCCTGCTTTACCACAGTCCTTATTACAACGAGGCGTCGCAGAGTTTGACACTTACGTTGACAGAGAAAGACCAGCGATCTTTTGTCTTCAGCACACCGCGGTTGGATCACAGCTCCGGCCTCAAGCTCAATTTGCCGTTCAACCATCCGGGTCTGGCAGAGTTATTCAAAATGAAGGACACGCCGCAGCCGGTCGGACACGCGATCGAAGCTCTCGGTATCAAGGCCGATCAAGCGGAGATGTTTACTACTTTCTTCACTTCTGAAGCGCCTCCTCAAGCTGCGAAATTTACGGGCCCTGGCGTGCGCATTCGTTACTTTGGCCATGCCTGCATTCTGGTGGAATCGGAACATACCAGCATCCTGTGTGATCCGGTGATCAGTTATCCCTGCGCGACCGGCATCGAGCGCTACAGTTTTTGTGATCTGCCCGAGCAGATCGATTACGCGCTCATCACGCACAATCACCAGGACCACTGCATGTTCGAAACGCTCCTGCAACTGCGTCACAAGATCAAGAATGTCATTGTGCCGAAGAATAGCGGTGGTAACCTGGCGGATCCGTCGTTGAAGTTGATCCTGCAACACGTCGGGTTTCCGCGAGTCAGAGAAATTGATGAGATGGAAACGATCGAGGTCGAGGGGGGTGGGATCACGGGGCTTCCTTTTCTTGGCGAGCATGCCGATCTCAACATTCGAACGAAGATTGCATACCTTATCAACCTCGAAGGTAACACGCTCGTCTGCGCCGCCGATTCGAACAACATCGAGCCGCGACTTTACCGCAACTTACAGGAGTTTGTAGGCGCGGTTGATGTGTTCTTCGTGGGCATGGAGTGCGATGGCGCGCCGCTTAGCTGGCTTTACGGGCCATTACTTACCAAGCCAATGGCTCGCAAAGTAGATCAATCCCGAAGGTTCGACGGCTCGAACTTCGAAAAGGCTTTTGACATAGTCGAGCGGCTACGCCCTGGTCAGGTTTACGTCTACGCGATGGGCCAGGAGCCGTGGCTAACCTATTTGACCTCAATTCAATACACCGACGAATCGCGCCCGATTGTGGAGTCGAACAAACTCGTGCAGGAGTGCCGCAACCGCGGCATCCCCGCTGAGAGACTCTATGGTCACAAAGAGATCTTCCTCAATCGAGAGTTGCGGAAGAGCTCAATCGCCGCATAACGGAACCTGACTTGGATACGGTCAGAACCACCACGCGGTAGCGGGTGGGTCCGCCGTAGGCTCCAATCGAATAAGGCTGCGCACCCACCCGCTAACGCGTGGTGGTTCTGACCGTTCGTAAAGGGTAAGCACATGGACCAGATAATCCTTGAGAACGTTTATCCACTGAACCGCCGGCAGGAAGCTCTGCTGTTGGAGGCGGGCTACGCTCCTGACGCGAAAGAGCTAACAGAAATCTGGAATTTTGTTCTGCGGGGCGAGTTGTCTGAAGCAGTGTTCGCCGAGACCTGGGAGAAGGTTTGTAAGCGGCATCCAAGTCTGTCTACGACGCTGGTTTGGAAACGCGTCGAAAAACCGCTTCAGGTAGTGCAACGAAAAACGCGATTGCCGCTGAAACATTACGACTGGTGCGAACTGACCCCCGCACAGCAGTTCGCTGAGTTCGTGACGCTGATTCGTAAAGAGAAGGAACAAGGCTTCAACGCGGCACTGCCTCCGCTGGTTCGCTTGTGTCTCTGCCGCACCGCCGGCGACACGTATCAAGTTGTGTGTAGTTACTCGCCGCTATTGTTCGACAGGCGCTCGCTCATGTTGCTCTTCCAGGAAGCGCTCGAAACCTATGCGCAAATCGGCAACGGCCATGCGGTAGTTGTCGACCGAATCAACCTGAACGATGACTTCACATCTCAGAACGGGCACTACTCGCCGGCACGTGAATGGTGGAGCAGAACTCTTGCAGACTTTCGCGCCTCAACTTTCATCTCTACACGCGGTGACAAAGCGCCTGATGATGAGAACTTTTACGGTGAGACAGAACTGGAGTTGAACCAATCCACCGTGGCAAGTCTCCGGCACACAGCAGGCGCTCGGGGTATTTCCTTCGACACACTGATGCGAAGTGCATGGGCAGTAGTGCTGGGAAACTATACCGGAGAAGAGCGTGTCACGTTTGGCGTCGATATGCAGTCTGCCGAAATGTCTTTCGATACCTTACCGCTGCGAGTTGATATTGAGAGCAGGAGCACGGTACCAGAGTGGCTGAAAACACAGGACGCCGCCTGGCTTCAGCTTTCGAGACTAGCGCCGGCGCCAAGGGCGCTCATGCTTCAGTGGGCCCAGTTGGATTCGAACATTAGTTTGTTTGAAAGCCGCCTCGTGTTGCAGTCGCCGGAAGAATCAAATTCAAGTAAACAATATGGAGGGTTGATCATCGTGCAAGCGCGAGCGTTCGCGCTGCATGATACACCCCTGATTATCGAGCTCATTACACGCGAATCGCTGAAACTGCGTGCGACATACGCGACTGATTTCCTTGATTCAGCAATGGCAGCTCGTCTGCTTCATCATTTTGAACAAGTGCTGGAGCAGATGCCGGAGATCTTGGTGCGGCCGGAAGCAAGAGTGCATGAGTTGGAGCTGCTGAGTGGAGCGGAGCAGCTGCAACTGCGCGAGTGGAATAAGACGGAGCGAGAGTATGGGCGCGAGCGCAGCATCGCGGCCGTGTTTGAGGAGCAGGTGCAGCAGCGGCCGAAAGCAATGGCTGTAGTGATGGGCGAGCGGAGCTGGAGTTACGAGGAGTTGAATCGGCGTGCCAATCAACTTGCCCATTACCTGCGCGAGTTGGGAGTGGGACCGGAAGTGAGCGTGGGCTTATGCGTGGAGCGGTCGCTGGAAATGGTAGTGGCGATGCTGGGGATCCTGAAAGCAGGCGGCGCTTATGTGCCTCTCGATGCGAGCTATCCGACGGAACGATTGGCCTACATGCTGGCGGATGCAGGAGTAGCAGTAGTGCTGACGCAGGAATCACTAGTCGATGCGTTGCCGTTGCATTGGGGCCAGGTGGTGAGTCTGGATGGCGAGTGGGAAGAGATCGCGAAGCGCAGTGAGGAGAATGTAATCAGCGATGTTGAAGGAGAGAACCTGGCGTACGTGATGTACACGTCGGGGTCGACGGGTGAGCCGAAGGGAGTGGCAGTTGTCCAGCGGGCTGTAGTGCGACTGGTGAAGGAAACGAACTATGCGGAGTTCGGAGCGGAAGAAGTGTTTGTGCAGCTGGCGCCGCAGACGTTCGATGCGTCGACGTTCGAGGTGTGGGGGAGTTTGCTGAACGGTGGGCGGCTGGTGGTGCTGGAGCCGGGCGCACCGACCCTGGAGGAGTTGGGAGCAGCGCTGCGGCGATACAACGTGAGCACGTTGTGGTTGACGGCGGGCTTGTTTCACCTGCTGGTGGATGAGCGGCCCGCGGAGTTGCGTGGGTTGAAGCAACTGCTGGCCGGAGGCGATGTGCTGTCGCCCGAACACGTAAAGAAAGCGTTGCGTTGGTTGGATGGCGGTTGTCTGATCAATGGTTATGGACCAACCGAGAACACAACTTTTAGCTGCTGCCAACGAATAGAGCGCGACCAGGAGGTGGGTGCGTCGGTGCCGATTGGGAAGCCGATCGCGAACACACAGACG